>JBQTIM010000165.1:0-22982 GCA_052388135.1 Elusimicrobiota bacterium
GCCTAGCTCCTCTCCGTGGGCGCCGTGAAGCAAATGGAAAAGCGCTTACTAATATTCCTGACGCGGCTGCTCTTCTGGTTGGCCTACCTGCTCCTCCTGGCCCGCCGCGTGAAAGTTTTCCTTTTCCCCGGCGTCCTGTTCGAGGAAATGGGCTTCGGCTACTTCGGCCCCGTGGACGGGCACAACCTGAACCAGCTGATCGAGGTCTTCAGCGCCGTGAAGCAAATCAAGGGGCCCGTCGTTTTGCACGTCGTCACCAAGAAAGGCCGCGGCTACGAGCCCGCCGAGCAGGATCCCATCAAGTACCACGGCGTCACCCGCTTCAACCCGGAAACCGGCGAAATGGTGAAAGCGCCGGCCGGCCCGCCCGCCTACACCAAGGTGTTCGGCGAAACCCTGGTGAAGCTGGCCAAGGAGGACCCCCGCGTGGTGGCCATCACCGCCGCCATGCCCGAGGGCACCGGCCTGGACATCTTCCGCCGGGAAATCCCCGAGCGGTTTTACGACGTGGGCCTGGGCGAGCAGCACGCCGTCACCTTCGCGGCGGGACTGGCCTGCGGCGGCCTGCGGCCCGTGGTGGCGATCTACTCCACGTTCCTTCAGCGCGCCTTCGACCAGATGATCCACGACGTGTCCCTGCAAAAACTGCCGGTGGTCTTCTGCCTGGACCGCGCCGGTCTGGTGGGCGACGACGGCCCCACGCACCACGGCGTCTTCGACATCTCTTACACGCGCATGATGCCGCACTTCACCATCATGTCGCCCAAAGACGAGAACGAGTTGCGGCACATGCTGAAGACGGCCCTCACCCTGGACGGCCCTTCGGTCATCCGCTATCCGCGGGGCGCGGGCGTCGGCGTTCCCATGGAGCAAGAAACCCGTCCCCTCCCCGTCGGCAAAGGGGAAATCCTGCGGGAAGGCAAGGACGTGACGCTGGTGGCCATCGGCCACATGGTCTACCCCAGCCTTCAGGCCGCGACGCTTTTGGAGGCCCAGGGCGTTTCCGCCGGCGTGGTGAACGCGCGCTTCATCAAGCCCCTGGACAAGGCCTTTTTAGAGGCGTTGGCCGTCAAAACGCCGCACTTGGTCACCGTGGAGGAGAACACCGTGCTCGGCGGCTTCGGCGAAGCCGTGCGGGGCGTTTTGACGGGCGCGCCGGCGCGCGTGGACATCATCGGCCTTCCCGACGATTTCATCGAGCACGGAAGCCAGCCCAAACTGCGGGAGAAGGCCGGCCTTTCACCCGAGAAGATTTCCCAGCGCGTTCTGGAATTTCACGGCCGCGTCGGCTCGAAAACGCGGGCTTAAATTTGACGGCGGCCCGGAACGCGAGGCCCCCGACCCCGGCTCCATGACCGGGAACGCCGCGCGCCCGGATTCTTTGCGCGCCAAGCGGCGGCTGGACATTCTCCTGGTGGAGCGCGGATTGGCCGAAACGCGGGCCAAGGCCCAAGCTTTGATTCTGGCCGGCCGCGTGCGCGCCCCCGGTTTGCGGGCGCTCAAAGCCGGCGCGCTCGTGCCGCCCGATCAACCGGTTGAGCTTCTGGAAGCCGCCCCCTACGTGTCGCGCGGGGGGGAAAAACTGGCCGGCGCTCTCCGCGCCTTCCAAATTTCCGTCAGCGGCCGCGTCTGCTGGGACGTGGGCGCCTCCACCGGCGGGTTCACCGACTGTCTCTTGCAGGCCGGCGCCGCGCGGGTCGCGGCCATAGACGTGGGCCACGGCCAGTTGCACTGGAAGCTCCGGCAGGACGCCCGGGTGTTGAACCTGGAAAAAACCCACATCCTCAAGCTGCGCGCCGAGGATTTGCCCGTGCCCGGCTTGGCCGTCGCCGATCTTTCCTTCATTTCTCTCGATAAAGTTCTGCCTCGCCTGGCCGCCCTTCTGCCGCCGGGGGCGGAACTGATCGCGCTGGTGAAGCCCCAGTTCGAAGCCGGCCCCCGCAACGCGCCCAAGGGCGTCGTGAGGGATCCCGAAGTCCGGAGCCGAATTCTGAAGAACATTGAGGCGCGCTTGCCAGAGTGGGGGTTCCGCCTCCAAGGCTCCGCCCCGTCGGTTTTGAAAGGCCCCAAAGGAAACCAGGAGCATTTTTTGTATCTTGTTAAAAATGACTGAGCCCTACGACCCCAAAACCGTCGAGCCGAAATGGCAGAAACGCTGGGCCGAAAGCGGCGCCTTCCGCGCCGTCGAGGATCCCGCCAAGCCCAAGCTCTATATATTGGACATGTTCCCTTACCCTTCGGCGGCGGGCCTGCACGTGGGACACCCGGAAGGTTACACGGCCACCGACATCATCGCCCGCATGAAGCGCATGCAGGGGTTCAACGTCCTGCACCCCATGGGCTGGGACGCCTTCGGCCTGCCGGCCGAAAACTACGCCATCCAAACCGGCACCCACCCGCGCGCCACCACGCAAAGGAACATTGAAACGTTCCGGCGGCAGATCCAGGCCCTGGGATTTTCCTACGACTGGTCCCGGGAGGTGGACACCACGGACCCGGCCTATTACAAGTGGACCCAGTGGATATTCCTCCAGCTCTACAAAAAGGGGCTGGCCTACGAGGGCACGGCGCCCATCAATTTTTGCCCCCGCTGCAAAACCGGCCTGGCCAACGAGGAAGTGCACCAAGGCGCCTGCGAACGCTGCGGCACGCCCGTGGAGCGCCGGAACCTGCGCCAATGGCTTTTGAAAATCACGGCCTACGCCGACCGCCTGCTGGCGGACCTGGACGGCCTCGACTGGCCGGAGTCCACCCTGGCCATGCAGCGGCACTGGATCGGCCGCTCCGAGGGCGCCGAGGTGGTCTTCGAGGGCGCCGAACCGGCGCCCGCCCGCGGCGAAAAGCTGACGGTCTTCACCACCCGGCCGGACACGCTTTTCGGCGCCACCTATATGGTCCTGGCCCCGGAGCATCCTTTGGTGGACAAGTTCACCGCGCCGGCGCAGAAGGCCGCCGTGAACGAATACCGCGAACGCGCCCGCAACAAATCCGACCTGGAGCGCACGGATCTGGCCAAGGACAAAACCGGCGTCTTCACGGGCGGAACGGTGGCGAACCCCGTGAACGGAGAACGCATCCCCGTTTGGATCGCGGATTACGTTCTCATCAGCTACGGCACCGGCGCCATCATGGCCGTTCCCGCTCACGACCAACGGGATTTTGATTTCGCGAAAAAATTTGGGCTTCGAATTAAGCTTGTCGTTGCACCACCCGAGATAGGAGGATACCCTCTTGATCTTCAAGAAGCATTCGAAATAGAGGGCGTCGCAGAAAACAGCGGCCCCTACGATGGTCTTTCCACCGCCGAATTTAAAAAACGCATCACCGCCGACCTGGAAAAGCAGGGGAAGGGGAAAAAGGCCGTCAACTACCGGCTCCGCGATTGGGTCTTCTCGCGCCAGCGCTACTGGGGGGAACCCATCCCCATCGTTCACTGCCGCGGAAAATGCGGCGGTCCCGTACCCGTTCCGGAGGACCAACTTCCCGTGCTTCTGCCCGAGGTGGAAAAATACGAGCCCGCCGGCACGGGAGATTCGCCCCTGGCCGCCGTGGAATCCTGGATCAACACCGCCTGTCCCGTTTGCGGCGGCCCCGCCCGCCGGGAAACCAACACCATGCCCCAATGGGCCGGCTCCTGCTGGTACTACCTGCGCTTCCTGGACCCCAAGAACTCCGCCGCCGGCTGGGACAAAGCCAAGGAAAAATATTGGATGGCGGACACGGGCGTGGACCTCTACGTCGGAGGGGCCGAGCACGCGGTGCTTCACCTGCTCTACGCGCGCTTTTGGCACAAGGTCCTTTACGACCTCGGCTTCGTCTCCACCAAGGAACCTTTCCAAAAGTTGCGCCACCAGGGCATGGTGCTTTCCTACAGCTACCAGGACAAAATGGGCGCCTACCACGGCTACGATGAAATCGATTTCTCCCGCAAGCCGGCCGTTCTGAAATCCGGCGGCGAAGAGCTGAAAGAGCAAGTGGAGAAGATGTCCAAGTCCAAGAAGAACGTCGTCAGCCCCGACGACATCATCGGCCGCCACGGCGCCGACGCCATGCGGCTCTACGAAATGTTCATGGGCGACTTCGAGCTCCCCAAGCCCTGGGACATGCGCGCGGTGGAGGGCATCAACCGCTTCCTCCAAAGGGCCTGGCGCGTCCGGGAAAAAATCGGCGGCGGGCCGGACGTGCACGAGCGCCTGCGCCACAAGACCGTCCGGGACGTGACCGAACGCATCGAGAGCTTCAAGTTCAACACCGCCATCGCGTCGCTCATGGAGTACGTGAACGCCCTGGGAGCCGGCGCCGCGCAGGCCGACGCCGAGGCGCTGGCTCTCCTGCTTTCGCCCTTCGCGCCGCACCTGGCCGAGGAGATGTGGGAAAAGCTCGGGCACGCGGAACCCTTGGCGCGGGCCGCCTGGCCCCAGGCCGACCCGGCCCTCCTGGCCGCCGACGCCGTGGAATATCCCGTCCAGCTCAACGGCAAGCTGAGGGACCGCCTCACGGCCGCGCCCGAGGAAAGCAAAGAGCGGGTGCTGGCGGCGGCCAAGGCGCTGCCGAAAGTGCGCGAGGCGCTCGCTGGGCAAACCATCGTCAAGGAGATCTTCGTGCCCGGGCGCATGGTCAATTTCGTCACGAAGCCATCAAACAACGGAGGCTGACATGCCACGAACACGGAACGCGCCCGAGATTTTCCGCCTCATCCGCAGGTCCGTCCTGTGGCGCCTGGCGCCCGCCGCCGCGCTCCTGGCCGGCTGCGGCGAATCCGTCTACGCGCCGAAACCGTCCCTCCTTCCGGCGCACATCCGGTCCGCGACGCTGCGGCCCTTCGTCAACAAGACCCAGTATTTCGGTCTGGAGGACAAGCTCCTCCTCCGCGTCTCCGACGAGTTCCTGCGCGACGGCCGGCTCATCATCGTCAACAACGAAAGCGAGGCCGACGGCGTTCTGGCCGGCGAGATCGTCCGCTACATCCGGGAACCCATCGCCTTCGACTCCACCGGCGCCGAGGAGGAGATCAAGCTCTGGGTCATCATAGATCTCAAGTTCATAGACCGCGTCAACCGGATTCTGTTGTGGGAGGAACCGCGCCTCTCCCACGAGTACCGCTATTTCGTCGAGACGCGACCCGGCGGCGAGACGGAGGAGGAGGCGCGCCAGCGGCTCTGGGACCTCTTCGCCCGCGACATCGTCCGGCGCACGGTGGAAGGTTTCGGCTCCGTGTCCGGCGCCAGCGAGCGGAAAATCTCCAACCAGCCGCCGCCCAAGCCGGCCCCCGCGCGGCCCGTCCAGCCGCCGCCGTCGCCGTACTGAGCGCGGCGGCCCTTCGATGCCCGCGGCCGACGGCGCGCCTTCTCCCGCGGCTTCCGGCCCGGCCTCGCGCGTGAGCCTCCGCCCGCGGGCTTGACCATGGCCTTTCAAAAATTCAAAGCCGACACGCCGCAGTCCCTGCTCGCCCTTTGGGAAAAAGGGACATTCCACCCCGTCTACCTATTCGCCGGCCCCGACACTCTACAAAAGGAAGAAGCCGCCGCTCTCTTCCAAAAAAAATTCCTGGCCGGGGACGACTCGGGCCTCAACGTGGACCGGCTGGACGGGCAAAGCGCCTCGGCGGGGGAAATCCTGAACGCCTTTTTGACCATGGGTTTTTTGGGGGGAAAGCGCGTCGTCCTCGTGCGCCGGGCCCAGGAGTTGGCCGCGGCCGAAGCCCTGCGCTTGGCCGACGGCCTGGCCGCCGCGCCCGCCGGAAACGCCCTCCTCCTTTTCTGGGAGGACAAGCTGGACAACCGCAGCGTCCTGGTCCAGGCCGTCAAGTCGAAAGGCATGGCCGTGTCTTTCTGGCCGCCCTTCGAGAACCAGCTCCCCGGCTGGGCCCAGGAGCGCGCCCGGGCCGCCGGCAAGGAGCTCGCGCCGGAGGCGGCCCGCGCCCTGGTGGACTTGGCCGGCGGCCAACTGCCCGACCTGGCCCAGGAAATAGACAAGCTGGTTCTTTACGCGGGTGGCAGGAAAGTCATCACGGAAGCCGACGTGGAGGCCCTGGCGCCGGAGGGCCGCGCCCTGGCCTTCCTCGAGTTCGACCGGGCCGTGTG
The DNA here is from genome assembly GCA_052388135.1 of Elusimicrobiota bacterium. Taxonomy (GTDB): domain Bacteria; phylum Elusimicrobiota; class Elusimicrobia; order FEN-1173; family FEN-1173; genus JBQTIM01. The sequence continues at coordinate 6,084 of JBQTIM010000165.1, forward strand.
GCGGGGAGACGCGGCGGAGGTCCTGCGCCTCCTGGAGAGCCGGCGCGCGGCCGGCGAACCGCCCGAGGCCGTGCTGGCGGCGCTGGCGCGGATTTATCGCCGGTTGTTCCTGGCGAAAACCCTGCTCGCTGAAAAAAAGGCCTCCCGCGAGGACGTCCTCCGCGACGTGGTCAAAACCAAGATGCGCCGCCCGCAGGAAGAGTTCCTGGAAGCGGTGAGCGCCGCCTCCTGGACCCGGCTTTTGAACGCCCTGGAAAAAATTCTCGACGCGGAAACGGATTTAAAGACCGGCCGGCTGGACCCCGACACGGGCCTGACGTTGCTGCTGAGGAATTTGATGGAGAAAACCGGCGGAAGGAAGGAAATCGCCTAGGGGGAAACCGCGCAACGCGCTTCGACGCCGGAACCGGCTTTCAAGCGGTCCGAGATCCGCCGAGCCCGCCTGCCCGGCATCGGCGAAAAGGCGGAGCTGCGCCCGGAAGACCTAGGGAACGGCCGTGGCGGAGAGGATTAAGAAGCGGACAACAGCCTGCGCACGGCCCGGGACAGCCGGGAAACCTTGCGCGACGCCGCCGTGGGATGGATGACGTGCCGGCGTCCCAGCTTGGCCAGGAGCGCCTCCGTCTTTTTCAGGAGCTCGCCGGAAGCCGCCTGGTCTTTGCGCGCGGCGGCGGCGAGAAGCTGCTTCGTCAAATCCTTGGCTCCGTCCTTGGCGCTGCGGTTGGCCCAGCGCTTCTTGCGGGACTGGCGGGCCGCTTTGATGGCCGACGTGTGCCGGCCTGTTTTTAGTCTTGCCATAAGGCCCACATGATACTTAAAAATCCCGGCGGGTGTCAATCGCCTTTATTTCTCCACAAAATCATTGACAGCGACTCCCGACCGGTTATGCTTAGAAGCGCGTTGAGCCAACGCGCCATTCTCGCTTTCTCTGGGATAACCATGGACCCGCAGACTCCCGTCAACGTCGCTCCGGCCGCTCCCGTCGACAGCAAGCGGAGCGACAAACCTCTCAAGATTTTGTTGGTGGACGATGAGCCCGGCATCCGGGACAGCTGCAGCCGCCTCATCCGCCGGCAGGGCTACGACGTTTCCACGGCCTCCTCCGGCGAGGAAGCCGCCCTCCGCCTGAACGAGGGCTGGGACATCATCCTCACCGACATCAACATGCCGGGCACGGTCCACGGCATCGAACTTCTTCGTCGCGCGCGGGCGGCCGGCAGCGTGGACGTCATCATCATGACCGCGCAGCCCGAGCTGGACACGGCCATCGGCGCCATCCGCGAAGGCGCTTACGATTATCTGGTGAAGCCGGTGACCGAAGAGGCGCTCATCCTGGCCGTCAACCGCTGCGTCCACAAGCGGCAGCTCTCGCGCGAGCTGGCCTGGGAAAAAGATTTGCGGGCCGAACTGGAGAGCGCCTACTTCGAGCTGGCGCGCATGCAGCAGGTGAAAACGGTTTTCGGCCAGTTCGTGACGCCCGAGGTGGCGCAGTTCGTCCTCTCCAGCCCGCAGGACTTGTGGAAGCGGGGGGAACGCCGCGTGGCCAGCATGCTTTTCGTGGACGTGCGCGAGTTCACGCCCTACGCGGGCAGCGTGCCGCCCGAGGAGGCTTTGGAGGCGCTGAACCAAATCTTCTCGCGGGCCATCCAAGCGGTTACCGCCGAGGGCGGCGTGGTCAACAAGTTCACGGGAGACGGCATCCTGGCGTTCTTCGGGGCGCCGCTTCCCTTGAGCGACCATTCCGAGGCCGCGGCCCGCGCCGCTCTGCGGGCGCGCGACGCCGTGGAGGAGCTGGCGCGGACCCGCTCCGCGCAGGGGCAGGCCCCCCTGCGCGTGGGCATCGGCGTGAACACCGGCGAAGTGGTGGCCGGCTGCCTGGGCACCGAGACGCGCACCGAATACACGGTCATCGGCCATTCCGTCAACCTGTGCGCCCGGCTCATGGATTTGGCGAAGCCCGGACAGATACTGACCGGACCCGACGCGGCTCATATCCTTCAACCAGGGTTCGAGTTGATCCCCACCGCCCCGATGATCCTCGCGGGCATCTCCAAACCCGTCATCGCTTACGAGCTGGTCGGCCGGAAATAAGGCCGCCGGGCGCGCGGCGCCGTCCTCGGCCTCCCCGCACCCTCCGGCGGCGCCCGCTGGGAACCGGCTTCGGTTTTGAACTTCCCTCCCGGTCTGTTATCATAACTTCCCATCCATGAGCGAAACCCATTCCGCGGCCCGCCGGCTCGGCCGACGCGCCGGCATCGTGTCGGCGGCGACGCTGGCCTCCCGGGTCCTGGGCTACGCCCGGGACGCCCTGGTGGCTTACGCCTTCGGCGGCGGGCATCTCACCGACGCTTTTTACGCCGCCTTCCGCCTGCCGAACCTTTTCCGCCGCATCCTGGGCGAGGGGTCCCTCACGCCGGCTTTCGTGCCCGTTTTTTCCGAGCACGTGTCCGCCGGGGAGCGGCCCAAAGCCGCAGAATTTTTTCAGACTCTTTTCACGACGCTCGCCGTTTTGCTGGCGGTCCTGGTGGCGCTCGGCATCCTGTTCGCGCCGGCGGTCACCCGGCTCGTCGCCTGGGGCTTCGAGACCACCGATCCGGAGAAATTCGACTTGACGGTGCGTCTCACGCGGCAGATGTTCCCGTTCCTCCTGTTCGTCTGCCTGGCCGCCGTGTCGGCCGGCGCCCTCAACACCATGGGCCATTTCTTTTTGCCGTCCCTGGCCCCGGCCATGCTGTCGGTGGCGGAGATCCTGTTCATCCTTACGCTGTCGCGCCTGTGGAAGAACCCGCTGGAGGGCCTGGCCTGGAGCGCCGTGGCGGGCGGCGCCCTGCACTTCGGCATCCTGCTGCCTTTGATGAAGAAGGAGGGAATTTTACCGCGCTGGCGCTGGAACCCGGGCCATCCCGACGTGAAGCGCGTGTCGCTCCTGGTTTTGCCCGCGGTGTGGGGCCTTTCGGTGGACCAAATAAATGCCTATTTCGACACGGTCTGCGCCTCGTTCCTGGCGGAAGGCTCCGTCACGGCGCTCTACAATTCCAACCGCCTCATGCAGTTTCCCCTGGCCCTTTTCGGCATCGCGGTGTCCACGGCGGCCCTGCCCACCCTTTCCCTGGCCGCCGCGCGGAACGACCATCAGGAATTGAAGGACACCCTGAACTTCGGCCTGCGCCTGGTTTTTTATCTCGTGATCCCGGCCATGACGGGCCTCATCGTTTTGGGACGGCCCATCATCGAGCTTCTGTTCGAGCACGGCCTTTTCACGCACCGCGAAACTCTCCTCACCTACGCCGCCCTGGCCGGCTACTGCCTGGGATTGCCGGCCTACGCGGCGGTGAAAGTCGTGGTCGGCGCGTTCTACGCCCTGAAGGACACCCGCACGCCCGTGCGCGTGGCCACTTTCTGCATGCTCATCAACATGGCCGGCTGCCTGGCGCTGATGTGGCGCTGGGGGGTGGGCGGTCTGGCGGTGGCCACGTCCGTCGCCTCCACGGTCAACGCCTCGGCGCTGCTCTGGCTCCTGCGGCGGCGGCTCGGCCTGCCGGGCGGCCGGCGCCTGTTGAAGACTTTCCTACAATCCTTGGGCGCTTCCCTGGGAATGGCGGCGGCGGCCGGCGCGGTGGCCTACGGGGCGGGCGGGTCCCTCCTGTGGAAAGTGCCCGCGGCCGTGATCTCGGGCGCGGCGGTTTACGCCGGCCTGACGTCCCTTCTCGGCATGGAGGAATACCGCCGCGCGCTGGACATTTTGATGGGCGAGCGGACCGCGCCGCCGGCGCAAGGCGGGGGGGAAGAATGACGGCGCCCCGGCGGCTGGCGCGCAGGGTGATTTATCGGAATTCCTGGCTGAACCTGTACGGCGACCGCGTCCGCCTGCCGGGCGGCCGCATCGTCCCGCGGTTCCACGTGTTGGAGGTGAAGGAGCCCTCGGTCGCTTGCGTGGCGGAAGACGGCGCCGGCCGCGTGCTCATGGTCCGGTCCTACCGCTACGTCACGGGCCGCCTGGAGTGGGAGGTGCCCGCCGGCCGCGTGGACCGCGGCGAAACGCCTTTGGCCGCCGCCCGGCGGGAGACGCGGGAGGAAAGCGGCTACGAAACCCGGAACCATCGGCTCATTTATACGTTCTATCCTATAAACGGCCTCTCCAACAAAATTTTCCACGTGGTGCAGTGCCGGGCGGGAGAAAAGACCGGCCGGCCGGACCCCAACGAGGTGAAAGCGGTCCGCTGGTTTTCCCGCGCCGCCGTCCGGCGGATGATCCGGGCCGGCCGCCTCAAGGACGGATATTCTCTGGCCGCCCTTTTGTTGACGGAAAAGCGGCGGGCGTGACGTCCGGCGTTCCGTCCTCCGGGCCGGACGCTGAAACGGCCTGCCCTCGCTCCGGATCGACGATCCCCCTGGCCTGAAGGGAAGGGAACGCCACGGCTTGCTTCCGGACGAAAAGCGAACGCTCATGAGCTTCGAAATTCCGCTGACCAACCTCCCGCACAAGCCCGGCGTCTATCTGATGCGGGACGCCGCCGGGAACATCCTCTACATCGGCAAGGCCCTGGACCTGCGCAAGCGCGTGGCCCATTACTTCCGGCCGGCCGGCCTCGACCACAAAATTCAGGCGCTTATGGCCGGCGTGCGCCACGTGGACTACATCGCCGCCGAAAGCGAGCGCGAATCTCTCCTCATCGAGCAAAAGCTCATCCGCCGGCACCGCCCGCTCTTCAACACCATGTGGAGGGACGACAAGACTTACCCCTACGTGAAGATCACCGCCGCCGAGGATTTCCCGCGCATATTCCTCACGCGCAAGCGCCCCCGCGACGGCTCCCTTTATTTCGGCCCCTATCCCAACGTGGGCTCGGTGCGCCGCCTCCTGTCTTGGATTTGGAAGCGGCTCCTCTTCCCTCTCCGGCCCTGCGACATCCCCTTCACGGAAAAAAAGCTTCCGCCTTTCGAAAAAGTGAAGTCCTGCCTCTACCTGCACACGGGGGAATGCCCCGCGCCCTGCGTGGGGAAAATCACCAAAGAGGACTACCGGAAGATCGTCGACCGGGCCGTCCTTTTCCTGGAAGGGAAACACGACGTCCTGCGCCGCGAGTGGGAGCAAAAGAGGGAGGAGGCGGCCCGCGCCCTGGACTTCGAGCGCGCCGCCCGCTGGCGCGACAACGTCGCGGCTCTGGACCGCGTCCACGAGCGCGTGACGTTCCGCGCGCTGCGGCCCGAGGACGTGCAAAGCCGGATCCGGCTCACGCAGGCCCTGCGCGAGCTTCAGTCCGCCTTGAATTTACCCCGCCCGCCCCTGCGCATCGAGGCCTTCGACATCTCGCACGTGCAGGGCGCCGAAACGGTGGCCTCGATGGTGTCCTTCGACCGCGGCCGCCCCGCCAAGAGCGGCTACCGGCGTTTCCGCATCCGCACCGTGAAAGGCGTGGACGATTTCGCCTCCATGGAGGAGGTCGTGTTCCGCCGCTACCGCCGCGCCGCCGCCGAAGGGCTCGGCCCGCCGGACCTCGTCCTCATCGACGGCGGCCCCGGCCAGCTCTCCGCCGCCCTCAAGGCCTTCGAGAAACTCAAGGGCCGCCGCCCGCCCGTGGCCGCCCTGGCCAAGCGCGAGGAGGAGGTCTTTCTCCCCGGCCGCGCCGAACCCGTGCGCCTGCCGCCGGACTCTCCCGCCCTCCAGATCCTCCAGCACGTGCGCGACGAATCCCACCGTTTTGCGGTAAAATATCACCGGCTCCGCCGGGGCAAATCGCTGCTGGAGGCGGAGCCGCTGTGAGGGAGGCTCGCGTGATCATCCCGAAAAAAATTCTGGGCCTGTTCAAAAAACACTCCCCGTTCCAGCAGGCCGTCTGGCGGGCGTGCGCGGAAATACCGGCGGGCGAGGTCCGCACTTACGGCTGGATCGCCGCCCGCATCGGCCGCCCCCGGGCGGCCCGGGCCGTGGGCGCGGCGCTGGGGGCCAACCCCTTCGCGCCCGTCATCCCCTGCCACCGCGTGGTCCGGTCCGACGGAGGCCTGGGGGGATATTCCGGACGGGGCGGCGCGCGCGCCAAGGCCCTCCTGCTGGCGCGGGAGAAAAAAGCCCGCGCGCGCGCTTCTTGAAAGGCCGCGCCCATCGTATATAATTATGTAGGGAGAAGCGGTCCCCCGGAAGCCAAAAAGAACGGAAAGGCCGCCATGGCGGGAATTCGGCAGCGCTTTAAGGATATCTTTCATATTGGAAAAAGGCCTTCAGCGGCCGGCGGCGCCGGGCTTCTTCCCAAAGCCATGAGCGAGGGCGGCCCGCCGTCCCGCGCCGAAAGCATATTCCGGTCCGACCTGAGGAAAGTGGTCCTCCTGACGGACCGCATGTTCTATTGGCTGCTTCCCGGCCAATGGATATTCGCCGTGGCCGCGGCGGCGATTTGGTCTCCCCGCACCTGGATCGCCGGCCGCTGGCCTTTCCTGGAGCACCTCCTGGTGGTGGCCCTGCTGGGAGGGGCGTTCGCGCTCTACCCTCTCCACTTGATCCGAAGCAGGCCGGGCGCCCGGCTCACGCGGCACATGGTCGCGGCCGCGCAGCTCCTCCAATCCGCCCTGCTGGTCCACGCCTCCGGCGGCCGCATCGAAACCCACTTCCACGTGTTCGCCTCCCTGGCCCTCCTGGCCCTCTACCGCGACGGCGCCGTCCTCCTGACGGCCGTGGCCATGACCTACGCCACCCGGCTGGCTCTGGGCGAATGGCTTCCTTGGTCCATGTACGGCACGGGTTTCGCCACGCCCTGGCGGGCTTTGGAGCACGCCGTGTGGGCGGCCTTCGAAGCCGCGTTCCTGATCGCGGCCGGCCGCGCCAGCCTGCGCGAGCTGCGCCGCGCGGCCGACCGCCAGGCCCGCCTGGAGGAAACCGCCGCCCAACTGCAGAAATCCAATTTAGAAATGCAGACGGTCTCCAACGCCCTGCGCGACGCCAACGACCGGCTCGAGCGCCTGAGCGGCCTGGATCCGCTGACCGAGCTCCTCAACCGCCGCGGATTTCAGAAAAAGCTGTCGGGGGAAATCCAGCGCTCCCTCCGCGAGAGCACCGGCCTCTGGGCCCTCTTGCTGGACTTGGACGATTTTAAGCGCGTCAACGACACGCTGGGCTACCCCGTGGGGGACGTGGTATTGAAGGAAACGGCCCTCAACCTGAAGGCTTCCCTGCGCCCCGGCGACCACGCGGCGCGCATCGGCGGCGACGAGTTCGCCGTGCTCTTGCCCGACACCAACCAGGCCGAAGGCCTGCGCATGGCGGAAAAAATCCGCCTGGGGATATCCGGCTCGCCCGTGTGGCTGGCGGGCCGGGACTCCATTCTCATCACGGCCAGCGTCGGCATGGCGCCCGTCCCCCCGGACGTGTCGTCTCTGGACGAGCTGGTTTCCCGCATCTACGCCGCCCTCCGGCGCAGCAAAAGCGCCGGCAAAAACCAGGTGTCTTTCGAAGCCAACGGCGTCTCGTCTTCGCACGAGGGGAAAGCCGGCATGGACGGCCTGCTGGACGCCATCCGGGCCGGCGACCGGCTCCACGTGCTCACCCAGCCCATTTTCCGCCTCAAGGACCTGAGGACCGTCGGCCAAGAGCTTCTCACCCGCCTGGCCTTCGCCACCTTCGAAATGCCCCAGGACTTTTTCCGCGCGTCGCTGGAGGCCAACATCCTGACGCAGGCCGACCACCGCTGCCTCAAGGCCTGCCTGCTGGCCGCGGCCGCCATTCCACTGGAGGAGCGGGTCCACATCAACCTGTTCCCGTCCACGCTCCTCAACGTCCCGGCCCAGGACTTGCTGGACGTCTTCCCCGCCGGGCCGGCCCGCCGGAGGTTCTGCGTGGAAGTAAGCGAACAGCAGATCATCGGCGACCCTTCCTTCCTGGCGGGGCCCATCAGCGCCCTGCGCGCGGGCGGCCTGCGCATCGCCATAGACGACGTGGGGTTCGGCCGCACCAGCCTGGAAAGCCTCACCTTGCTGGAGCCCGACGTCGTGAAAATAGACAAGAGCTGCGTCAAAGGCATCTCCCGCGACGAACTGAGCGAGCGCGCGCTGAAGCGCCTCCTCAAGGTGGCCGAGACCCTGGGCGCCGAAGTCATAGCGGAAGGCATCGAAACCGAGGCGGACCTCGAAGTCCTCAAGAGCCTGGGCGTCCCCTACGGGCAGGGCTATCTCCTGGGCAGGCCTTCCGCCGCGCGCTGGCCGGTCCCGCCGGCTTGACGAAAAGGGATTGACAACTAAATCAATTGTTACTAATTTCAAATCGGCATTGAGAAGTTCAGTCGAATCGGCTGTATGAAGTCCGAGGAAAGAGGTGCGCCGTTGAGAGGAAAAGTGAAGTGGTTCAATGATCAAAAGGGTTACGGGTTCATCGCTCGTGACGACGGGGCAGGCGACGTGTTCGTTCATTTCTCATCCATACAAGGCGACGGCTTCAAAAGTCTCGCGGAGGGTGACGCCGTGGAGTTCGAACTCACCAACTCCGACAAAGGACCCAAAGCCGCCAACGTCACCAAAGTAACGGCCTAATCCTTCTACACATATCGCCGGTCGCCGGGGCTTCTCCTGCGGGGAGCCCTTCAGGTGATGTTTTATCCCTAAGGGTGGCGCCTCAAGAGCCCTGTTCCGTACACGGCGGCTCGAACGCTCTTCCGAGCGTGGCGTGCTCTCGGGATTTTTTCGAATCCCCGGCCCTCATTTTGGATTTCCCTGCCATTCTGATAAAATCCTAACGTGCCCAACATCCTTCAAACGTCCCTCGGCCTCGTCAAGGCCGTCTTCGGCACCCAAAACGAACGCACGCTGAAGAGGCTCGCCCCTCTCGTCCAGCAGGTGGCCGAATGGGACGAGCGCATGCGCGCCCTGGACGACGCCGCCCTCAAATCCAAAACGCCCGAGTTCCGCGCCCGGCTGGAAAAAGGGGAAACCCTGGACGATCTCCTGCCGGAGGCCTTCGCCGCCGCCCGGGAGGCCGCCCGCCGGGCCATCGGCCTGCGCCCGTACGACGTGCAGGTGCTGGGCGGCGCCATCCTCCACCAGGGCAAGATCGCTGAGATGAAGACCGGCGAAGGAAAAACGCTGGTGGCCACCCTCCCCGTTTACCTCAACGCCCTCGCCGGCAAAGGCGTGCACGTGGTCACGGTCAACGACTACCTGGCCAAGCGCGACCGGCAGTGGATGGGCCCCGTCTTCGAGTTCCTGGGCATGACCGTGGGCCACGTGGAGCACGACATGTCCCGCGCCGAACGCCAGAAGGCCTACGGCTCCGACGTCACCTACGTGACGAACAACGAAGTGGGCTTCGATTACCTTCGCGACAACCTGGTGCAGGAAAAAGCCCAGCGCGTCCTGCGCCCCTTCCATTACGCCATCGTGGACGAGGTGGACTCCATCTTGATCGACGAGGCGCGGACGCCCCTCATCATTTCGGGCCCCGGCGAGGCCTCCAGCCAGCGCTACCTGGTGGTCAACCGCGTCATTCCGCGGCTCAAGGGCCGCACCATCACCGAGTCCGAGGAGATCGAGGCGAAGTACAAGGGCATCGACCTGGGCGAGGGCTACGATTACATCGTGGACGAAAAAGCCCACACGGCCACCCTCACCGACCAGGGGAGCGTGAAGTGCGAGCAGCTCCTGGGCGTCAAGAGCCTCTACGACGACATCTCCGGCGAATGGGTCCACCACATCACCCAGGCCATCCGCGCCCACAAGCTCTACCACAAGGACGTGGATTACGTGGTGAAGGACGGCGAGGTCGTCATCGTCGACGAGTTCACGGGCCGCCTCATGCCCGGCCGCCGCTGGTCGGAAGGCCTGCACCAGGCCGTGGAGGCCAAGGAGGGCATCCGCCCCGCCGAGGAAAACCAAACGCTGGCCACCATCACGTTCCAAAACTTTTTCAAGCTCTACAAGAAGCTGGCGGGCATGACGGGCACGGCGCTCACGGAGGCCGAGGAGTTCTGGAAAATTTACAAGCTGGACGTGGTGGAGATTCCGCCCAACCGGCCCACGGGCCGCACGGACATGGCCGACCGCGTGTTCCGCACGGAGCGGGAAAAATTCGCCGCCATCGTCGAGGAGGTGGAGGACTGCTGGAAGCGCGGCCAGCCCGTGCTGGCGGGCACGCGCTCCATCGAAAAATCCGAGAAGCTGGCCGGCCTGCTCCGCCACAAGGGCATCCCCCACAGCGTGCTGAACGCCAAATACCACGAGCAGGAGGCCACCATCATCGCCCAGGCGGGCCGCAAGGGGGCGGTGACCATCGCCACCAACATGGCCGGCCGCGGCACGGACATCATTTTGGGCGGCAACCCGCCCTCGGCCGAGGAGGCGGCGCTGGTGCGCGAGGCCGGCGGCCTGCACATCCTGGGCACCGAGCGCCACGAAGCCCGCCGCATCGACAACCAGCTGCGCGGCCGCTCCGGCCGCCAGGGCGACCCCGGCTCGTCGCGCTTCTACCTGGGGCTGGACGACGAGCTCATGCGCCTTTTCGCCTCCGACCGCATCTCCGCCATCATGGGCAAGCTGGGCATGGAGGAAGGGGAGGACATCCAGCACCCCTGGGTGAACCGCGCCATCGAGAACGCCCAGCGCAAGGTCGAGGCCATGAACTTCGACATCCGCAAACAGCTTCTGGATTTCGACAACGTGATGAACAAGCAGCGCGAGGCCGTCTACGCTCTGCGCAACGCCACGCTGGAAGGGGAGGATCTGTCGGACCGCTTCCGCGACATGGTCAACGAATCGCTCGAGGAAAAGCTGGTCCTTTGGGCGCCGGAGAAAGTGGTCCCGGAGCAATGGGATTTGGGCAGCCTGTCCGCCTGGCTCCAAAGGAGCTTCGGCCTGGAGGTCGCCCTCAAGGCCGAGGACTACGGTTCCCAGGCGCACCTGCGGGACCAGCTGAAGGAAGAGCTGGACAAGGCTTTCCAAAACCGGGAGTCGGAGCTGGGCGCCGAGGTGTTTCAGCGTCTGGGCCGCTGGGTGCTCCTCGAGATCATGGACAAGGCGTGGGTGGAGCACCTCACTTACCTCGAGCAGCTCCGCAAGGGCATTTTCCTTCGGGCCTACGGCCAGAAGGATCCTCTCATCGAGTTTCAAAAAGAAGGATTCAACCTTTTCGAATCCATGATGCAGCGCATCCGGGAAGAGACTTTGGAATACATTTTCCGCATCCAGGTGACGCAGGAACAGCCCGTGCCCGCCGCCGCCGGCCCGCGGCCCATGCGGGCCGAAAAGCCCGCGCCCCTGATCGCGCCCACGCAGAGCGGCATTTCCACGGGCGCCGGCGCGCCGGCCGCCCCGCCTCTCGTCGTCCCCGCCCGTCTGGGCAACGGCGCTGAAAAGCCGGCCCTCCCCGACGTCAAGAAGATCGGGCGCAACGACCCCTGTCCCTGCGGAAGCGGTAAGAAACACAAGAAGTGCTGCGGCAAATAGCCCACCGGAAACGCGCGGACCGCCCTCATTCCGCATCCTCAGCCGGCCGTTAAAAGCTCCGCCGCGGCGCGGCTCCGTCTTCCCGCGCTCATTGTTTCGAGCGCCGCCCTCTACACACTTTGTTTTCCGAAAGCCAATCTGGGCGCCGCGGCCTGGGCCTGCTTGGTTCCTCTGTTCGCCGCCGTTTCCGGCCGTTCCCTGAAAGGCGCGGCCGGCGCGGCGGGAGCGGCGGGCCTTCTGGCCAACCTGGGCGTGTACTATTGGATCTATCCCACCTGCCGCGCGGCCGGGCTGGCGGCGCCCGTGAGCCTGCTGGCTTGGAGCGCCTTGTCCGCCTATCTGGCGCTTTACTGGGCCGCCTTCGGACTGTCGTCCCGCCTGTTTCAAATTTCAGCGCCGCGGGCCTGGCCCGTCCTCGCGGCCGCGGCTTGGGCGGCGCTGGAATGGATCCGCTCCTGGGCGTTCACGGGCTTCCCGTGGCTGCCTCTCTCCGCCTCCCAATGGCGCGCGCCTTGTTTCCTTTCCCTGGCGGACGTCGGCGGGGGCTACATGGTTTCCTTTTGGATCGTCCTGGCCAACGCCGCCGTTGCGGCGGCTCTTCTTCAACGTCCCGCGGCCCGCCGCGCCGCCGTTTGGCCGGCGGCCGCCCTCTGGGCGCTCCTCCTGGCCGGGACCGCTCAGCGCTGGTCGCGGCCTGCGGCGCCGGCCGGGCCGCCCCTGTCCGTCGCCATCGTGCAAGGCAACATCGACCAATACCGCAAATGGAACGAAGCCTACGAGAACGACATCGTGGACGTGTATTCGCGGCTGACCGCCCGGGCGGCCGAAGAGCCGACGGACCTCATCGTCTGGCCCGAAACCGCCGTGCCCGGCTGGATCCCCAACGAAATCAAGTTCACGCGCTGGCTGGAGGACACCGCCCGCTCCGCCGGCGCCTTCCTGCTGGCGGGCGCGGCCACACACCAGCAGAAGGGAGACTACAACGCCGCCTTCCTGTTCACGCCCCAGGGCCACATCCTGGCGCAATACCGCAAGCAGCACCTGGTTCCCTTCGGCGAGTTCGTTCCGCTCCAGCCCATCCTGTCGCGCTTCATCAGCGTCTTGAACGAGCTGGGAGATTTCCACGGCTCCGACGACAAGACCGTGTTCCAGCTTCCCGAGGTCCGCTTCAGCGTGAACATCTGCTTCGAGGACCTCTTCCCCGGGCTGGTGCGGGACTTCGTCCGCCGCGGCGCCCAGCTCACCGTCAACATCACCAACGACGGCTGGTACCTGGACACCGCCGCGCCGGAACAGCATTTCACCGCCAACGTCCTCCGCGCCGTGGAGACGCGCACCTGGATTGTGCGCGCCGCCAACACCGGCGTTTCCGGTTTCATCGACCCCAAGGGCCGCGTCGTCGCCCGCACGCGCCTGCAGGAAGAGGCCGTTCTGCGCGGCGCCCCCAGCCCCATGGCCGGAGAAACTTTCTACGTCCGCCGCGGCGACCTCTTCGCCTGGGCCTGCGCGTTAGCCGCCACGGTGGGTGCTTTATTGTCACTGCGAAGGAAGTTGATTTAAGTCTCGGTTTCATCGGGGCCCCTGGGGCTTTCTTAAGTTCTCAGAAGAACTCGGCTTCATTTGATAGAATCCTTCCATGAAAGAAATCCAAGACAAGCTCGACCTCGTGAAGACCTCCCTGGACCGGCTGGGGAGGTTCCTTTGACGTCCCCGGCAAACGCGTCAAGCTGAAAGAGCTGGAAACCCTCGCCGCCCAACCCGCCTTTTGGGACGTTCCGCAGGACGCCCAAAAAACCATGAAGGAAGTCACCTCCCTTAAAGAAGTCATCGAACCCTGGGAGAAAATGAACCGCCGGTGGGAAGATTTAAAAACACACCTCGAGCTCGCCCGGGAATACCAGGACCCCAAGGAAGCCGAAGAAGCCGCCGCCGGCCTGGCGTCTCTGGAAAAATCCGCCCAGGAACTCACCACCCGCGCCAAACTTTCCGGCCCCATGGACCGCAACAACGCCATCGTTTCCCTGCACGCCGGCGCGGGCGGAACCGAATCCTGCGACTGGGCGCAGATGCTCCTGCGCATGTACCAGCGCTGGTCCGAAACCAAGGGCTTCGCCATGGAAATCGCCGACCTTCTGCCGGGGGAAGAAGCGGGCGTCAAGCGCGTCACGTTTTTGGTAAAGGGCCCCTTCGCCTACGGCCTCCTGCAGTCGGAGATCGGCGTCCATCGGCTGGTGCGCATTTCGCCCTTCGACTCCAACGCCCGCCGGCACACCTCCTTCGCCGCCTGCGACATCCTGCCGGAAGTGGAGGACGACGTCCCCGTCGTCATCAACGAAAGCGAACTGCGCGTGGACACCTACCGCTCGGGCGGCGCCGGCGGCCAGCACGTCAACAAGACGGACTCCGCCGTCCGCATGACCCACCTGCCCACGGGCATCGTGGTCCAATCCCAGAACGAGCGCTCCCAGCATAAGAACCGCGCCATGTGCATGAAGATGCTGAAATCCAAACTTTACGATTTCGAAATGGATAAAAAACGCGGCGCCCTCGACAAACATTACGACGCCAAAGGCGACATCGCCTGGGGCAACCAGATCCGCTCTTACGTCTTCATGCCCTACCAAATGGTGAAGGACCTGCGCAGCGGCCACGAGTCCTCGCAAATTTCCGCCGTCATGGACGGCGACCTGGACCCGTTCATCAACGCCTACTTGGAGTGGAAGCTGAGCGGCGACAAGCCCCGCCGGTCGTCCGCGGAAGACTAGGAAAAACAGCGTCCGTCCCTTTTGACACGGGGGGGGAAGCTTTGTATAGTAGGGCCACCAAAATTAAACGGAGAAGACATGGCCGATCTTCTGGTGGTGGACGACGAAAAAAACATAGTGGAGCTGGTGTCTTTCCTTCTCGAAAAGGAGGGGCACAAGGTCAAGACCGCCTTGGACGGCCAGGCCTGCCTCAACCTCCTAACCGGCTACCGGCCCGATCTCATCGTCCTCGACGTCATGCTTCCCATCATGGACGGCTACACGGTCTGCACGAAGTTGGCCGCCGAGGAAGCCACGCGGAACATCCCCATCCTCATCCTCACCGCCAAGGGCCAGATGCGCGACGTTTTCGCCCTGGCCACCAACGTGGCGGGCTACATGGAAAAACCTTTCGAACCCAGCAGCCTCGTCGCCAAGGTCAACGAAATCCTTGCGTCGCGGCCCGCGAAATAGCCGGCCCAGCGACTCCCATGCCTGACCCCGGGCCGGCCCAGCCCGCCGCCCATTCCTCCCTGGAAGAGCTCATCGCCCAGCGCCGCGCCAAGCTGGCCAAGCTGCGCGAAGCCGGCGTCAACCCTTTTCCCGTCAGCTTCGACGCCGCCGACACGGCCCGCGCCGTCCTCGAGCGGCACCAGAGCCTCGGGCCCGAAGCTGCGGCGTCGGAGGACACCTCCGTCGCCGGCCGCCTCATGACCCGGCGCGACATGGGCAAAGCCGCCTTCGCCCACATCGAAGACCGCACGGGCCGCCTCCAGGTCTACCTGCGCAAAGACGAGATCGGCGACGGATACGACGCCTTCAAAAACGGAGCGGACCTGGGAGACATCATCGGCGTCGCCGGCACGCCCTTCCGGACCAAAACGGGCGAGATCACCCTCCGAACCAAATCCTGGCGGATGCTGGCCAAAGCCCTCCGCCCGCCGCCCGAAAAATTCCACGGCATGACCGACGTGGAGGAGCGCTACCGCCGGCGCGAGGTGGACCTCTTTTCCAACGCCGACGTCCGCCGCACGTTTCAAGTCCGCGCCGGGCTCAGCACCGCCCTGCGCCGCGCCCTGGACGAGCGCCATTTCCTGGAAGTCGAAACCCCTCTCATGCAGCCCGTGCCCGGCGGCGCCGCCGCCAAACCTTTCACCACCCACCACGAAGCCCTGGACATGGGCCTCTATCTCCGCATCGCCCCTGAACTCTATCTCAAGCGCCTTTTGGTGGGGGGCCTGGAACGCGTTTACGAAATCGGCCGGGCCTTCCGCAACGAAGGCATAGACACCCGCCACAACCCCGAGTTCACCATATTGGAAGCCTATCAAGCCTACACCGACGTCCGGGGCATGATGGACCTGGCGGAAAGCCTCATCCGCTCCGGCGCGGCGGCCGTGGGCATCCAGAAATCAACCTACCGAGGCCTTGAAGTGGATTTTCAAAAACCCTTCAGCAGGCTCCATTTGCGCGATCTATTTAACACCATACTTCACATAGACTACGCCGCCCTTTGCCGGCAAGGCGGCTGGCGGGACGCCGCCCAAAAAGCCGGCATCCGCGGCGACGCCGCCCTCCCCGACCATAAGTATTTTGACCGCCTTTTGGACGAACGCATCCTTCCCACGGTCAAGGAGCCATCTTTCATCCTGGGCTATCCCAAGGCCTTCTCGCCCCTGGCCAAAAGCGACCCCGACGCCCCTGAAATCGCCGAACGCTTCGAGCTTTATCTGGCCGGCGAAGAGGTCGCCAACGCCTACTCCGAACAAAACGATCCCGACGTCCAGCGGGAACGTTTTATGGAACAGGCCAAAAAGCGCCAATCCGGCGACGAGGAAGCCATGCCCGCCGACGAAGAATTCCTCATCGCCCTGGAGCACGCCATGCCCCCCGCCGGCGGCCTCGGCATCGGCATAGACCGCCTCACCATGGTCCTCACCGGCACCGAATCCATAAGGGAAGTGATTTTGTTTCCTCTGCTCAGGCCGGCATAGGAGGAACTGAAGTTCTCATCGGAGGACCGAGCATGAACGTCAGTCTCCTCCTAGAAAAATTTCTTCGCGAAAACGCCGATTTTCGCCTTCGCGCTTTTCTGAGTTTAAAAGCCAGGCCGTTCGCCGTCATTCCGGCGGAAGCCGGAATCCAGTTTTTATAGCCATAGAAGAATGAAAACCTCTGGACCCCGGCTTTCGCCGGGGTGACGTTTAAAGACGGGATGCAAAAACAACCCTGCGTCTACATCCTTGCCGGCCGCCGCAATGGAACCCTCTATATCGGCGTCACATCGGATTTAGCGAAACGGATTTGGGAACACAAGAACGGCTTCGTTGAAGGTTTTACCAAACGCTACAAAGTCCACACGCTCGTCTGGTACGAGCTGAACCCGACCATGGAATCGGCTATAAGACGAGAAAAGGCCATAAAGGAATGGAAAAGACAGTGGAAGTTGGAATTAATTGAACAGATGAATCCGAATTGGCAAGATTTTTCTGACGAGCTTATTTAAACCCTGGACCCCGGCGTGCGCCGGGGTGACGGCCACGACCTAACATGAGCAGCCAAAAATAAAAATGTCCTTCGAACTCTTCCTTGCCAAACGCTACCTAAAGGGCTCCCGCCGCACGTGGGGGGGGAGTTTGACGTCGGCCATCGCCATCGGCGGGGTGGCTGTGGGGGTGGCGGCGCTCATCGCCACGCTGTCCGTCATGACGGGGTTCCGGGAGGACATACGCGC
>JBQTIM010000166.1:0-3810 GCA_052388135.1 Elusimicrobiota bacterium
CGCTCGAACTGGCCCATGTTCTCCGCGTTGATGCGGAAGTAGGCCTGCAGCGGGATGGGCACCTGCACGCCCTTGGGCACGTAAATGAAGGAGCCGCCCGACCACACCGCCGAGTTCAAAGCCGCGAACTTGTTGTCCGCCGGCGGAATGATGGTGCCGAAATATTTCTTCACGATGTCGGGATATTGCTTCAGCCCGTCGTCCATGCCCAGGAAGATCACGCCCAGCTTGGTCAGGTCTTCCCGCAGGGAATGGTAAACAACCTCGGATTCGTACTGGGCCGTGACGCCGGCCAGGAACTTGCGCTCCGCCTCGGGAATGCCCAGGCGGTCGAAGGTCTTCTTGATGCCCTCCGGCACGTCCTTCCAGTCCTTCTCCTGCTTTCCCTCGGGCTTCATGTAGTAGTGGATGTTGTCGAAATCGATCTCGCCCAGGGCCTTGCTGTCGCCCCAGGTGGGCATCGGTTTCTGAAGGAAAATGTCCAGGGACTTGAGGCGGAACTCCCGCATCCAGTCCGGCTCGCCCTTTTTGCTGGAAATAGACTCCACGATTTCCCGGTTCAGGCCCTTGCCCGACTGGAAGACGTACTTGTCCGTGGGGTCATGAAACCCGTATTGATAATCCTGGCCGAGCTCTTTTAATTCCGCTGTTTTGGGCGTCATCTCAAATCTCCTTCACCGCGCCGCGGCGGTGGTCTCTTGCTCGATCCATTCGTATCCCTTGGCCTCCAGGGTTTCCGCCAGCTCCGGCCCGCCGGAGCGGACGACCCGCCCGCCCGAAAGCACGTGCACGAACTGGGGCTTCACGTAGTTCAGCAGTCGTTGATAGTGGGTGATCATGAGGACGCCCCGGGCCGGAGTGATCATTTTGTTGATGCCCTCCGACACGATGCGCAGGGCGTCGATGTCCAGGCCGGAATCCGTCTCGTCCAAGATCGCCATGGCCGGCTCCAGGAGCGCCATCTGGAGGATCTCCAGGCGCTTCTTTTCCCCGCCGGAAAACCCGTCGTTCACGTAACGCGTGATGAACTTCGAGTCCATCTGGAGCCATTTCACTTTTTCCTTCAATTGCTGGCGGAACTCCTTCACGGGCACGTCCCGCCCGCGCACCGCCTTCATGGCCGTGCGCAAGAAATTGGCCACGCTCACGCCCGGCACGGCCACCGGATATTGGAAAGCCAGGAACAAACCTTTGGCGGCGCGCTCGTTGGTCTTCAAGCCCAGGATGCTTTCCCCCTTGTAGAGGATGTCGCCGGACTCGATCTTGTAGCGCGGATGCCCCATGACGGCGTAGGACAGCGTGCTCTTGCCGGAGCCGTTGGGCCCCATGATGGCGTGCACCTCGCCCGCTTTCACGGTGAGGTCCACCCCGTTTAAAATTTTCTTGCCCTCCACGGAAGCGTGGAGGTCTTTGATTTGGAACAACGGCGCGTCGCTCATAATCTCCCTTTGAAGGCTCGGAATTGCGGCGGTCAGGAAGAAACCGGCAGCGCCCGGATGGGGATGCGGTTCTTGGCGTCCAACTCCTTGGCCACCGCCGACTCGTCCTGGATCAGCTGCTCCAAGTTGAGTCCGCTCAACAGCCCGTAGATATGCTCGGCCAGCAGCGCGAACACCGGGCGGATGCCGCAGTTGCCGATGTGCACGCATTCGGCGCGGACCCCCGGGAACCGCCGGCAGTGGTTCTTCACGATGTCCATGCGGCCCAGGGCCGCCAGGGTTTCCGCCACGGAAATTTCGCGGGGCGGCCGGCTGAGGACATAGCCCCCGCGCATGCCACGCACGCTTTTCACGAGGCCGGCACGGCGCAGGGTGACCAAAATTTTCGCCACGTAGACGGCGGTCAACCCCTCCTTGGCCGCGATATCGCGCACGGTCAGAGGCGTCTGGAATCCATGGGCCGCCACTTGCAAAATGCAGCGCAGGCCGTATTCCTGCAAGGCGGATATTTTCATGGAATCACATTCCCGACCGTCATGGTCATATATAGGATAACCATATATGACACTTTCGTCAAGTATTCAAATACCGACGGATAAACTCCAAAAAATGAGCCGGATCCACGGGTTTGACCAGGAAGCCGTCGGCCCCCACCTGCTCCGCCATGCGGCGGTCGGTCTGGGAGGCCTTGCTGGTGAGGAAGACCACCTTTACTCCGTTTAATGACGCGTCGTTTTTGATGGAGCCGCAAACGGAGTAGCCGTGGACTTCGGGCAACATGACGTCCATTAGCACCAGATCGGGCCTAAAAACCGGCACCGCGTCCAGAGCCTTTTGGCCGTCCCCCACGGCGAGGATGCTATACCCGTTCCCCTCCAGGAGGCCCTTCAGGAGGACGACGGTCGTGCCGTCGTCGGCGGCAATGGAGATTTTCTTCATGGAGATTATACCACGTCCGGCGGACGCCGGAGATCAGCGGGTGAGAAAAATGGAGTAGCCGACCACCAGCGTGCGCGTGCCTTCGTCGCCCAGGTTCAAAGCCAGGTCCCAGGCGCCCTTGGACATGTAGTAATTGAGGCCGGCCAGAAGGCTGAGTTCCTGCTCCGTCTCGAAATTCTCGCCGCTGATGGAGGCGATCTGTCCGCCCAGGTTGTATCCCAAGGCCGTGTTGGGCACGCGGAAAAGGGCGCGCCCCAGAAAGCCCACCGACTGAAGCTTGATCTTGGGGTTCTGGCCCGTGGAGGTTTGGTTGAAAGTTATGGCGGCGTCGTACTTGTCGCGGAAAAGAGTGGAGCCCAGCCGGACGTTGAGGCCGGAGGAGGAGCCCACCTGGCCGCCCGAGACGGATTGGCCGCCCAGAAAGAGGAACCATTTGCCCTGGGACGAGGACTCCTGCATCCAGACGAGCTCGCCGTCGTCCCAGCGGTCCACCAGGGACAGGTTCTCGCGGCCGCTCTTGGCGTCGAGTCGGCTGCGCCAGAGCCACCCGCCGTGGTCCCAGCGGACCTCCAGGAGAGCGTCGCGGCCGGCCTCTTCCGGGCGGGCGCTCCGCCAGGACTCGGCCAAGTCCTCCAGGGCGCGGCTTCGCTCCGACGGGCGGGCCCCCAGGAAACCATCGGTGGCCTTGACCCGGAGCTGGCCGCTCCAGCCCACTTGAGGATCGGCGAAAAAGGATGCGTGCGGGCTCCAGACCGCGCGGAGGCGTTCCAGAGGCCCGTCGGGTTTTTTCGCGGCCCGCACGGAAACGGCCCCGGCCAAAAGCCCGCAAACCAGCGCGAGGCGAACGGCGGTCATCGGCTGCCTCCGAAATAAACGGTGTAGCCCAGCGAGATGGTCTTGGATTTTTTCAGCCGGCCCGACACGCCGTATTCGTAATAAAGGTCGAGGCTTCCCGTTTCCTGCACCCAGCTCAACCCGGGCGACAGAACGAAGGAGGTCTTTTGGCTGGGCCTCGGCTGATATTCCAGGCGCGCGCCGAAGGTGGCGTTGAGGGGCGCCGGCACCGGCAAAGGCTGGTGGTAACGGCTCGCCAACCCGAACGACGCCCCGCGGTATTTCTTGGGAAGGTTTCCGGCGGTGTAGCCGGCCGTGAGGCTGGCGTCCACGCGGTCCGTGAAAAATTTTCCCAGCCGCCCGTTCACGCTGGACACGGTGGATTGGGACGTTCGGTTGACGTTCCCGCCCAGGAAGGCCAGGTAGCGGCCCTTCAGGGCCAGGTTGGCCTTGCGCGCCGGCCCCGCCGGACCGGGTGGCGAAAGAGTCCGGCTTTCCAGCTCCGCTTTGTGGGCTTCGTAGGCCGCGCGGTCCTCGGCGGGCATGCCGGCGCCCGCCAATTCCAGGGAACGGCCCACGGCGCGGGCGGCCTGCCCGT
>JBQTIM010000167.1:0-13386 GCA_052388135.1 Elusimicrobiota bacterium
GCCGATTTCACTTGGGCCGCCGCGCGCGTGGCCGACGCGGTGGAAGGCCTGGCGCATTGAAAACCAGCCTTCGTTCGCCCCTCGCCTGGGCGGTCGCCTGGCCGGCCGCCGCCGTGGTTCTGGGGCAGGGGGCGGATGCTTTTTTGGGAACCCAAGGAGACGCCTGGGACACCCAAGCCGACATGCTCATGGCCCTGGCGGGCGCCGTTTCCGCCCAACTTTCATTGAGCTCGGTCCACGACCGTCAAATCCAAGCCCTGCCCGGCGGCCTTCCCAGGCCGAAACCTTGATCCCGCCCGCTTTTGCTACAATTAAGCCACGCCGAGGTAGCTCAATTGGTAGAGCAACGGTTTTGTAAACCGTAGGTTGTGGGTTCGATTCCCATCCTCGGCTTAAATTTGGCCCCAAAAAATTTTATGAGATACCTGCCTTTTCCCTTGCTGGGCGTGCTGGCGGCGGGGTGCGCCGCCGTTCTGGCCACCTCGGAGCCGGGCGTGGCTCTGAATCGGGAGCGTGCGGACGCGGACGTGTCCGCCAAGCTGATTTCGCTCCTGGACGAACGCAAGCGCGTGCGGCCCACCGTCCAAGACCTGCAGGAAACCGCTTTGCGGGACATCGTGTCCCTCACCACGCCGGCGGGCTACCGGTTCAAAAACCGTTACTTGGAACTGGGCGTTCCGCTGGCCCAGTCGCTTTCCCTGGCACAGGACCGCCAGCTCCGCCAGCGGCTGGTGGAGGCGGCGCGCTGGACCTCAAGCCCGCGCACCCGCGCCGAAGCCCTGGTGGCCCTCGCTACCTATCAAGACCCCGACCATGTGAAATATTTCCGCGAGGCTCTGCTGGACAAGTCCGTGGCCATCCAGTTCGCGGCCTTGGAGGCCTTGCAGGTTTCGGGCTACAAGGAAGCCGTCCCCTATTTCCTGGACGCCGCGCAAAACAGCTGGTCGCCCCTGATCCGCGTTTTCGCCGCCCAAGCCGCCCTGCGTTTGGGAGACGCCCGGGGCCGCGACAAGCTGCTCGCCTTCCTCCGCGACAACAACTGGCTCATGCGCGCCATGGCCGCCCGCTATTTGGGTGACATGGGGCGGCCCGAGGACGGGGAGGTCCTCCTCTCCCGCATCGGCCCGGAGCAGGGCAACCAGTTCGTGCTGGCGGAGGTTTGCATCGGCGCGCTGAAACTTCTGGCCAAGAAAACGCCCGCGCCGGCCAAGCCGGTTGCGCCGCCGCCGTCGGCGCCCGTGCCGCGTCCCCGCGCCGCCTTCGAGCTGGAGCCTCTCATCATCACCGCGCCGCGCTTGGAAGTGGAGCGGGTGGACATCCGCATCGACAACGAGCTGGTGCGCCTGCTGGAGAGGCTGGCGGAGCTGCCTCCGCCGGAAGAAGTCATCGTGCAGGACGTGCTGACGGACTTGAACAACCTCATCACGCCGGCGGGTTTCTCGCTCAAGGTGCGCTATTCCGATTTGGCTTTCCTCATCACGGAGGGCCTGGCGGGAGCCAAGGATTTCGGCTTGGTCCAGCGGGTGGAGTCCATCGCCCGGACCAACCCGGACGCGCGGGTGCGGGCGGCGGCCCTGGTGTCCCTGGCCTACAATCCGGCCCGGCGTGATTCCTTCATTTTCCAAGACGCCCTGCGGGACCGCAGTTTGGCGGTGCGGTTCGGCGCCGTGGAGGCTCTGGAGATCATGGGCGGCGCGCCGGTGCGGGCCTCCCTGGCCGACACCGCCGAGCGCGACGATTCCCAGGCCCTGCGGGTCTACGCGGCCCAGGCCCTGGCGCGGTCCGGCGACGCCCAAGGGTTGGAGAAGCTCCGCCGCTACATGATGGATTTCGACTGGGTGGTCCGCTCCATCGCCATCCGGGCCCTGGGGGAGTTGGGAACCGAGGACGATTATTACCGCATACAATCCCGCCTCACTTACGAGGAAAACAACTTCGCGGCGGCGGAGTCCTGCCTGGCCATGCTGAGGCTGGCGGCGCGCTAAACCGTTGCCCGGCCGAAGTATTGCATACATACTATTGATATGGAAAACCTGGGACCTCTTAAATATTTAGCCCTTTCGGGCGGCGAGTGGGTGATTTATCTGCTCCTGGCCTGCTCCGTGCTGGCGGTGGCGGTGATCATCGACCGCGCCCTGGCCTTGGCCCGGGAAAAGAAAGCCTTCGGGCTGTTGAACGAAAAAGTGGGCCTGCGCATCGAAGAGGGGGATTTGGACGGCGCCGCCAAGGCGGCCAACGCCGCGCCCGGGGCCGCCGCCGCCATCCTGTTGGCGGGCCTGCGCCACGTGCGGGCGGGCCTGGCCTCCGTGGAGGAGCATCTGGACGCGGCCCGCCTGCGGGAGCGCCGTCGGCTGGAACAACGCCTCCTCATCCTCGGCACCCTGGGCAACAACGCGCCTTTCATCGGACTCTTCGGCACGGTGCTGGGCGTCATCAAGGCGTTCAACGACCTGTCGGCCTCGGCGGGCGCGGGTCCCGAGGTGGTGATGCAAGGTTTGTCCGAGGCCCTGGTGGCCACGGCCGTGGGCCTCTTGGTGGCCATCCCCGCCGTGCTGGCTTTCAACTATTTTCAGAAACGCGTCAACGACCTTCTGATTGACACGGAATCTTTGGCGCGGCTGCTTTTGGCCCACTTGAAGGACGAGGCCCGGGACACGGATCGGCGGCCGCGCTGACCATGGAGGGGGGAAGTTCAAAGGTCAAAGCCCGAAGTTCAAATCAAGCTCAAAACGGCAAGCCCGAAGCGGCGCGGCCTTGAGCCTTGGGTTTGGCGATTGATTTGAACTTCGACCTTCGGGCTTTGAAATTGTTTTGCTATGAACTCGTCTGAAAACAGCCGGCCCATCACCGACATCAACGTCACGCCCCTGGTGGACGTGGTGCTGGTGCTCCTCATCATCTTCATGGCCACGGCGCCGCTGATCCAGCGCCGGGCGCTCAACGTCAACGTGCCCCGCACGGCGCACTCGGAGAAAACCGCCACCGCCACCCTGCAGATCCAGCTGGCGGCCGACCGGACCATCGTGCTGGAGGAAAAAATTCTGCCCCTGACGGCCCTGGCGGGCGAGCTGAGCCGGCGCTTCGCTCTGGAGCCGGGCCTGCACGTGTCCATCGCGGCGGACCAGGCCGTGCCTTACGGCGAGGTGGTGGCCCTGCTGGACGTGGTGCGCGGTCTCGGCATCAAGAAAGCGGCCCTGGAAGTGCGGCCCGGGAAAAAATGAGCGCGGCCGCGACGGCATCGAAACGCGACGAGAAGGCCGGGTGGTCCACGGCCCTGATCCTGTCCCTGGCCTTGCACCTTCTTCTGTGGCAGGCTCTTTCCTGGCGGGAGAAGGAATCCCGCGCGCCCGTGGACAGCCTGGAGATCGATTTGACCCGGCCCTTCCGGCTTGTGTCGGACCCGGCCCTGGCCCGCCGGGCGGAGAATCCGGGCGCGGGCGCGCCCCTGGCCCACATTCCTCGCCGGCAGGATTCCTTGGCGCCGCCGCCCAAGCCGGGCGCCTCCGGCCTGCCGGAAACGGGCGCGCCGTCGGATGCCCCGCCCAAGGAATGGGTTTTGCCGGGGCCCGACACGAAAGTTTTGGAGCAGCCCGGCGGGGACGGCGGCGCCGGCGGCCTGGGCGGATTGGGCACCGGCGACGGCTCCGGCGAGGTGGACTGGATCTACCTCACGGAGCTGCCGAAAATCTTGAACCGCCAGGACCTCCTCCATTTCACCCGCCGCTTCTACCCGGCGTCCGAGCGCCTGGCCGGCCGCGAGGGCGACGTGGTGCTGGACGTGCATCTGGACCCCGCCGGCCGCGTGGCTTCCGTGGACGTGGTCGCTTCGGCGGGCGCGGATTTCGACCAGGCCGCCCGCAAGGTCATTTCCAAGGCGCGGTTCTCTCCCGCGAAGGTGAGGGAGCGCCCCGTGGCCGTCAAGATCCGCCAGACCGTGGCATTCCGTCTGGAAAATTAGCGGAGCGCGTCGCGGGCCGTTTGTTTTACTCTTCCGGTGAAAGCCGCGTTGCCGACGCAGAACCGGGTGTTCATGCGTCGTCCCGTCCAGAAGCCGGGGACGCTGCGCAGGGCTGAGGCGACCCCTAAGTCTCTGAGCATTCGTCGCCGCCGGAAGCCGGGGTCCGGCACTCTGTCGGAGGCCGACCTTCGCCGGCGCGACGGTTCGGCGTACGTAAAGACGCGTCGGACGTGTTGCGCCGATGCGCTGTCCCAACAAGTCTCTAAGTATTCGTCACCCCGGCGGACGCCGGGGTCCAGGCCGTGGACTGAATTTGAGGCTGATTTATACCAATATTCCGGCTTCGCGCCGGCGCGACGGTTCGTTGCCGCGCCCGGCCCCCGATTTTTCTTGCGGGGGGCCGATTTTGCCCTTGAAAAAAAGTATAATTTGCGTCAATAGAAGGATATCTTTAAGGAGGGCCGCTTGTTGACCACCGACCAACCCCCCCGTTCCAAACTGAACTGGGTTAATATTTTGTTCATCTCCTTTGTCCACATCATGGGCGCCGTGGGCGTCTACTGGGCCGCGGCCGTCCATTTCTCCTGGTGGACCATCGGGCTGGCCTTCCTGTGGTTCGCGTTCTGCGGGGTTTCCATCACCGGCGGCTACCATCGCCTGTTCGCCCATCCCACCTATAAGGCGGGCTGGCCCCTGCGTCTTTTCTACCTGCTTTTCGGCGCCGCCTCCGTGCAGAACTCGGCCTTGAAGTGGTCATCGGACCATCGCCTCCACCATCAAGAGGTGGATGAGGAGCGCGACCCTTACAACATCCGCCGCGGTTTCTGGTGGGCCCACATCGGCTGGGTGCTTGTCAAAGACCCGCCCTTGGACTACAAGAACGTGCCGGACCTGCTGGCGGACCCCTTGGTCCGTTTCCAGAACAAATATTACGTGCCCCTGGCCTTCGTTTTCAGCGGCGTCCTTCCGGGCGCTCTGGGCCTCCTGTGGGGAGACCCCGTGGGCGCCGTGCTCATCGCGGGGTTCCTGCGCATGGTGTTCCAATACCACGCCACCTTCGCGGTGAACTCCTTCGCCCACTACATCGGCAGCCAGCCCTACTCCCGGGACAACTCCGCCCGGGACAGCTTCATCACCGCCATCATCACCCTGGGCGAGGGATATCACAACTTCCATCACCGCTTCCAGAGCGACTACCGCAACGGGGTGCGCCTCCATCACTTCGATCCCACCAAGTGGTGGGTGTGGACGCTCTCCAAAGTGGGCCTGACCTGGGACCTGAGGCGCGTGCCCCGGGAGAGGATCCTGGAGGCCCGCCGCGAGCTGGCCGCGAGGCCGTCGTCCTTCGGCGATCCGCTCCCCGGCAACTGACGCGTCTCCCGCCCCGCCCCGGGGCCGGCTGAGCAAGGAGGCCTTTGGATGCCCGACATCGAATCCGTCCTGAAGGAGAAGCGCGTCTTCAAGCCTTCCAAGGAGTTCTCCAAGAACGCCCGCGTCAAAAGCCTCGCCGAATACAAAAAGATTTACGCCGCGTCCCTCAAAAACCCCGAGAAGTTCTGGGCCGCCCGGGCCAAAGAGCTGCATTGGTTCAAGCCGTGGAAGAAAACCATGGTCTGGAAGCCGCCCTTCGTGGAATGGTTCGTCGGGGGAAAAATCAACGCGTCCTACAATTGCCTGGACCGCCACCTCGCCGGCTGGCGGCGCAACAAGGCGGCCTTGATCTGGGAAGGCGAGCCCGGCGAGCAGCGCGTTCTCACCTACGCCGACCTGCACCGGGAAGTCTGCCTCTTCGCCAACGCTCTCAAGGGTCTGGGCGTGGGCAAGGGGGACCGGGTTTGCCTCTACATGCCCCTGGTGCCGGAGCTGGCCGTGGCCATGCTGGCCTGCGCGCGCCTGGGCGCCGCGCACTCCGTGGTTTTCGGCGGCTTTTCCTCCCAGGCCATCCGCGACCGGGTCAACGACGCCGGCTGCAAGGCCGTGGTTACGGCCGACGGCGGCTACCGGCGCGGCGCCGTCATAAATTTGAAGCAGAACGTGGACGAGGCCCTCAAGGAAACTCCGACGGTGGAGAAAGTCGTCGTGCTCCGCCGCACCGGCCAAGACGTTTCCATGCAGACCGGCCGCGATCTTTGGTGGCACGACCTCATGGCGGCCTCCTCCGCCCATTGCCCGGCGGAACCTCTGGACGCCGAGCACCCCCTCTACATCCTCTACACCTCCGGCAGCACCGGCAAGCCCAAGGGCATCCTCCACACCACCGGCGGCTACCTCACCCAGGCGGCTTACACGGCCAAATACGCTTTCGACCTGCGCGAGGAGGACGTCTATTGGTGCACCGCCGACATCGGCTGGGTGACGGGACATTCCTACGTGGTCTACGGCCCGCTGGCCAACGGCGCCACGGTGGTCATGTACGAAGGCGCGCCCAACTGGCCCGAACCCGACCGGCTTTGGAAAATCATCGAAAAATACCGCGTCACCATTTTCTACACCGCGCCCACGGCCATCCGCGCCTTCATCAAGTGGGGGGAACAATGGCCCAAGAAGCGCGACCTCTCCAGCCTGCGGCTGTTGGGCAGCGTGGGCGAGCCCATCAACCCCGAGGCCTGGATGTGGTATCACGAGATCATCGGCGGCAAGCGCTGCCCCATCGTGGACACCTGGTGGCAGACCGAGACCGGGGCGATCCTTATTTCGCCTTTGCCCGGCGCCACGCCGACGAAGCCCGGCTCCGCCACCCTGCCCCTGCCCGGCGTGGACGCCGCCGTGGTGGACAAGCAAGGCAAGCCCGTGCCGCCCGACGCCGGCGGCTACCTGGTGGTGCGCCGCCCCTGGCCTTCCATGATGCGCACCATCTTCGGCGACCCGGCCCGCTACAAGAAGCAATATTGGAGCGAGATCCCCGGTTTTTATTTCGCCGGCGACGGGGCGCGGCGCGACAAAGACGGCTATTTCTGGGTCATGGGCCGCATAGACGACGTCATCAAGGTCTCCGGCCACCGGCTGGGCACGGCGGAAATCGAGAGCGCCCTGGTGAGCCACGACACGGTGGCCGAGGCCGCCGTGGTGGGCCGGCCCGACGACCTCACCGGCGAGGCCGTGGTGGCCTTCGTCACCCTGGAGGGCGGGCGCGCGCCGTCGGACGAGCTCAAGGATGGCTTGAAAGCCCACGTGACCCGGGAAATCGGCTCCCTGGCCAGGCCCGCCGACATCCGCTTCACCGACGCCCTGCCGAAAACCCGCTCCGGAAAAATCATGCGCCGCCTTTTGCGCGACATCGCCGCCGGCCGCGAAACCACGGGCGACACCACCACCCTGGAAGACCTCACCGTCCTGTCCCGCCTCCGCAAAGAGGACGAGGAATAGTGTAGTGTCTCTGACACTTCTTTACTTATGTCATTGCGAGGAGCGTTGTTTGCGACGAAGCAATCCCAGCTTTCAGTGCACCGTGAATCGTTTTTCAGCGCAGGCGATCCCTGGGATTGCTTCGCCTTCGGCTCGCAATGACATCCCAATAAGTCAAGAGACTTATGCGACACGACACTAGATTGCTCGGGACCATTGCCGGGGCCCCGGAAAAGCCCCTCTGAATACCATTCCATGAAACCGGCCAAGGCCATTGATCAAGATTCTATTTCCGACGAAACCCTGATCCAGGAGGGCCGCCGCGTTTTGCTGATGGAGGCGGAAGCCCTCAAGGACATGCAGGCGCACCTGGGCGCGGATTTCTGCCGCGCGGTGCGCGCCGTGGGCACCTGCCGCGGCAAGGTGGTCACCGCCGGGGTGGGCAAATCCGGGTTCATCGCCCGCAAGCTGGCCAGCACCTTGGCGAGCCTGGGCCGCCCGTCTTTTTTCGTCCATCCCACGGAGGCTGTTCACGGCGACCTCGGCGCCCTCGGCCCCCAGGACATCCTCATCGCCGTCTCCCACAGCGGCAACACCAACGAGCTGGTTTCCTTCATCGCCGCCGCGCGCAACCATCAGAAAGTGCCCGTCATCGCCCTGGTGGGGGACGCCTGCGGCACGCTGGCCTCCCAGGCCGACATCGTCCTGACCACGGGCGTGCGCGAAGAGGCCTGCCACCTGGGCCTGGCGCCCACCAGCTCCAGCACGGCGGCCTTGGCGCTGGGCGACGCGCTGGCCGTATCCGTGAGCCGCTTCCTCGGCGTGGAAGCGCGGGACTTCGCCTTGCTCCATCCCTCCGGTTCCCTGGGCGAGCGCCTGTACGCGCCCGTCAAGGACATCATGCGCGCGAAGTTCCCCCGGGCCGACGCCGCCCGCACCCTGCGGGAGCTGGCGCCCCTCATCACCGCCGGAGGGCTGGGCTTCGTCGTCGCGGAGGACGCCGCCTCCGGACGCATCGGCGTCGTCACCGACGGCGACATCCGCCGCGCCGTCCAAAAGGGCGAAGGCAACATGGACAAGCGCGCCGCCGACGTCATGTCCACGCCGCCCAAGTCCGTGCAGGCGAACGCCCTGGGCATGGACGCCCTCATGATCATGGAAAAGGCCCGCATCACCTCCCTGGTGGTGCTCGACGACGCGGGGCGCCTGGCCGGCGTCCTCCACCTCCACGACATCCTCCGCTTCGGCCTCGGCCTTCCTTCGGCCTGAACCCCGCCCGAATCCCCTTGACGCCCGCCGCTTTATGACGTATAAATTGTTTAGAATGTTCTAAACGATACTAATGATACCCGGCGCGGACGACAACGGAGGATCTCCATTTTACGCGGCCACGGGGGCCTACGGCCTCGTGGGGCGTGCGTTGTTTCATCCTTTCCCGGGCCTGACCGTTTTGGACGCGCGCCCTCGGCCCGCGGAATTGGGAACCGGGGGGCCCGCCCTTCCGGTGGTGGACATCACGGATTCAGCCGCCGTGGAGGAAGCTTTTCAAGCCATCGGCCGCCTTCGGCGCGACAGGCCCCTGGTGTTTTTCCATCTGGCTGCCCTCACGGACACCCGCGACGGGCGGGAGGACGCGATGGAGCGGGTCAACGTGACGGGCACCGAGAACGTCTTTCGCGCCGCGCGGGCCGCCGGCGCGGCTTTCCTCCACATTTCCCCGGCCTATGTTTTCGCGGCCGTAGGCCGGGCCGGCGCCCCCTACACGGAGGATGACCGCCCCTCCTCCCCGCCTTCCCAGCCCTACGCCGGGTCGAAGTTCAGGGCGGAAAATTTCATTCTGGACGCCGATGCGCCCCGAACGGCCGTGGTCCGCATCGCCTTTCCCTACGGCGGCCGCGAGCCCCGTCCCGGCCTGGCGGAGAAATTGGCGGACCGGTTCGAGGCGGCCCGGCGGGACAAGTCCGCCGTCCGGTTGTTCGAGGATCAATCCATCTGTCCTTCCTATATACCGGACGTGGCCCGGGGCTTGAAGGCCGTCGCCGACCGGCTGGCCGGAGGCGGCCCCGCGCGCAGGGTTTACCACCTGACGGGCCCGCGCACCACGCCTTGGGAGTTCGGCCGCTGGGTGCGGGAAGCCTTCGGCTACGCGGACGTGCCCGTGGAGCCGTCGTCTGTGGCCGGCACGGGCTACGCGCCGAACCTCTGGCTGTCCAACGCCCTCACGTCCCAGGCCCTGTCGTGGGCCCCCACGCCCCACCGCGAGGCCCTGCGGGAATCCTTCGCGGCGGCCCTGAGGAACTGACCTTGGCCTCCTCCCTGGAAAGCGACTTCGCGAAGTTCGCCGGCGAGCTGGCCGAAAGCTTCAGCTTCAACCGGTCCATCGGCCAAATCTACGGCCTTCTCTACCTGAGCCCCGCGCCGTTGTCCTTGGACGACATCGCCAAAAAGCTGTCCATGAGCAAGGGCAACGCCAGCATCAACCTCCGCGCCCTGGAGGCCTGGGGCGCCGTCCGCCCCGTCTGGATCTCCGGCAGCCGCCGCGACCACTACGAAGCCGACCGCGACATCAAGACCGTGGCCCTTCGCCGCGCCCAGGAAGGACTGGCCAAAAGGCTGGACTTTGCGGAGGCGCGTTTTCGCGAGATGAAAAGCCGCGTCGGTTCGGACAACAACGGCGAATTTATGAGGAAGCAACTGAAGGTTTTGGAGCAGGCCATGAGCGGAATTCGGCGCGGCCTGCAGATTTTGCCCAAAATAGCCGCAATGCTGGACTGGAGGTAAAAGCGATGGGGTTCGACTGGAAGGAACAGGTGGTTTTGTTGACGGGCGGCACGGGGTCTTTCGGAAAAAAATTCACCGAAACGATGCTTGAGAAATATCGGCCGAAAGCGCTCCGCATTTTCAGCCGGGACGAATTGAAACAATCGGAAATGCAGAAGCAGTTTCAAGGCGCCTCTTTGAGGTTTTTCATCGGCGATGTGCGGGACCGCGAGAGGCTCCGCCGGGCCATGGAGGGGGCGACGCTGGTGATCCATGCCGCCGCCCTGAAGCAGGTGCCGGCTTGCGAATACAACCCCTTCGAAGCCGTGAAAACGAACGTCTTGGGCGCTCAGAACATATTGGACGCGGCCATCGACGCCCGAGTCCCGCGCGTGATGGCGTTGAGCACGGACAAGGCGGTGAATCCGGTCAACCTGTACGGTGCGACCAAGCTTTGCGCGGAAAAGCTTTTCGTTCAGGGCAACGCCTACGCCGGCGGGGGTCCGACCCGCTTCAGTTGCGTGCGTTACGGCACCGTGGTGGGCAGCCGGGGGAGCGTCCTCCCCCTGTTTCTGGAGCAGAGGAAGACCGGCCGCCTCACGATCACCGATGAGCGCATGACGCGTTTTTGGATCACGCTGGAGCAAGGCGTGGCCTTCGTCATCCGCTGCGTCGAGCTGATGCGGGGCGGCGAGGTGTTCGTTCCCAAAATTCCCAGCATGCGCGTGATGGACATGGCCGCGGCCCTGGCTCCGGATTGCCGCATCGAATCCATCGGCATCCGGCCCGGCGAAAAAATCCATGAAGTTCTGTTGTCGGAAGACGAGGCCCGGCAGTCCGTGGAACTGGACGGCCTCTTCGTCATCGAGCCGCAAAATCATCCCTGGTGGGAGGGCAAGCCTCGGCCGGACGCGAAGCCTTTGGCGCCGGGTTTTCGTTACGCCAGCGACACGAATACGCGCTGGCTCACGGAAGAGGAGCTGAAAGGGATGGCTGGGTGACGGATCCCGGCTTGCTGGCGCTGCAGGGGGGGACGCCCGTGCGGGGCGCGCTCCTCCCTTATGGACGGCAGCGAGTCGAGGAGGAGGACATCGAGGCGGTGGCCGCCGTCTTGCGCTCCGATTGGCTCGCCATGGGGCCCAAAACCGCCGAGTTCGAAGAAGAATTCGCTTCCCGGGTTGGGGTCGCCCACGCGGTGAGCTTCAGCTCAGGCACCGCGGCGCTCCACGGCGCGGTTTTCGCCGCGGGGCTGGGCCCGGGCGATGAGGCGCTGACGTCTCCTCTCACGTTTTGCGCCACCGCCAATTGCCTTCTTTATCAGGGGGCGCGGCCCGTTTTTTGCGATGTTTCGCCCGACACGTTGAATTTGGACCCGGCGGAGGCGGAGCGCCATCTCACGGACCGGACCAAGGCCGTCCTTCCCGTGGATTACGCCGGACATCCGGCGGACCTCGATGCTTTCATGGCGCTTGCCGCCCGCCGGGGGCTCATCGTCATCGAAGACGCGTGCCATTCGGTGGGGGCCCGTTTCCGGGGCCGGCGGGTGGGCCAGATCGCTCATATGACGGTGTTCAGCTTCCATCCCGTGAAGCACATCACCACCGGCGAGGGCGGAATGGTCACGACGCAGGACTCGGATCTCGCGCGCCGTCTCAGGCTGTTCCGCAGCCACGGCGTCGACAGCGATCCCCGGCGCCGCCAGCTCGAAGGCCGCTGGCATTACGAAATGGAGGCCTTGGGTTTTAACTACCGCTTGACGGATATCGGAAGCGCCCTGGGCCTTTCCCAACTGGGCCGCTTGGAGGACAACCTGTCGCGCCGACGGCGCATCGCGGCCCGCTACGCCGAGGCCTTGCGGCGGCCGGGGCTTCTTTTGCCGACGGTTCGACCGGACGTTGAGGCGGCCTGGCACCTTTATCCGGTGCGGATTGAGCCTGAAGAATATTCGGTCGGACGAGAAGAGATATTTCGCGCCCTCAGGGCCGAGAACATCGGGGTGAACGTGCATTATATCCCGGTCTACAGGCATCCCTATTACGAGGAAAGATTCGGAAGCGCGCGCGGCCGATGCCCGGTCGCGGAAGCCGCCTACGAGCGCCTCATCAGCTTGCCGATGTTTCATGGAATGACGGACGCTGATGCGGACGACGTTGTGGCGGCCGTTCGCAAGGTCCTCGGGCATTACGCCCGGTCGAAGGAGAATCGTATATGACAAAGCTGATCCGCTATTGCGGCCGATGCGTCATGCCGGAAACCAAGCCCGACCTTTTCATCGACGGCGAAGGCGTTTGCAGCGCCTGCCGTTACTTTGAGAAGCGCAAAGCCGTTGATTGGGATGTCCGCCGCAAAGACCTGTTGAAAATTTTGGAAACTTACCGGGCAAAAAACGAGTCGGGTTACGACTGCATAGTGCCGGTGAGCGGAGGCAAGGACAGCACCTACCAAGTCTTAAGGATCCTGGAGCTGGGATTCAACCCCCTTTGCGTCACCGCCACGACGGACAAGCTGTCCGAAATCGGCCGGCACAACATCGAAAACATCAAGAGGCAGGGGGTGGACTATGTGGAAGTGACGGTCAACCCCGTGGTGCGCCGCCGGATCAACCGCCTGGCGCTTACGCAAGTGGGGGATATTTCCTGGCCGGAGCACGTGCTGATTTTCACCATCCCGGTCCGGATGGCCGTGCAATTCAATGTCCCGCTCATCATTTGGGGGGAGAATTCCCAAAACGAATACGGCGGCCCCGCCGGAGCGGCGGAAAACAGCGTCCTCAACCGACGCTGGCTGGAGGAATTCGGAGGATTGCTGGGTCTCAGGGTGTCCGATCTCCCGGGCCAGGAGGGCATCGAGCCGCGGCACCTTGTCCAGTATACCTATCCGTCGGACGAGGATTTGAAGCGCGCGGGCGTGACCGGCCTTTTCCTGGGGTATTACATGCCTTGGGACGGTTATCAGAACGCTCTTTACGCGCAGGCCCATGGTTTTAAGACCTATCACAAAACCGTGGAAGGGTCGCTGGTCAACTATGAGAATTTGGACAACCATCACACGGGCATACATGATTATTTCAAGTTTCTGAAATACGGGTTCGGGCGTGCTTCCGACTTGGCCTGCCTTCATATCCGGCGCGGGCGCTTGACGCGTTCGGACGCCCTGCGGATGGTGAGAATTCACGACGGGAAATTCCCTTGGGAGTATTTGGGGTGTTCTCTGACGGATATTCTACGGGAATTGGATATGAGCGTGGAGGACTTCGTAAAAATCTGCGACCGATTCACCAACAAGAAACTTTTCCTCTGCGACTCCCGCGGCGCTCTTGTCAA
>JBQTIM010000168.1:0-5199 GCA_052388135.1 Elusimicrobiota bacterium
ATCGGCCGGCAAGGCCGCCGAAGCCAAATGGCAGGACCTTCGCCGGGCGGGAGCGGCCGCCGCCCGCTGGGCCCTGCAGGCTCGGGCCGGATCTCTGGCCTTCTTGCCGCCGGGCCAGCTCGGTTCAATGGAGGAGGAAGTCCAGGCTTTGACGGAAGGTTTCCTCTTGGGAGCCTATCGTTTTACGAGGCACCAGGGGAACCCCAAGTCCGCCGCGCCGCCTTCGGACGTGCGCTTCATCGTGAAGGAGAAAGAAAAAGAATCCGCCGCGCGGGGCGCGCGGAGAGGCGAGATTTTCGCCGGGGCGGCGAACTTCGCCCGAGACCTCATCAACGAACCCCCCAGCCTGAAAGTTCCGGAAACGCTGGCCAAGGCGGCGGTGAAGCTGGCAGGCTCCGGAATCCGCGTGCGGGTTTACCGAAAGGGAGACTTGAAGCGCATGGGCATGAACGCCCTGCTGGGCGTGAACCGCGGCAGCGCCCACCCTCCCGTTTTGGTGCATTTGCATTACAAGCCCTCGGGCCGGCCTCGCCGCCGGCTGGCCTTCGTGGGCAAGGGCATCACCTTCGATTCGGGCGGCCTGTCCCTCAAAACCGCCGACGGCATGATGACCATGAAATACGATATGGCCGGCGCGGCCGTCGTCTTCTCCCTTTTCCACGCGCTGGCCCGCCTGCGGCCTCCCGTGGAGGTGCACGGCCTAGCTCCCATCACGGAAAACATGCCGGGCCACGACGCTTACAAGCCGGGCGACGTGCTGCGGGCCTCCAACGGGAAAACCATCGAGGTGCTGAACACCGACGCCGAGGGACGCGTGGTCCTGTCCGACGCGCTTTCCTTCGCCGCCAAGCTGAACGTGGACGAAATCCTGGACGCCGCCACCCTGACGGGCGCGGTGAGCGTGGCCCTCGGGCGTGCTTACGCGGCCCTCATGTCCAACGACGACGGCGTGGCGGCCCGCCTCCTCCGCGCCTCCGAGAAATCCGGCGAGAAGGTGTGGCGCCTTCCCTTGGAGCCGTCCTACAAGGACCATATCCGGAGCAAGGTCGCGGATTTGAAGAACATCGGCAATCCGGGCGAGGCGGGCACCATCATCGGCGGCCTGTTCCTGCAGGAGTTCGTCGGGGGAAAGCCCTGGGCCCACCTGGACATCGCCGGCTGCGGCTGGAACGCCGACGGCTCCCTTTGGGGCGCTCCCGGCGCCACGGGCGTCATGGCAAGGACGTTCCTGCAATACGTGATGGACTCATAGGAGGCGTGATGGAATTGAAAGGCAAAAACATCGCCATCCTGGTGGAAAAGGATTATCAGGATTTGGAAGTTTGGTACCCGGCCCTGCGGCTGCAAGAAGAAGGCGCAGCCGTCAAGTTCATCGGTACGACGCAGTTGGAATACAAGGGGAAATTCGGTTACCCCGTGACGGCCGACGCGACCATCGATAAGGTGAGCGCCGGCGACTTCGACGCCGTCGTCATTCCCGGCGGCTGGGCTCCGGATTTCCTGCGCCGCCACGAGGCCGTTTTGGAATTCGTCCGCCGAATGGACGCGTCGGGCAAGGTGGTGGCCGCCGTCTGCCACGCGGGCTGGGTGCTGGCCTCGGCGGACATCGTTCGCGGCCGCTCCGTCACCTGCTTCTCCGCCATCAAGGACGACGTGAAGAACGCCGGCGCCCGCTACGTGGACCAAGAGGTGGCGGTGGACAAGAACCTCATCACTTCGCGCAAGCCCGAGGACCTGCCCGCCTTCTGCCGGGCGATCATCGCGGCCCTGCAAAAAACGCCCGTGAAAGCGTAACCCGTGCCCGAGTTTAGAAAAGTCGCCTCCAAGGCGGACGTCCCGCGCGGCCAGAGCAAGTTGGTCCGCGTCTTGGACAAGGAGATCGCCCTGTTCAACGGGGGAGGGAAGTTCTACGCGTTGGACAACCTTTGCCCTCACCGGGGCGGCCCCCTGTCGGAGGGCGCGTTCGACGGAGCCGTCGTCACCTGCCCCTGGCACGGCTGGCAGTTCAGCGTCGCCGACGGCGGCTTCCTGGTCAACCCGTCGGTGAAAGCGCCGTCTTATCCCGTGAAAGTGAAGGGCGACGATGTCTTCGTCAAAGTCTAAGCCCGCGGCCCCGCGCCTCCGCGTTCCCTTCTCCGTCCTGTCCATCGCCCACAGCCCTGACCCGGACGACGCCTTCATGTTCTACGGGCTCAGCGAGGGGAAGGTTCCCCTGGACGGGATGCGCGTCCGCCATGTGTTGAAGGACATTCAATCCTTGAACCGCGACGCCGTCCGCGGCCGCCACCACATCACCGCCATCTCCACGGCGGCGTATCCCAGCGTCGCCCACAAATATTGGATCCTCTCCGTGGGCGCTTCCGTGGGGAGAAAATACGGCCCGCTGGTGGTTTGCCGACCGGAAAATTCGGCGAGGCTTCGCGGGGGGAATTGGAAAGGCCTTCGGATCGCCACCCCCGGCCCGCAGACCACGGCCCTCTTGCTCCTCCGGCTTTATCGGAAAGGCTTCACGGCCGTGGACACGCCCTTCGACCGCATCCTGCAGGCCGTCCGGGACGGGCGGGCGGACGCCGGCTTGATCATCCACGAAGGCCAGCTCACTTACAAGACCTGGGGCCTTGCGAAGGTCGTGGACCTGGGCCGTTGGTGGCACGCCGAAACCGGCCTGCCCATTCCCCTGGGGCTGGACGTGGTCCGAAAGGACTTGGGGAGGAAGACCGCCGTTGCTTTGGCGGCCGCCCTGCACCGCAGCATTCGCTTCGCCCATCGCCATAAGAAGGAGGCCGTCCGCTACGCCTTGAAGTTCGGCCGGGGCATCGACGCCCGCGTGGGCGGAAAGTTCGTCGGGATGTACGTCAACCGCGACACGCTGGACATGGGCCGGGAAGGCGAGGCGGCCATCCGCGCGCTTTTCGCCAAGGCCCGCCGGGCGGGGCTCTTGTCGGGAAGCGTGCGGCCCGAGATCATTCGACCTTCCGTTTCGTGACCTGGCTTTCCGATCCGGGCGCCTGGGCCGCGCTGGCCTCGCTGACGGCCCTCGAGATCGTCCTTGGCATAGACAACATCATCTTCATCTCCATCCTGGCGGCCAAACTGCCGGCGGCCCAGCAGGCCCGGGCCCGGTCGCTGGGTCTCGCCCTGGCCATGGGGGCCCGCATCGCCCTGCTGTTTTCCGTCTCCATCATCATGCGGCTGGACAAGCCCCTGTTCGCCCTGTGGGGCCACGGTTTCTCCGGGCGCGACCTCATCCTGGTTTTGGGCGGCTTGTTTCTTCTGGCCAAGAGCACCCATGAAATTCACGAAAAGCTGGAGGGCGAAGGGGAGGTCCGGTCCGGCGGTCGCAGGGCCACCTTCCGGGGCGTTCTTTTTCAAATTCTTCTTTTGGACCTGGTTTTTTCTTTGGATTCCGTCATCACCGCCGTGGGCATGGCGGACAGCATCGGCGTGATGGCCACGGCCGTGGTGATCGCGATCGTTTTCATGATGCTGTTCGCCGGCCCGGTGAGCAATTTCGTGCACCGCCACCCGACGGTGAAAATGCTGGCCTTGAGCTTCCTGCTTTTGATCGGGGTTACTCTCATGGCCGAAGGCTTCGGCCGGCACATTCCCAAGGGCTACATCTATTTCGCCATGGCCTTCTCCGTGCTGGTGGAGATGCTGAACCTCCGCATGCGCCGCCCGAGCGTCAAGCCCGTGGAATTGCGGGAGCCCGTCCTGGGGCCCCCGGACGGGGGCTTGCGGCCGTCCTGAAGGGCCCGTGACGCCATGACCGGGGTTTCCCGTGGGCGGGAATCGGCGGCCGTTCATCGGGCCTTGCCGGAAAGGTTTCTTCAAAGCCCCGCGGCGGTGTTTCTGTTTTTGGCCGGCCTGGCGTTCTTGTGTTACGGCAACGTCTTGCGGGGGCCGTTCCTCTTCGACGACGACCTTTTCATCGTCCGCAACGTCCATGTTCATTCCTTCGACCTTGCGCGGATTTTTACTTCCAGCCCTACGACGGGCGCCGGCGTGGGCGGCGGCAATTTTTACCGGCCCCTGCAGATGGCGGCCTTCGCCGCGCTCCATAAGGCCTTCGGGCTCAACCCCCTTCCCTTCCACGTCCTGTCGGTTCTTCTCCACGCGCTGAACGCCTTCTTCGCGTTTTTGCTCCTTCGCCGCTTGTCCTTTTCGGCGGCGGCGTCGCTGGCGGCCGCCCTTCTCTTTCTCCTCCATCCCGTTCAAACCGAGGCCGTCAGCTACATATCCGGCTTGGGGGATCCGCTGGCCCTGAGCTCCATGTTGGGTGGTTTATGGCTTTATGTGAAGTCGGGAGAGAGCGTCGACTCCCGCGGGAGGTTTTTCATCGGCGGCGCCGCGGCTTGCCTGGCGGCGGCTTTGCTGTCCAAGGAAAGCGCGGTGGTGTTTCCCGTCCTGGCCCTGTTGGTGTATTTCTATCGAAGGCAAGCCGCCGGGGCGCCGAGCGCGGGACCGCTGATCCTCTTCGCGGGAATGGCGGCCGCGTACCTGGGCTTGAAGTTCACGGTTTTCGACTTCACCGGCCAGGGCGGCCTGACGCCCGACAAAAACATTTACACGGAAAACCTTCACGTCCGCCTGTTGACCTTCCTCAGCGTTCTTTGGGATTACGCCAAGCTCCTCGTCTGGCCGGCCCATCTCCATTACGAAAAGCCCTACGCCGCTTACCTCGATCCATGGACCTGGCGGGCCGCCTTTGGTTATTTGCTGACCGCCTTGGGCGCCGTCGCGGCGCGTGGCCTCTTTCGGCGGCAACGGGCCTGGGGGCTGGGGGTCCTCTGGTTCTTCGCCGCGTTGGCTCCCGTGTCCGGCTTGGTGCCTTTGAACGCCATGTATTTGGAGCATTGGCTGTACGTTCCGTTGATCGGCGTCTCCATCCTGGCGGCGGCGGCGTGGGAACGGCTGGGGAGCGCCGGGCGGCGCACCTTCGTTTTGTGCTTCGGCCTTTTGGCCTTGGCGGCCGCCGTCCGGACCCACGCGCGGAACGCCCAATGGGCGGACGTCGTCAAATTTTATGAGAACGAATTGCGCTACACCGAGTCCTCCGCCCGCATCCACAACAACCTGGCCATGAAGCTGGCCGACGAAGGCCGTCACATGGAGGCCGTCGAGCATTATCGGAAAGCCATCGCCTTGAACGACGTCTATCCCCAGACACACCACAATTTGGCCAACACTCTCGCCGCT
>JBQTIM010000169.1:0-2774 GCA_052388135.1 Elusimicrobiota bacterium
CGACGCCGCCGCGCCGCCGGCCCGGTCCACGCCGGCCCACAGCACGCGCGGCGCCCGCTCCGACGGAAAAACGCCCAGCCCGCCGATCTCCACCGGAAAAGCCGCGGTGGAGGAGGCGCAGGTTTCCAGGACCGCGCCCGCGGCGCTCACGCGATCGTCCGCCGTCTCGCCCAGAAATTTCAGCGTCACGTGCATGTGCCCGGCCGGAACCCACTTGACGCCCGGCCACAGAGGACCCAGACTTTCCTGAACGCCGGCCAGAAGGGCGGCCAGGGCGGGCGGCACGGCGAGGGCGGCGAAGAGGCGCATGTCTTCACAATGGTAAGCGACTTTGACGGAGGAATCAAGAACCGGAAAGGCTCTTTTGCTAGTATGTCCCCCATGAACCCGGCCGACCACGAACGCTGGAACGAGGGCATGGCCCGGCGCTACAACCCCGACGCTTTCATCACCCGGTCGGGGTTTCCCATCCGCTGGATGGAGGCCCGGCGCCTGCGGGAAACGCGGCGCGCCTTGGCCTGCCGCCCGACGGACGCCGTGTTGGACGTGGGCTGCGGCGCCGGCAATTTGCTGGAGCGCCTGGACGCGGGCCGGCTGGCCGGCTTGGACCTTTCCGACACCCTTTTGGAGAAAGCCCGGCAGCGGCTGTCCGGCCGGCCGGAAGCGCAAATATTGAAAGGCGACGCCGAGACCCTGCCTTTCCCCGATGCCGGCTTCGACCGCGTGGTCTGCTCGGAAACTTTGGAGCACGTCCGGAGGCCCGAGGCCGTCTTGAAGGAGATCCACCGCGTCGCCAAGCCCGGCGCGCGGGTGGTCATCACGGTGCCCAACGAGCGCGTCATCAACGCCGCCAAGAGGATCGTGCTGGCGCTGGGCCTGAAGAAATGGGTGGCCGGCGGCTACGACATGCCGGACGACATGCTCAGCGCCTGGCATCTTTCCGAAATCGAGTCGGACTGGGTGATGGACGCCTGCCGCCCGCTTTTCCGCCTGGAAAAAACCGTGAAGGCCCCCTTTCCCCTGTTTCCCTGCCACACCCTCTTCGTTTTCGTCCGACCCGCATGAGAACCCGGCCGGCGCGCTTCGCCGGCGCGACGCGCGCCGCGGCTTGGCTGCTTTGGCCGGCCAGCGCCGCCGTTTTCCTTTCCTCCTTCTGGGTCCCCCTGGGAGACGCCGACCTTTGGTGGCACCTGGCCGACGGGCGCGCCATGCTGGAGCGCGGCGTTTTCCCGGATCGCGATCTTTTCTCCCACACGCTGGCCGGCGCGGCCTGGATCAATTTGGAATGGTTGGGAGAGATCGCGGTTTACCTCGCTTACAAGCTGGGCGGTTTCGAGGCCGTGTTCTGGGGGAAGGCCGCGCTGTGCCTGGCGGTCCTGGGCGGGCTGGTTTTGGCCCTCCGGACGGCGAAGGCGCGGGGGCCGGGCCTCCTGCTTTTGGCGTGGGCCGGATTCCTGATCCTCCGGCCTCGCCTTTTCGAGAGGATGGAGTTGGCCACGCATTTGCTCATGCCCGTGCTGGCCCATTTCGTTCTCTCGGCCCGGGACACGCCGGCCCGTCGGGGCCGCCTGCCGTGGATACTGGCGGGGCTCATGGTTTTCTGGGCCAATTTTCACCCCGGCTTCATTTACGGCCTGGGCCTTCTGGTCCTTTTGAATTTAGGAGCGCGCTGGGCCGGCGAGGACAAGTCTTTCGTTCGGGCCCTGGATTTTTCCGTCGCGGCCGCCGCGGCGGCGACGCTCGCGAATCCTTACGGCTGGCGGGCCTACGCCATTTTCACCGAGCACTTGGGCCAGATGCCCGGCGCCGCCGTCCTCATCGCCGAATGGAAGGAGCCGACGGTGGAGGCCCTGCCGTATTTTTGGCTGGCTTTCCTGGCCGCCGGAGGGTTGCTGGCTCAGGGGATCCTCAAGGGCGACCGCGCCGCGCGGTTTTGGGCGCCGGCGGTTTTCGTCTTCGCCGTCTGGGGAAGCCGCCATTACCGCAACACGGCGCTGTTCGCCGCGCCGGCCGTTCTTTTCCTGGCGGAATATCTTCCCCGGTTCCGTTTGGCGAAGGCGGCGCGCTGGGGCTGGGCCGCCGCCGCGGTCCTTGTCCTCTTGCAGGCCAAGCTCCTCCTCCGCCCGCTTCCCGTCGACAAAGTCTTCTGGCCCAATGTCCCGGCCGGCGCCTGCCGCTTCATGGAACGCCACGGCATCCGCGGCACGATGTTCAACACCTACAGGTTCGGCTGCTACATCGACTGGGCCCTGGGGCCGGAACGCAAGGTTTTCATGGACGGCCGTTATATTTTTTACCCCTTGCTGAAGGAACAAAGGAGCGTTCTGGAGGCGGCTGTTTTGGGAGACGAAGCGCCGGCGCGGTCTTTCCTGGCCAAGCACGGCGTGGACCACGCCGTCGTGGACTATATGAACGTGGAGGTCCGCCACGCCGAGCGCGGCGAGTCCTCCACGCTGTCCGGCGCGGGCCCCATGTTTCCTCCGGAAGAGTGGGCGCTGGTTTACTGGGACGACGCGTCGCTGGTTTTCCTCAAGCGCCTTCCCGTTTGGGCCGGTCTGATCGAACGGTTGGAGTACAGGGCGGCCCGCCCTTACGATCCCGGAGCCGTGGCTCGAGAGTTGGAGCGCGGGGCCGCGGCGGCCGGCCGCCAGGAGCGGGAATTGGCCCCCCAACACGAAGAGGCCGGCCCCACCGCCGGAGCGGTCGGCGTGCGGCAACTCCATCAGGCGTTCCGCGCCGCTCGCAACGGCCCGCCTCAACCAAGAAAGCGGCTC
>JBQTIM010000170.1:0-15007 GCA_052388135.1 Elusimicrobiota bacterium
CTCGTCGGTTACAGAGCGACAGCTCTGCGCCCTCCTCGCGCCTCGAAATCGCCTCAAATCTGGGCCTCCCAAATAGGACATAATTTATGTAGGCATCAATAAGCCGGGCCGGCGGGCGAACTTTTAAAAAAGTCTTTCTGAAACGCTTCGCTCAAAGGCTTTACCAGGTCGGCGGCCTCGCGGCTCAAAGCTTTCGCGAGCAGATTGCCCTGATAGAGCCGGCCCCAGGACGTCACCCGCAAGGCGCCGCCTAAAATTTTCTTGCCCTTCCACATCAGGTCGTCCGCCGCCGGCTCGTCGAAGCAAATTCCGGCGGCGTCGGCCGCCGTCCCGCCCGCGTAAAACGCCGCCTCGATTCCCAGTTCCGCCAGGCCAACCCGGGCCGCGCCGTGGATGGACCGGTAAACGTCCTTCAGGCATTTTGGGAAGCCGGGATGGTCACGCCGCCACGCCAGGGAAAAGCTGAGATCCGCGTCGTGCCGCACCATTCCCCCGCCGGTGGGCCGCCGAACGACGTCCGCGCCAGCGCCGGCCCGCTCATCCACGCGCTGAAGCCTGCCGAAGGAAACCGTGGGCCGGGCCCAACGGAAAAAACGGAGAACCGGTTCCGCGCGGGGATCTTTTTGCTCTTCCAAAAGAACTTCGTCCGCCGCCATGTTCTCTCCGCCGGACAGCGCCCCGTCCTCCCGCAGGCGCCAGGCCAGAATCCCGGCTTGGCCGGGGGAACATTTCTCCCCTCCGAATGCTATGCGGTCCGAGGGAAACATTCGTCTATGAATTCCATCAACTCGACGTAATCCTCCGCGTCGGCCTTTTTCATGGCCGATATGTAACGGGCGCGGATGGAGTCTCCTTGCGGGAGCCGTTGCAGTTGGGGCCATTGCGGAAGGGGATGGCGGCGCGAATGAATGAAGATGTCCGTTATGAGCCGGGCATGCCTTCCGTTGCCGTTCTTGAAAGGATAGATCCGCGTCAGCCGGTTCTGAAGGCGGGCGGCGATTTCAACGATCGGCATGGTGCTTTGAGGCGAGTCCCACCGGGCGAAATCTCCGCACAGCAGGCGCACCTGCTCGGGGACTGCATGCCATTCCACGCCGATGTTGACCGGCGCGGTCCGATATTTGCCCGCCCAGTCCCATACGGATCCGAACATATCCCGGTGGACGCGGCGAAGGAACTCGTCGGTAAACCATTCGGAGCCGGGCTTTTTCCGGCGGGCCCTGAAAACGTGCTTGTCGTAGGCCCGCGCCACGGATTCGAGCTCGGCCGCGTTCCGGGACCGCTGGTCCGTCAGGCGCGTGGGAATCAGGCCGGAAAGGTCGTCTCCCGCCGTCGCTCCCGTCGTGCCGGTCCCGTCATTCATCGGCCTTGTTCCAAAGCCGCTCCCGGCGGTCGTGCAGTATCTCGTCGGTCTTCTTTTCCAAAAGCTGGAGGAAAACATCGCGGTCCGGAGCCTGCCCTTCAAGGGCCATGGTTCCCGTGGATTGCTTCAGCCGCTTTAAGGCGATGCTTCGGGCGCGGCCGCGGAGAACTTCTTGAAGGGGTTTTTTAGGCCGCGGAACGACGGCCAGATCACAGGAGAGCGCCTTGAAGATTTTTTCAAGCGTGCCGATTTGCGGATTCACTTTGCCGGCTTCGATCCCGGCTAAATGCGATTGAGTTATTCCCGCCCGGGATGCGGCTTCAGCCTGCGTCATGCGAAGATGCGCGCGGAGAGTAAGAATCCATTCCAAATAAGACAAATCCTGACCGAGACTATCTCGTTCGATTCGAGAGACAAGAATTTCATCAGTAATTGTTGCTA
This sequence comes from Elusimicrobiota bacterium, assembly GCA_052388135.1. Classification (GTDB taxonomy): domain Bacteria; phylum Elusimicrobiota; class Elusimicrobia; order FEN-1173; family FEN-1173; genus JBQTIM01. Next base: position 1,805 of record JBQTIM010000170.1, read on the forward strand.
ACCGTCGGATCATACTAATATTGTATATACTTTATAGTATTTTTTCAATGTTTTTATATATATTTATTTATATAAAACATTACTAAAAATACATATTTAATTATATATAAATTTAAATAAGTGTTGTTTATAAACTATTAACGTAATGTTCCACACTTATAGGTGCAGATTTACTTAAAAGCTTTAAATCGCAGGTCGGGTTCCCGGGCGGCTTTGACTTCGTCGAGGCGGCGCACGGGGGTGGTGTGGGGGGCGGTTTTCACTTTTTCAGGGTTGGAGCGGGTTTCGGCGATGATGGCTTCCATGGCCGCGCAGAAGGCGTCCAAAGTTTCCTTGGTTTCGTTTTCCGTGGGCTCGATCATCATGGCTTCGGGGACGATGAGGGGGAAGTAAACCGTCGGGGCGTAGAAACCGTGGTCCAAGAGGCGCTTGGCCACGTCCAGGGTGCGCACGCCGTTGGCGAAGGCGCCATCGCCGGAAACCACCACCTCGTGCATGCAGGGGACCTTGGGCATTTTCGGGAAAAGCGGCGCCAGTTTGGCTTGCAGGTAGTTGGCGGAAAGGATGGCCGTCTCGCTCATTTCGCGGAAACCCTCCAGGCCCTGGAGCCGCATGTAGCAGTAAGCGCGGATGAGGACGCCGGTGTTGCCTTGGAAGCCGTGCACCTTTCCGATGGAATTGGGGAAATCCAGCTTCCGGCGGTAGAGGCCGCCGTCCTTGATGATGCGGGGGATGGGCAGGAACTCGGCCAGGGCTTTTTTAACGCCCACAGGTCCCGCGCCGGGTCCGCCGCCGCCGTGGGGGGTGGAAAAGGTTTTGTGCAGGTTCACGTGGAGGATGTCCACGCCGATGTCGCCGGGCCTCAACAATCCCACCAGGGCGTTGAGGTTGGCTCCGTCCATGTAGAGCAAAGCGCCGGCTTCGTGCACGATGTGGGCGATCTCCTGAATGCGCGGCTCGAACAGGCCCAGGGTGCTGGGCACGGTCATCATCACCAGGGCGGTGTCGGAATTGAGCTTGGCTTTCAAATCGTCCAGGTCCACCTGCCCGTCGGCGGAGGATTTCACCGTGACGGCGGTGAGGCCCGCCACCGCCACGCTGGCCGGATTGGTTCCATGGGCGGAATCGGGGATGAGCACCATGTGGCGGTTCTGCTTGCGGGATTCGTGGTAGGCCCGGGCCACGAGAATGCCCGTGAGTTCCCCCTGGGCGCCGGCGGAGGGCTGAAGGGTGAAGGCGTCCATGCCGCAGAGTTGGCAGAGCCAGCGCTCCACCTCGTAGAGAATTTCCAGGATGCCCTGGCTCAAGGTGTGGGGCCGCAAAGGATGGAGGCCGGCGAAATCCGGCAGGAGGACCAGGCGGTCGTTGACCTTGGGGTTGTGCTTCATGGTGCAGGAACCCAGGGGATAAAAATTCGTGTCGATGGAATAGTTGAGGTGCGAAAGCCGCGTGTAGTGGCGCACCACCTGGGGCTCCGTCACCTCCGGCCATTGCGCCGGTTTTTTCCGCCGCAGGGGGTCCGGGATGTGCGACTCCGGCGAAGTGTAGGGCACGTCGGAGGCCGGCAGGGGAATGCCCTTGCGCTTGGGAACGCTTTTCTCGAAGATGAGCGGCTCGATGATTTTTTCGGAAGCTTCTTGAACGGGCGGCATTCTATTTTCCCCCCAAAACCGCGGTGGCCTCTATTTCCACCAACATTTTGGAGTCAATGAGGGCCTTGACCTCCAGGATGACGGTGGCCGGCTTGATGCCCTGGAAAATTTCCCCGTGGGCCTTGCCGATGTCCTGCCAGCGGCTGATGTCCACGGCGTAGACGCGGGTTTTCACCACGTCGCGGAGCGTTGCGCCGGCCTGGGCCAGGGCCTTTTCGATTTTTCCCAACGCGAACTTGGTCTGCGCGTAGGCGTCGCCCTCGCCCACCAGGTTGCCCGCGTCGTCCACGGCGGTGGTGCCGGAGACCTCAACGACGTCGCCCACGCGCACGGCGCGGGAGTAGCCGATGATGTCCTCCCACTTGGAGCCCGAGGAAATGTTCAACCTTTGGCCGCTCACGAAACGGCCTCCGCCATCAAGTCCGCGAAGCGGTCTATGTCGCCCTTGGTTTTGATCTCCGTCACGCAGACCAGCAGGTGGTCTTTCCATTCGGGGAAGTATTGGCCCAGCGGCAGGCCCGCCAGCACGCGGCCGGCCGCCAGCTTCTCCACGATTTTTTCGGGGGCGACCGGGCATTTCACGGTGAATTCGTTGAAGAACGCGTGGCCGAACGTCGGCGCGAAGCCGCGCTTCTTCAGCTCGGCGGCGGCGTAGTGGGCTTTTTGAAAATTGAGGTTGGCCAGTTCCCGCAGGCCTTCTTTGCCCAGGAGGCACATGTGGATGGTGGAGGCCAGGGCGCAGAGGGCCTGGTTGGTGCAGATGTTGGAGGTGGCCTTCTCGCGGCGTATGTGCTGTTCCCGGGCTTGAAGGGTGAGCACGTAGGCGCGGCGGCCGTCCACGTCCACCGTGCGGCCCACCACGCGGCCCGGCATTTTCCGCATCAGTTCCGGCTTGCAGGCGAAGAGGCCCACGTAGGGACCGCCGTAGCCCAGGGGCAAACCCAGGGGCTGGCCTTCGGCCACGGCGATGTCGGCTCCGGCCGGCCGCGAAGCTCCCGGCGCCGATCCGTATTCTCCGGGCGGCGCGATCATCCCCAGCGACACGGGCGTGCAGGAGGCGATGACCAAGGCGCCGGCGCCGCGGGCCAGGTCCGACAGCTCGTGAACATGCGTTTCCAGGCAGCCGAAGAAATTGGGGTTCTGCAGCAAGACAGCCGCCGCGTCGGCGTCGAGCGCTGCCTTCAGGTCCGCCGGCTCCAGGATTCCCGTCGGGCACTTGATGAGGACGAGCTTGGCCCCGCTGTGGGCGAGATACGTTTGGATGACCTGGCGGGTTTGGGGGTGCACCGTCTCCGGGATGAGGATCCGGCTTCTCCCCGTGTGCTTGGCCGCCACCAGACAAGCCTCGGCGGCGGCGCTGGCCCCGTCGTACATGGAGGCGTTGGCCGTCTCCATGCCGAACAGCTCGCAGACCAGCGTTTGAAATTCGTAAATGGATTGCAGGGTCCCCTGGCTGGCCTCGGGCTGATAAGGGGTGTAGGCCGTGGCGAACTCCCCGCGCAAGGCCAGGGCCCACACGGCGGTTGGGATGAAATGCTCGTACGCCCCCGCGCCCAAAAAGGACAGGGCCAGGTGGTCCCTCTGCGCCAGGCCCTCCATGTGGCGCACCAGCTCCATTTCCGTCATGGAAGGCGGCAAATCCATGGGCGGCCGCAGGAGGGACGGCGGCAGCCCGGCCAGCAGGTCGTCGAACTTGCCGACGCCTATGGCCTTCAACATCTCCTTCTTTTGCTCTTCGGTGTGAGGGACGAACATATTAATCGGGAAGGGGGCTTTTAATAACGGCCCGGGGGCGGGAGGACGGGAGCATGTCCCTCAAGTCGCGCAAGGCCTGCGGGTTGAAAAAAAACAGGTAGACGGCCGCCACAACGGCCGCGATGATCATCCACTTAAAGAAAAAACCGATCACTTCTCCCATAAGTCCCTGACCTCTGTTTCGCTCCCGCCGTCAATGCTTGGCGGTTTTTAGGAATTCCTGGTACTGGCCGTGGGTCATAAGCTTCTCGCGGTCCTTGGGGTCGTTCATTTGAATTTTGTAAAGCCAGCCGTTCTCGTAGGGAGACTGGTTGACCACCGCCGGGTTTTTGCTCACGGCGTCGTTGGCCCCGGCGACGGACCCCGCCACGGGCGCGTAAATGTCGAAGGCGGCCTTGACGGATTCCACCACCGCGCAGGACTCGCCCGCGTTCACGGCGCGGCCGGGCTTCGGCAATTCCACGAAGACCACGTCGGTGATCTCGTGCTGGGCGTGGTCGCTGATGCCCACCGTGCCGTCGGCGGCGATCCATTCGTGGCTCTTGGTGAATCGAAGGTCGTCGGGATTCATGGTTTCCTCTTTTTGGGAATCGTTTTGCGCCGTCGAGCGGCGGGAGCCGTTTTCAAAAACGGCCCGGTGCGCCCGTGAGATTGCGAAGGCCTATTATACAAGACTTTCGAGCCGGCCATAAACAGAGCGGGCCGCCCGCGCGGCGTGTTTCGGCGCAGTCGCGGCATCTTCTTGCCTCGTCCCATCCGGCGCGAAAGGCGCCTCAAGCCGCCCAAAATCCATTAAAATGGTTCCATGGGCGAGAAGAAAACCGGCGGGCTGGCGGGCGTGGTGGCGGGGCGGACGGCCGTGTCCTTCGTGGACCCGGACCGCAGCCGGTTGTTTTACCGGGGCTACGATGTGGAGGACCTGGCGCAAAAGGCCGGCTATGAGGAAACGGCTTTTCTCCTTTTGCGCGGCGAGCTGCCGGGACGGGGCGACCTGGCGAAATTTTCCCGGCGCCTTTCAAACGCCCGGCGGCTGCCTGCGGCCGCGGCGCGGGCCGCCGCCGTCGCCGGGGCGCATCCCATGGACGCCTTCCGCACGGGGGTTTCCGCCCTGGCGGCGCGGGAGGACAGCCGCAGGAACGCCCTGACCCTGGCGGAGGATTTGGTGGCCCAGGCGCCCCTGTTGGCCGCCGGTCCGCGGCGGCGGGCGGCGGTCCGCGGCGGCGCGTCCCACGCCGGCCATTTCCTGGCGCTCCTCACCGGCCGCGCGCCCGTCGACGAGGACGTCCGCGCCTTCGACGCCACGCTCGTCCTCTACGCGGAGCACGGCTTCAACGCTTCCACCTTCACGGCCCGCGTGGCGGCCTCCACCTTGTGCGGGCTCCACGGCGCCGTGGCGGCGGCCGCGGCCGCCCTTTCGGGCCCCTTGCACGGCGGCGCCAACGAGAAAGCCATGGAGACGCTGTCCAAAATCGGCCGGCCGGAGAAGGCCCGCGCCTGGGTGGAAACGGCGCTGGCGCGCAAAGAAAAAATCATGGGTTTCGGCCATCGCGTCTACAGAAACGGCGATTCCCGCCACCCCCTGGCCAAGCGCCTGGCGCTGGAGTTGAGCCGCCGCAAGCGCCGTCCCCTCTGGGTCGAGACGGCCCAGGCGGTGGAGGAGGTCATGAAAGAAAAAACCGGCATCCTCCCCAACGTGGACCTTTACGCCTCGGTGGTGTACCGCCTGCTGGGCATTCCGGTTCCCTATTACACGCCCATATTCGCCGCGGCCCGCACGGCGGGCTGGTGCGCGCACATCTTGGAACAGCGCGCGGACAACAAGCTCATCCGGCCCGACGCGGAGTACGTCGGGCCGGCGACCCGGCCTTTCGTTCCCCTCGACCGCCGGACGTGAAGCGGGCTTTTTTCTTCTCTTTCCTATTGCTCGGCGGCGCCCTGGCGGCCGAGGAAAAACCCTGGCCCGCCTATCCCGGCAACCCCTTCGTCATCCCTTTGAAGGGCCTCCGCTCCGGCCTCGCGCCGGGCAGCGAGGGCCGGGAAACGGGCCGCGGCGGCGTCACGGTTTACGACGTCAGCGGCGACGGCCTGCTGGATTATTTGATCACGCGGCCGGGCCAGATCGGCGCCTACGATCACGGCGGCCGCCTCCTTTGGATCGCCGAGGAAGACATCCGGCTGTCCGCCCAAAGCGAGACCGAAGGCCTGCCCGGCCTGCACGCCCCCGGCCTGGCCGCCGGCGACTCCGACGGCGACGGAAGAGCCGAAGTTCTGTTTCTCGACGGAGCCGGCCGGCTGATCTCCCTGGACGGCGCCACGGGCCGCGTCCTCGCCCGGCGCGAACTTCCGCGGCCTCCGGGTTTCCCTCCGCCGGAGCACCTCGTGCTATGCAACTTGCGCGGCCGGGGCGACCGCGACCTCATCGCGCAGTCCACGGACCCCTCGGGCTACCGCATGGGCCGTTTCGTGGCGGCCTATTCCCTCGACGGGCCGGCCCCGGCGCTTCTCTGGTCCACCTCCGAATATCTGGGCTGCGCGCACAACGGCCTCCGCGCCTCGGACCTGGACGGCGACGGCGTGGACGAGATCATCGGCGCCACGTTCTTCCGCGCCGACGGAACCCTGGTGCCCTGGACGCGGCCCGGCCGCCTCTACGCCTGGCTGCGCCGGCGCCGCCCGGAGAAGCACATTCCTTGGTTCAAGTTTCCCCATTACCAGGGCCATCTGGACTCTGTTTACGTCGAGGACGTCCGCCCCGACCTGCCGAATCTGGAGCTGGTGGCTCTTCAAGAAGGCGAAGGCATGCGCACATTCCTTTACAACCTCGACGGCCTGTTGTGGGACCGCCACGTGGAATATCAAGAACCGCAGAACGCCGCGGTGGGCGATTTCGATCCGGACCGGCCCGGCCTGGAAATATGGTGCCGCTCGCGCCGCGACGAGGACCAATCCCCCTGGGTCTTCAGCTCCACCGGCGCCGTCATCGCCCGCTGGAACATGAGAGACGCCGCACCGGCGGATTGGACGCCCAAGGGCGTGGATGCGATTTTCGCCGTCCACTGGGACGGCAGCGGCCGCCAGCATTTGGCGCTGAAGGAACGCCACAAAGACGGCGACGCCGCCGTGGTGGACGCGTTGACGGGCCGGTTCCTGCGCCGCTTTCCCTCGCGGGCCCAGAGGATCTACGTCGCCGACGTGGCCGGCGACTGGCGGGAGGAGGTCATCCTGGTCACGGAAACCGCCCTCCACGTGTACGCCAACCCGGACCCGAACCCGCGGCCGGACGAGCCGCGCCTCTGGACCCTCCAGCGCTACCGCCGCGCCAAGATGACGCACAATTATTATTCTCCTTAGGGCGCGGAAGAAAGGACCATGAGCATGGACATTGAGCGGATGCTCTTCACGGCCTGCGGCGCCGCGCTGCTTTACACCGCCTTCCTCCTCTACGAGCATTTCCGTCCCCTGCGCCGCCCCACCCAGCCCAAGATGCCGCGGCTTTTCCGGAACCTGTCCATGGGAGCCCTGGGATCCGCCGTCATGCGCCTGGGGTTTTATTCCTCCCTGCTGGCCCTGGCCGCCCGCGTTTCCGACGAGGGCTGGGGCCTGCTCAACCTCTTTCCCCTGCCCGAGGCGGCCCGCGTCGTTCTGGGTTTCTTGGCGTTGGATTACACTCTGTACCTGTGGCATTGGGCCAACCACAAAGTTCCTTTCCTCTGGAGGTTCCACGGCGCCCACCACGCGGATTTGGACATGGACGTCTCCACGGCCGCCCGCTTTCACTTCATCGAATTGGCTTTATCCACCGCGCCCCGGGCCGCCGAAATTTTGATCTTCGGCCTCTGGCCGGCCGCCGTCCTCGCGTACGACGCGGCGGCCCTGGCGGCCGTCCATTTCCACCACAGCAACATGCGCCTGCCGGCCCGCCTGGAAAGCGCGCTGTCCCTCGCCGTCGTCACGCCGCGCAGGCACGGCATCCACCACTCCATCGTGCGCAGGGAAACCGACTCCAACTTCTCCACGGTTCTCTCCGTCTGGGACCGGCTCCACCGCTCCCTCCGCCTGGGCATTCCCCAGGAGGACGTCGTCATCGGCATTCCCTCCCACCGCGATCCGCGGGAGCTCACTCTGCTCGGAAGCCTGCTTTTTCCGTTCCGCCCGCCGCGCCCCTGGCGGCTTCCCGACGGAACGGTGCCCGACCGCTCCTAAACTGCTATACTGAAGGAAAGAGACGGGCGTCCGCCCGTTGACTTCCCGCAGCGAACCCCCCCAATCCCAGTCACTACGGAGGACCTCATGAAAGCATGGCATTGGCTTTTCCTCGTCCTGTTCAGCGCGTCCGGAGCCGTCCTGTCCGGCTGCGAGCAGGGACCGGCTGAGCGCGCCGGAGAAAAAGTGGACGAGGCCGCCGACGAAGTCGGCGACGAGATGGAAGACGCCGGGGACAACGTCGAAGACACCATCGACTGACGCCGGCCCCGGCCCGCACGATCGCGTGAGGCCGAAGGGTTTTTGCCTTCGGCCTCACTTTTTTCAGGAGGAGCCATGAAAAACAAGAAAAACATCACCGCCGCCGGCATCGTGGACGCCGTGGTGGAAGGGGCGGCCGGCGCCGCGGCCCGCGTCGCCCGCCTGGCCGACCCCGAAACCGCCCTGGAGGCCGTCCGCCGCGCCCGCGACGCGTTTATGGAGCCGTCCCGCCGCCGCGCCCGGGCCGCCCGCCGGGCCGTCCTCAGCGCCAAGCCCGGGAGCCGTTCGCGGACCAGGAAGACCCGCTGAACCCGCCGCCCGCCGGCGCGGCGCCGGCCCCATGCTGACGCTGAAGCATCTCGTTCAATACAAAGACATCTCCCTGCTGGCGGTCCGCTACGCCCTGCGGGACTTCCGCCTGCGCCCAGATCCGGACAAAGCGGGCCTGGGCGAAGACGATCCCGAGCGGCCCCTCGAGCCCGACATCCGCGAAAGGGCGGAGGGCTTCGCCCGCTCCCTGAAGGAAATGGGCCCCGCCTTCATCAAGTTCGGCCAGGTGCTGTCCACCCGGCCCGATATCGTGCCGCCGGAATACATCGCCGTCCTGGAGTCGTTCCAGGACGACTTGGAGCCCTTCCCCTTCGCCCAAGCGCGGGAGATCATTGAGAGCGACCTCGGGGCGCCGCTGGAGGAACTCTTCAAGTCCTTCGACGAGGAGCCCCTGGCCGCCGCTTCCCTCGGCCAGGTGCACAAGGCGGTCTTGAAGAACGGGCGCCACGCGGCCGTCAAGGTGCAGCGCCCCGGCGTGCGCGAGGCCGCCGAGAGGGACCTGGAGGTGCTGGCCGAGATCGCCCAGACCCTCGAGGCCCGCACCGGCCTGGGACGGCGCATCAACTTGTCCGACATGGTGCGCCGGTTCCGCGCCACGCTCACCGGCGAGCTGAACTACCTGCAGGAAGCCAAGAACGCCGCCCTGCTGGCCCGCAACCTGGCAGAGTTTCCCAAGATCCACGTTCCCGCCGTCTTCGAAAATCTTTCCTCCCAGCGCGTCCTCACCATGGAGCTGGTGCGCGGCGTGAAGCTGGCGCGCGTCGCGGAAGGGCCCCCGCGGCCCGGCGGCCCGCGCTTGGCGGCCGCGCTCCTGCGGGCCTACCTCAAGCAGGTCGGGGTGGACGGCTTCTGGCATTGCGATCCGCATCCCGGGAACATTTTCCTCAGGGGCGACCACGTTGTTTTGCTGGACTTCGGCATGACGGCCCGCATCGGCGACGAGCAGCAGAACCAGCTCATGCGCCTGCTCTTGAGCCTCACCGAAAACCGCGGGGCGGAGGTGGCCGACATCGCCCTGGAGATGGGCGCGCCTCAGGACGGGTTCGATCCGGAGAAGTTCCGCCGCGACATCGCCCAGGCCGTGGCCGATTTCCACGGCCTGGACGCGCGCCGCGCCAACACGGGCCAGCTCCTCTTCCGCGTGGTGGGCCTGGCGGCCGACGACGGCCTGCAAATTCCGGGCGAGGTCGGCCTCCTGGCCAAGACCCTGCTCCACCTCGACGGCGTCACGCGCGCGCTGGATCCCGGCTTCGATCCGGCGCGGGTCACGCGGGATTACGCGGAATCGCTCCTGGCGCAAAAGCTGCGCCGCCAGCTCAACCCGCGAAACTTCTACACGGCCTTCCTGGAGCTGAGCCAGCTCGCGCTGGAGCTGCCGCGCCGGTCCCGGGGCTTCATCGAGCAGTTGGCCGCCGGGAAAACGGGCGTGAACCTCAAGCTCAGCCAGGCCGACGACCTGCTGGCCGGGCTCCAGCGCATCGCCAACCGCATCACGGCGGGTTTGATCTCCGCCGCCCTCATCGTCGGGTCCTCCCTGATCCTGCGCGACCCCTCGCCTCCTCCCCTTCAACTCCTGGGCGCCGCGGGTTACGTTGCCGCCGCCGGCCTGGGCCTCTACCTGCTTTTGTCCACGCTCCGCCAAGACCGCTCCGACCGCGACCGCGCCAAGGCGAAAATGAAGTGACCGGTTCGCCCGAGTTCGAAATGATATAATTCCCTTCATTTCCTCCAGGGGGTTCGCGCATGAAGATCGGCGTCATTGGTTCGGGAGACGTGGGGCGTGTTCTGGGAGCGGGATTCGTCGGCGCGGGGCATGAGGTGAAGCTCGGCTCGCGGGACCCGGGCAAAAAGGAAAAAGTTTTGGAATGGGTGGAGCAGACGGGCACCAAGGCCTCGGCCGGCACTTTCGCGGAGGCCGCCGCCTTCGGCGAGGTGCTTTTGCTGGCCACCCTGTGGAGCGGCACCGAGAACGCCCTCAAGCTGGCCGGCGCGCAGAATTTCGCCGGCAAGGTCGTCCTGGACGCCACCAACCCCCTGGTTTTCCACCCTGAGAAGGCGCCGGAGTTGGCCCTGGGCAACCGCGATTCCGGCGGCGAGCAAGTCCAGCGCTGGCTGCCCCAGGCCAAGATCGTGAAAGTTTTCAATTCCGTGGGCAACGCCCACATGGTGAAGCCCGATTTTCCCGGCGGGCCGCCGGACATGTTCCTCTGCGGCAACGACGAGGAAGCCAAGAAAACCGTTGCCAAGCTCTGCAAGGAGCTGGGCTGGCCCGCCATCGACCTGGGGAGCCTGGAAGCCTCCCGCTACCTGGAGGGCCTCGCCATGATCTGGATCCTCCACTTCCTCCGCACGCAAACCTGGAACCACGCCTTTAAACTGATCCGGAAATGAGCGCGGGAAAGGCGGCCGCCGCTTTCGCCGCCGTCCTGCTGGCGGCCGGCGCCGTCCGCGCCGGGGAAGGAAAAACGAAAACCATGCCCGATCCGACCGTGCTGAAGAACGCGACTTTCGCCGGGGGCTGTTTCTGGTGCATGGAGCCGCCCTTTGAAAAGCTCAAGGGCGTGCTCTCCGTCACCTCCGGCTACGCCGGGGGACAAACCAAGAAACCCACCTACGAGCAGGTCTGCTCAGGCGCCACGGGGCACACGGAATCGGTCCACGTCCTTTACGATCCCGCCCAGGTGACCTACGAGAAACTCCTCGACACTTTTTGGCGCAACATCGACCCCACCGCCGTCAACCGCCAGTTCGCCGACGTGGGCACCCAATACCGCACCGCCATTTTCTACCACGACGAGGAGCAGAAGCGCCTGGCCGAAGCGTCCAAGGAACAACTGGCGAAATCCGGGAAGTTCACGAAACCCATCGCCACCCAGATCCTCCGCGCCTCCGAGTTCTACCCGGCGGAGGACTACCACCAGGATTATTACAAGAAGAACCCCGGGCACTACCGGCAGTACCGCAAAGGCTCCGGCCGCGAAGACTACCTTCGCGAAACCTGGGGAGAACAGCCGGCCCCTTAAGCGGCGGCCGCGCATGCCCGGAATCCGCGGCTACCACGCCCACGTTTATTTCGACCCGGACACCGCGGCCTCGGCGGAAATCCTGCGGGCCGGCGTCGCCCGGGCGCTGGCGGGGCGCGTCGTCGTCCACCCTCCGGTTCCCCGCCCCATCGGCCCGCATCCCCTCCCCATGTTCGAGATCGACGTTCCCCCCGGCGAACTGGAGGGCCTCCTGGCCTGGCTCATGCTCCATCACGGAACCCATTCCGTCCTCGTGCATCCCGTCACCGGCGACGACCTCAAAGACCACCGCGACCACCCTCTCTGGATCGGCCGGCCCCTCCCCTTGAACCTGGATTTCCTGGAAAACACGGGACGTTGAAAAAAATCGGGCCGGCCTCCCGCGAAGGGAAACCGGCCCGAAGGAAGAAGCGGAACGAACTTTAGCGGCGGAAGCCTCGGCGCGGGCGGCGCAGGCCGCTCAGAAACCGGCTGGCCGGCGAAACCGGCTTGGCCGGCAAGGCCGGGCCGGGCGAAGACGAGCCCGGAGCGCCGGGCTTGAAGTTGCTGAACAGCGGCGGCCGCGCGTAGCTGGAATACTGGAAATCCGGAATCACCGCCCGCGGGAACACGATCCCCACGAACTTCTCGATGTCCTTCACGAACATCAGCTCCGTCGGGTCCATGAGGGTGATGGCGTCGCCCACGCCGTAGGCCCGGGCCGTGCGGCCCACGCGGTGCACGTAATCCTCGGGGAAGCGCGGCACGTCGTAGTTCACCACGTGGCTGATGTTCTTCACGTCGATGCCGCGGGCCACGATGTCGGTGGCCACCAGGATCTGCATGCGGCCGGAGCGGAAGCGCTCCATGGTGGCCGTGCGCTCGCTCTGGGAACGGTCGGAGTGCAGGGCGTCCACGGAGTAGCCGGCCTGGTTCAGGCGCCGGGCCAGGCGGTCGGCCCCGTGCTTCGTGCGGGAAAACACCAGCACCGATTTCATCTCCGTCGCTTTCAGGAGCGCCAGCAACAGTTCCGTCTTCTGCGCCTGGATGACGGGGTAGACCACCTGGCTGATGCCCTCGGCCACGGTGGTGGGGCGGCTCACCTCCACGCGGTGGGGATCGCGCAGGGCGAAGGCCGCCACGCTTTCAATCTGCCCGTGCAGGGTGGCCGAGAACATCTGGGTCCGCCGGTCCTTGGGCAGGTGGTTGATGATGGCGCGGATGTCCGGCAGGAAGCCCATGTCCAGCATGCGGTCGGCTTCGTCCAGCACCAGGTCTTTGATCCCGTCGAGGCGGAAATTCCTTTGCCGCAGGTGGTCCAGCAGGCGGCCCGGCGTGGCCACGATCATCTCCGCGCCCAGGGACACCGACTTGGTCTGATTGGAATAGCCCACGCCGCCGATGACGACGACCACTTTGAAAGGCGTGAAGCGTCCGCAGTCCCGGAAGGTGGTTTCCACCTGTTGGGCCAGTTCCCGGGTGGGAACCAGCACCAGCGACTGGGTGACCTTGGCGGCGTCGGGTTCGCGCTCCAAAAGGCGCTGCAGGATGGGCAGAATAAAAGCCGCCGTCTTGCCGCTGCCCGTCTGGGCGCAGCCGAGGATGTCCCGCCCGGCCAGGGCCATGGGGATGGCGCCTTTTTGGATGGGCGTGGGATCGGTGTAATGCATGGCCTTGACGGCCCGGACCAAGTCCGGGTGCAGGCCGAGTTGCGCGAAAGGCATGGGTTTCGTCTCCTTAAAAATAAAAGACCGCAAAGGGCTCCTTTGCGGTCGTCACGCTAGAGCTGCTTGCGCCTATTGTGGCATTTTTTCATGCGATAGTCGAGAAAAGAAGGCGCGCGGCCGCGTCCCGCGCGGGCCGGAGCAGGGGACGGCCGAGGGGCCGGTTTTTACAAACCATCTCATGAATATCCGCCGTTCGTGCTGAGCTTGTCGAAGCATGAACGGCGTCGTCGGGAAGCGCTGTCCGCCCTTCGACAGGCTCAGGGCGAACGGTGT
>JBQTIM010000171.1:0-3180 GCA_052388135.1 Elusimicrobiota bacterium
GGAACCCTGCCATCGAGGAGGAGGCCGATTTTCCCGCGCCGCGGCGAAGAGCGCGAGGGGCGCCGGCCCTCGGCGGCCTGTACCCGACGCGCACCGAAGCCGCAGGGCGCGGAAAAATCGGAATCGCTTCCGACGAGAGGTTTTCGGATGACTTCTCGTGTAGTGTCGCATAAGTCTCTTGACTTATTAGGATGTCATTGCGCGCCGAAGGCGAAGCAATCCCAGGGGTCGCCTGCGCTGAAAAACGATTCTCGGTGTACTGAAAGCCGGGATTGCTTCGTCGCAGACAACGCTCCTCGCAATGACATAAGTAAAGAAGTGTTAGAGACACTGCACTAGCGTGGTGGCGGGTCGCTTCATCGTTGCATGGAAAACAAAAAACTGACGCAGAGGCAGTCGGACGTGCTGGAGTTCATCCGGCAGTTCATCCGGGAGGCGGGTTGTCCGCCCACCATCCGGGAGATCGCCCGGCATTTCCGGTTTTCGTCCCTGCGGACCGTGCAGTGCCATTTGGAAGGTCTGACCAAAAAAGGGGCGCTCCGGTTTCGTTCCGCCCGGCCGGCGGGAAAAGGGGGAGGGCGAGGCCACCGTCTGGCGCGGGGCCTGCGGCTGGCGGAAGGGTTGGGCGGTTTTCCCCTGCTGGGACGCGTGCCGGCCGGCGCGCCGGTGTGGGAGTCGGGCGACGTGGAAGCGACCGTGGATTTGAACGACATGTTCCCGGCCAAGTTCGGCTATTACGCCTTGCGCATCAAGGGGGACTCCATGAGCGGGGCGGGAATTCTCGACGGAGATTTGGTTCTGGTCCGCGCCCAGACGTCCGCCCAGCCCAACGACATCGTGGTGGCCCTGGTGGACGGCGAGGCCACGGTGAAAAGGTTCGCCCGCGAAAAGAACGAAACGGTTTTGGCTCCGGCCAACCCGAAATACACGCCCATACCGGTGACGCCCGCCGTGCAGATATCGGGCAAGGTGATGGGGGTTTTGAGGAAATATGGAACTTAGAGCCTGTCTTAATAAAATCATTTGGGGCTGCGCCTTCGGCCTTCGGCCTGCGCCTTCGCAAAATTTCTCTTACATACGTCGTCAAGTAGGCTCGGAAAATTTTGCCTCGGCTCGGCCCGAAATCCGAAGTTTCGCTCCTCAAAGCGGGTTGTTGAGACAGGCTCTTAACGGATTCCGTTTGAAAATGGAGCGCCCGGGGCGTTGGGCGCCGGGGCCCGCGTTTCCCGCGTCCGCCCGGCCCCTCGCGGCCGCGCGCCTGCCCTCATGAACGGCGGGCCGGTGGTGGTGGGGTTTTTCTTCCTGTTGTTCCTGGGCGTGATTTTCTTCGGCCAGGGCTTGAGGATTTACACGGATTGGCTGTGGTTCCAGGAAGTGGGGGCGCTTTCGGTATTCCTGACGGAGCTGAAGGCGCGCTTCGTCGTCGGAGGAGGGCTGGCGGCGGCCGCCTTCGCGTGGCTGACGGCGCACTTCGTTGCGGCGCGGGCCTCGCGGAACAGGCCGCGGCCCATCGTGCTGGACGACTGGCTGGATTTTCCCGAGAGGCACCGCGTCCTGCAGAAGCTGGACGCGGTTTTCCCCGCGGTACTGGCCGCGGCCGTGCTCATGGCCGGGGTGGGCCTGGCGCGGTTGTGGGACGAGATGCTTTTGTTCCGGCAGGCGGCGTCCTTCGGCGCGGTGGATCCCGTCTTCGGCTTGGACGCCGGGTTTTACGCGTTCCGGCTGCCTTTTTGGCAGGCCCTTCACGGGTTGGGGCCTTATCTCCTTTTGGCCGCGATCGCGGTGGCCGCCGGCGTTTACGCCCTGCAACGGGACATCCAACTGGGCGACGACAACATTTTGGTGTCGCGCCCCGCGCAGGTCCATTTCGCCGTGCTGGCGGCGGTGTTTTTCCTCTGGAAAGCGGTCGGGCACCGGCTGGCGGGTTTCGACATGGTGTACGCGGGGGGCGGCCTCGTGTCCGGCGCCGGCTACGCGGACATCCACGCGCGTTTGCCGGTCCTGCGGCTCCTGCAGGGGCTGTCGGCGCTGGCCGCCGTCTCTTTCCTGGTTCCGGTTTTCCGCGCGGGAGTTTCGGCCCGCGCCGGCTTGCGGCCTTGGCTGGCGCCGCTGGGCCTGTCGGGCCTTTGGCTGGCGACGTCCATCCTGGGATCGGGCGTTTACCCGGCGCTCCTGCAGAAGTTCCGGGTGGCGCCCAACGAGATTTCTCTGGAGCGGCCGTACCTGGAGCGCGGCATCGAGTGGACGCGGCGCGCCTACGGGCTGGATTCCGTGAGGGAAGAGCCGTTCCCCGCCTCGGGCGGGCTCACGCCCGCGAGCCTGGAGAGGAACCGCTCCACGCTGGAGAACGTGCGGCTGTGGGACCATCGGCCCTTGCTGGCCACCTTCGGCCAGCTGCAGGAGATCCGCACCTATTACAAATTCCTCAACGTGGACAACGACCGTTACCGGATCAACGGCGATTACCGCCAGGTCATGCTCTCCGTGCGCGAGCTGGACCACCGCAGCCTGCCCAGCCGCATCTGGATCAACGAGCACCTCACCTACACCCACGGCTACGGTTTGGTGCTGGGGCCGGTGAACGAGGTGACGTCCGAGGGCCTGCCGCGGCTGTTCGTGCGCGACATTCCGCCCCGGGCCGACGAAGGGCTCGAGGTCACGCGGCCGGAGGTTTATTTCGGCGAAGTGGCCAACGACTACGTGCTGGTGAACACCCGCGCCAAGGAGCTGGACTACGCGTCCGGCGACAAGAACGTCTACAGCGATTACAAAGGCACGGGCGGCATTCCCATCCGCCACTTCCTGCGCCAGGCGGCCTTCGCCCTGCGCTTCGGCGACACCCGCCTGGTGCTTTCGCGCGACATCACGGCGGAAAGCCGCCTCCTCATGTACCGGCGCATCACCGACCGCGTGCGCCGCATCGCGCCGTTCTTCCTTTACGACACCGATCCCTACGCCGTCCTGCTGGACGGCCGCATCCTGTGGGTTTTGGACGGCTACACCTGGACGGACCGTTACCCTTACTCTCAATCCATCCAGGGCGCGTTCAACTACATCCGCAATTCCGTCAAGGCCGTGGTGGACGCCTACGACGGCTCGGTGACGTTTTACGCCGTGGACGACAAGGACCCCATGGTCCGCGCCTACGGCGCCATCTACCCGGGCCTTCTGCGGCCCGCC
>JBQTIM010000172.1:0-6380 GCA_052388135.1 Elusimicrobiota bacterium
CCTTGCCGGCCGATAAAAGCAGAACCCTTTCCAAGGGTCGGCCCCCGGCCGGCCGAAACAGGTGAGAAGACCCGAGCCCGGCCCGAAACCCATCCTCCCGCGCCGCGCGCAGGATTTCCCGGGGCAAGGCCGCCGCGCGACGGCTCCAAACTGGGGTCTTATCCTCCTGAAAAACGACCGCGGCCAGGGGGATGTTTTTATCGGAAGAGGATCGAACGGAAACTTTCGTCATGCGCCTTTTTGAATCCTCATGCGGAAGACCGCCCCCTCATCGCGGACGGAAGCGACGGCGTGGCCCAAACCGCGGCACCACGCCGGCAGGTCCCGCCGGGTGACGGGATCATCGGCCAGGAGGTCCAGGGTCTGCCCCCGGGACATGTCTTCCAAGGCCAAAGCGGCCCGGACGGTGGGGATGGGACAGAGGCATCCGCGGGCGTCGACAACGCGGTCCGCGGCGTCGGAACCTGGATTCATTATGACAATCGCCGGACGGCCAGCGGCTTTACCGCGGCCGCTCGAAGCGGGACTGGCAGGCGATGCAGTAGCGCGCCTGGGGGAGGACCTTCAGTCTCGCTTTGGGGATCTTCTTGGTGCAGGATTCGCAGAGCCCATAACGGCCCTGATCGATTTTCCGCAGCGCCGCCTCGATGGCGTCCAGGTTCTGCCGCTCCGTGTCGGAAAGCTCAAAAAGCAGCTCCCGCTCGACGGAGAGGGTGGCCACGTCCGCCTCATCGCCCACCTCTTGATCGGGCAACTCCTTCTCCTGCTTTCGCCGGACCAACTCCATGAGGTCGGCTCTCATTTTGAGGAGCCTCTTCTCGTAAAATTGCGTGCCCGGCTGTTTCTTGACAGCCGACCCGCCCGCCGCTTTGGGCTGTTTTTTGGAAACGGCCTTCTTTCGCGCGCTCATGCGTGTTCTCCTGTGTTCGGATTAAAATTCATCACTGCAAAGAAACGACCTTGATGGTCCGAAGGGCCTCGCCCTCCTGGCCCACGACGCGGATGTCTTTCTCCGCCAAGTCCGCCAGATAATCCACGATGGCCTGTGTGATGCGCTCCCCGGGGATCAGCACGGGAATGCCGGGCGGGTAAGGCGTCAGCGTCTGCGCCGAAATGTGCCCGGCGGCCTTGGACAACGGCACCCTCTTGGACTTCGACAGAAGAGACACGTCCCGGGGAACCATCACCATCTCCGTCGTGAGTGACGGGATCTGCAGGCTCCAATTCTGAGCCGAGCCGTGGTACTTATCGTCTATCTCCGCCAGGGCCTCCACCAACCTGTCCACGTCGGACTTGTCGGAGCCGATACCCATGATGGCGATGAGGTTAAAAATATCCGCCGCGTCCACCTGGATTTTGTATTCCTTCGATAGAATGGTGTCCACCTCGTAACCCGAGAGGCCGGACCGCGTCACGTTGATGGTAAGCTTGGTGACGTCCAAGTCGTAGCCGCGGGCGGCGATCTCCTTGCGGCCGAAACACGTCAGGTGCTTGAGGCGGTTGATCCTGTCGCGCCCGCTTTCGGCCCAGCGGATCACCTTGTCCAGCATTCGTTCGCCGCGCAGGACGGCCTGCTGGCGGGCCAGGTCCAAGCTGGCGAGCGTGAGGTAGCTGGGGCTCGTGGTCTGAAGCAGGGACACCATCCGCCGCAGGCGGTTCACGTCCACCAAATCGGACTGAAAATGAATGACGGAGCCCTGGGACAGCGCCGATAAAATTTTGTGGGTGGACTGCACGCAAAGGTCCGCGCCCGCCTCCACCGCCGAGACCGGAAGGTCCTTGTGGAACTTCAGGTGCGGCCCGTGGGCCTCGTCCACCAGGAGGATCTTCCCGCTGGAATGGCAGATCTCGGCGATCTTGACCAGGTCCGTGGTGACACCGTTGTAGGTGGGGCTGGTCACGAAAACGGCCTTGGCCTCGGGAAATTTTTTAAGCGCCTCCTCGATCTGCTCTGGGCTGGAGTCGAAGAGGATGTCGAGGTTCTGGTCCACCTTGGGCTGGATCCAGATGGGCCACACGCCCGACAGCACGATGCCCGACATGGTGGATTTGTGGGCGTTGCGGGAAACGATGACCGAATCCCCCGGCTGGCAGGCGGCCATGAGCATGATCATGTTGCCCACGCTGGAGCCGTTCACCAGGAAGAAGGAGTGCTCCACGCCGTAAGCCCTCGCCATGAGCTGCTGGGCGCGGCGGATGGGCCCCACGGGGTCGTGCAGCGAATCCACCTCGGGGAACACCGTCACGTCCATGGCGTACATGTTGCGGCCGGTGAAGGAGCGCAGGCGCTTGTCGATGCCGCGTCCGTTCTTATGGCCCGGCGTGTGGAACGACACCACCTTGTTGCGGGCGTGGTTGTGCAGGGTTTCAAAGATCGGGGCTTGGTCCTGGCGCATGCTGGAGCGGGGGAAGGGCTGTCTTTCCTCAGTCCCGCATCGGCGGATTATTTATAGAAGTAAATCGGCTTATCGGCCGTGATGACCTGCTTCTCCGCCGCCAGTTCCGTCCTTAAATATTTCGGGACGCGGAACAGGCCGGCGTGGGCCGTGCCGTCGTAGAAAGACAACTCGCCTTTGATCCTTTTCCGGAGAGCGGCGTCCACCCGGCGCTCCGTCAACGCCAGGGGATCGGCGTCCGCGCCGCCGCAGAGCAGGAACGCCCAGGGCACGTCGAAAGAAGGCACGTAGGCGTAATAGGGCCAGACCCGCTTGAACACGCGCCGCAGGGTGTTGTAAAGGACCTTGTGCACCTTGATCTGCAAAAGGCTGCCCGAGCCGGCCTGCAAAACGAAGAGGCCTCCGGGCTTGAGCCGCCGGATGAGGCGCCGGTAAAACTCGATGGTGTAGAGAAGGTAGGCGGGGCCGGCCTCGATGGGCGTGGGCAGGTCCGAGATGATGACGTCGAACGTCTCCTCGGTGCCCTCCACGAACTTTTTGGCGTCGCCGACGATGATCTGGGAGCGCGGGTCCTCGTAGGCGCCCTGGTGCCAGGAGGTGAGGTACTTCTTGCAAAACCGGACGACTTCCCCGTCGATGTCCACCATGAGGCACCGCCGCACGGATTTGTGCTTGAGGATTTCCCGCGTGGTGGCGCCTTCCCCGCCGCCCATGATGAGCACGTCCTTGGGATTTTTGTGGAGGAGCAGGGCGGGATGGACCAGGCATTCGTGGTAGATGAACTCGTCCCTCTGGGCGGACTGCATCTCGCCGTCCAGGATGAGGCAGCGGCCGAAGGAGTGCGTGTCGGCCAGCTGGGCTTTTTGAAAGCGCGTCTTGACATCGACGATGAACCGCTTGATGTGATGGCGATGGCACTCGTGGGGCGTGAACCATTCCGTGATCCAAGAACTTTTTCGGGAGGAGGACATGGCGTTAGGCAATGATGAAGGATGAGTTATGAAGGATGAAAAACAGAAAACCAAAAACGCAGGAACCGGTTCTTTTCATCATTCATCCTTCATCATTCATAATTTCGTGCTGGTCAGGCAGGCGTGAGCTGCTTCAGGGAGCGGCCCTTGATGTTCAGCACGCCGCGCTTCATCTCCATGGCCGTGACGTTGCGCGCCCGCAGGTTTTTCACCAGGTAGCGGTAGGCGCGCCAGGGGTTCACCTCGTTGCCGCAGGTGTAGACGTCCACGGAGGCGAAGGCGTACTCGGGCCAGGTGTGGATGGTCAGGTGGGACTCGGCGATGACGATGACGCCCGACAGCCCGTGGGGGTTGAAGGTGTGGAAAACCACGTCCACGATGTGGGCCTTGGCGTGCTTGGCGGCGCCCACCATGACGTCCTCGATCTTTCGCGAGTCGGCGATGATCTTGGGATCGCAATTGTACAGCTCCACCAGCAGGTGGCGGCCGAGGGTTTTCAAGCGCGGCTCTCCGGCGATGAGGAAATTTTCGGCGGCATATCAACATATTAAAAAGCATTTGCCGTGCAGTGTCAAGGAAATTCGCCCCCGGCGGGAGGACGGAAGGAGCTAGATGTTCTCGAAGAGCTCGCGGCGGCGGTTTTTCTCCAGCGCTTCGCGCATCTTTTTGAGGAGGGTTTCCGGCTCGAAGGGCTTCAGGATGAGGGGCTTGCCGTGGTCCAGGACTTCCTCTTGGATGACGGCGGGGTCGGTGTAGCCCGTCATGTAGAGGACGCGCATTTCCGGATGGAGCGGCGCCAGGCGGTCGGCCAGCTCGCGGCCGCTCATGCGCGGCAGGACGATGTCGGTCAGCATGATGTCCACGGGCCCGCGGTGCTTTTCGCAAACGAGAAGGGCCTCGCCGGCGTTGGGCGCGTCCAGAACCCGGTAGCCGTTCTGCGCCAGGACCCGGCGCGTCAGCTCGCGGACGGACTCCTCGTCCTCCACCACAAGAACGGTCTCCGAGCCCCGGAAGGATCGGACGGCGGGCGGAGCCTCCTCCGCGCGCGGGCCGGCCTCCTCCCGCGCCTCAACGAGCGGGAAGTAAATGCGGAACGCGGTCCCGCTCCCCACTTCGCTGTCCACGAAAATGTGGCCGCCGCTCTGCTTGATGATGCCGTAAACCGTCGCCAGTCCCAGGCCGGCGCCGCGGCCCGCCGGCTTCGTCGTGAAAAAGGGCTCGAAGATTCGCTTCCGGGTCTCGGAGTCCATGCCCGAGCCCGTGTCGCGCACGGCCAGCATGACGTAAGGGCCTTCCTTGACCTCGGGGTAGGCGGCGGAAGTCTCGCCGTCGAGGCGGGCGTTGGCCGTTTCGATGGTGAGGCGGCCGCCGCCGGGCATGGCGTCGCGGGCGTTGGCCGCCAGGTTGACGATGATCTGCTCCAGCTGGCCGCGGTCCGCCTTGATGCGGCCCAGGTCGGCGGCGAGGACGGGGACGACGGCGATGTTCTCGGGAATCAAGCGCTTGATCATTTTGGACAGGTCCTGAATGACGGCGTTCAGGTCCACCACCTTGGGCAGAAGAACCTGCTGGCGGCCGAAGGCCAGAAGCTGGCGCGTCAGCACGGCGGCGCGCTGGGCGCATTTTTTAATTTCCTCCATGTCTTTGGAAAGCGGGTCTTCGGGCTTGAGGGCGTAGAGCGCCAGGTCGGTGTAGCCCAGGACGGCGGTGAGAAGGTTGTTGAAGTCGTGGGCGACGCCGCCGGCCAAGCGCCCCACGGCCTCCATTTTTTGGGCCTGGAGGAGGCGGATCTCGCTTTGGCGCAGGGCCTCCTCGGCCTGGCGGCGCTTGCGGCGCTCTCGGGCCTCGCGGCGTTCGCGCTCGATGGCGGGAGCGAGGCGCTTGAGGTTGCCCTTGAGGATGTAATCGCTGACGCCTTTCCGCATGGCCTCCACGGCGGTCTCCTCGCCGATGGTGCCCGACAGGATGATGAACGGAATGTCCAGCTCGGTTTTCTGCAGGACGGCGAGCGCCTGGAGGCCGTCGAACTGGGGAAGGCGGAAATCGGACAGGATCACGTCCCAATCGCGCCGGTCGAGGGCGGCCTCCATTTCCGCCGCCGTCTGCACCCGCTCATGCTGGACCAGATAGCCGCTGCGCTCCAGCTCCCGCAGGACCAGGTCGGCGTCGTCCTCGGAGTCCTCCACCAAGAGCGCCCGCAGAAGGTTCTCCACGCTCAGGCCGCTCCTGGAATCCGTTCGTTGAGGATGAGCCAGTACAGGCCCAGTTGGCGCACGGCCTCGGTGAACTGCACGAAGTCCACGGGCTTGCGGATGTAGCTGTTGGCCCCGAGGCTGTAGCCGCTGACGATGTCCTTTTCTTCTCGGGAGGACGTGAGGATCACGACGGGGAGAAGCCGGGCGCGGGCGTCGGCCCGGACGCGCCGCAGGACTTCCAGGCCGTCCACGCGGGGGAGCTTCAAATCCAGGAGCATGACGGCGGGCAACGGGGGCGGAGTCGCGCCGGGCGCGCCCAGCACGCGGGTCAGAGCTTCCGCGCCGTCCCGCGCCACCACCACCTCGTTTTGAATGTTGTTTTTCTGCAGGGCCCGGAGGGTCAGGGCCTCGTCGTCGGCGTTGTCCTCCACCAGGAGGATGATGCGGCTTTCCATGGCGTCTCCTTCCAGAACAACCGCGCTCCTCGGCCCGGCGGACGGCGAACCGGAGCATCGACAGGAGGGAAGGGAACGGACCAACGGATGCCGGATGAGACGACCGAAACGCCGGCCGGCGCCGCCCCCCTCGCGCAGCGCAAGCATCTTAGCAAAAAGTCCGTTGGATTGTCGAACTGATCTAAACCGTCGAACCCGCCATCTCAGGGAAAGGTCTTGATCGACAAAGCGCCGGCCACGGCCCCCGCCACGAGCGCCACGGCCGACGCCGCGGCGGCGAGGCCGGCCGCGATCATCGTCGGAACGGTGAGGACCGCCAGGGCGGCTCCTCCCGACCAGCCGTAGTTCAACCGCAGGCTCGTC
>JBQTIM010000173.1:0-12269 GCA_052388135.1 Elusimicrobiota bacterium
CTCTGGCCGCCGCAATCTCCCTCTCGAAGCGCCTAATAACTCCGTTGACGTAGTCCCCGATAGCCCGAGTCTCCGCGTGGAAGTCGGTTCCATCGGAAAAGCTCCGGGTGGAATCGTTTCGGCCCACTGAGCTTGCGGGGCCGGAGACAGGGATGTCCTCAAGGTCTTCTTCCGCCGCCGAAGGTTCCCGGACCGGCCTATCTTCCGGTCCACGCGGGAAAAGACCGGGCCGCCCGGAAAGAGGGTCTATTGCTTGTCGCTCGGAAAACCAACGGGAGACGGCCGTCCAAGAACGGGCGGAAGGCAAACCCGGCCAAATTTCGGCCGTGTCGTGAAGGAACTGGACTCCGATGGGAATTATGACCCAGAAATGCCCGGGCGCGGCCGCGAGGCCGTAGAGGGAGAAGAGGCCCGCGTAGCGAAGGAGGTTTTTACCGAAGAGAGGCCAAAAGGCGGGGGACGCGGCGGAATCCTCCGTCGTGTCCGCCGGCGGGCTGCGGCCCCGGCGGTCCAGGGCGGTCTTGAGCAGGGCGTGGAGCAGGACGCCATAAACCACTAGAACAGCCACCAAGGGTGCCAACGCAAAGTGTCCTGCCGCCCCCAGTGCCCAGGCCATTTCCCCGAACATCCCCAAAGTTCCCAGCACCTTCACCCATCGCGCCTCGGGATTGAATAATAAGCTTAAGGCGAGAAAGGGCCCGGAAGCCGGACCGGCTCCGGTTGTATCGGAATCAGCGGACGGCGCGATGTGAGGCGTAACCGGAGATGTTGTTCCCTGGCTGGTCAATTCCGTGTAAGGCTTCCGGACCTGGAAGAATATTTTCTTAGTGGGCTCCACCCATTCAATGAGGCCGATGTTAATATCGAGGGATCCATGCTCATATCCCTCCGGTGGATTTTCCGAATGGACGACGTTTGCATCCCCAAAGGTTTTACGGAGAGTTTTTTCAAATATCGCGGCATACAGATTATCGCCCCATTGCTTAAGATCCTGCCGCGCGTACACCAACGCCACACCGCCTGGCTTTAAGGCATTGAACATTTGCTTTACGGCTGCTGCCGCATACTCTTCTGGCGTGAGCGGCGAATCAGGGCCGGGATTGGGGCTGTGAAGGGTTACAATGTCCGCCGGCTCAATATTGTTTGGGAGAGGAGCCAGGTAGTCGAGGACAAAGAAACGCATACCGCGAGGAAGCCGACGTTCTCTTCCCCGGACCCACGACCGAGCCGCTTTTTGAAAATCGGGGGTGCTATCAAACCCTGTGTAACGAATGCCATGCTTCCTGACCATCCGCTCACTCCAGCTGGGTCGCGACCCAGACCCAAAATCGACCACGTGCATGCCGGGCCGGAAGAGATCGTCTGTCTGCCAAGCACCTTGAAAGGGTGAAGAAGCCGGAAAAGCTTTACCAGCCACTTTCTCGAAGTCCGACGCACGGCGATTTTTCTTTATTCCTCTTTCCTTTAGTATCGGGTTTCTTATCCTGCTGAAATGGCGTATGACTTCGGCCTGTATTCGGATGGCGGCCACTCGATTTACAGGGGCGTTCCAATTTACCCGGAAATGGCGATCGGGCATGCTCTGACGGACCAACTCTACCGGCCACAGAGGGCCGTCCACATCAATAGGGCCGGATGCCGTTGGGAATTGAAGCTGCCTGCCTCGTAAGGATTTAGGGGTCAGTCTATTCGTGTGTCCGGTGTATCGCGGCATCATCTGGGAAACGGCAGCAACGGTAAAGTTGAGGCCAAGCTCACGACGATGCCTATCCAGCCAAAAAGGCACTCTAAAATCATTTTCGCTGTACCTGTCGCCACTGCGCTCAAGCTCAAATTGTGGGTAATAGGGCGGCAAGGGAATGTCGTTTTCCGGGATCTCGACAGGGGCTGCCTCCATCAAAATTCCACCCAGCGGTTTGCCATTCGGGTTTTCATGGGGCGGAAGAGGCGGGAGTCCGAGAGCGTGCCGGACCGTCTGATTCATCCAGGCGATGCCCCTGCCGACGCGCATCGTATCGACCACCACATATTTTTTCGTTCCATTGCCGGCCGCCGGTATATCGATAAACTGTCCAAGGAATTCATGCGTGTCGGCGGAGTCAACCGGCAAATTGTCGGCCAACTCCATGCTTATGGGGATCAGTGTCACTCTGTCTTCCAAGGTCGTTTCCTGCACAACGGCGGCCATGGCGTCCGACAGCAATTCAGCGTCCCGGCCAAGGAAAATATAATGGTATTCCGGATAATCCCTTATAAGGTTATTCACCATGTCCTCATAATACGGCAAGAGGCCCTTTAGGTTATGGCGATAACTTTCCAGATTGTCCATGTCGGCTCCGAGAGGAATGCCTTGGGCTTCGGCTGCCTGAAGAATTTCGTCATCCGTCATTCCCACAAGGTCAAGCGGGTGTGGACGGACATCAGGATCGGAAAATATATTTTCTTGTGCCCCTTTTTTGCCAGCCGTCAATACGCCCCTCCGGTCGGCCGGCCGGTTCCATTGGCCGTGTCCGATGATGGAAGCTGCAAAGACGATTAAAAGAACGGTGTTAATGAATACCTGAAGATTGGAAAGAGAAAGGATTGGCCAGGCATGAAGGCCCATGATCAATGCACCTACGACAAGAAAAGCCAAAGACCCTGCCAAAGTCCAAAAGCGGGCCAGGCGGGTGATGTGCTCGAGGCCTTCAATGCGCTCTTTAATCTCCTCCGGCCTTTCCCAGATACTCGTATGCATCGAGTTCAGAACCCATTGCCGGTAACGATGGCCCAGCGCTATCAGGGGAATGAATTTAAGGGCCTCCCAGTAATGGGCGAATTTCTTCTCGATCCAAGCGTTCATTTTGTCCCATTCACCCCGTGAGCGCTGGGCCAGGCGGAATGCCTTCGGATGAAGCATCGAGTAGAAGAACCGGCCCGCTGGGTAGGTCCGGGTGGGGACTTCCCCGGCCTGCACGATGTCCCCGCCAGGATCCAGCCTTACCTGATAAGCCGTTTGTTTCCCGTCCGAAAAGGTGACGGTGGCCAGGGCCGAGGCGGGAGACAACCGCTCAAGCTTGAAATCCTCGACAAGGCGGCCGCCGGGGCCCGCGTTTCTGAGAATATCGAGGATGAGGGCCTTCGCTTTTTGGGCTTTGGTTAAGACCGCGGTCAGAAGGCCGGCGGAGAATTGAGCGCTCGAGGCCAGGGGATGCTGGGCCAGAAAGAGTTTTTCGCCATCGAAAAGTTTCTCCAGCGGCGTCTTCTCCTGGGTGAAAACGGAGAGGTAGGCGGAGCCCTGGGCGGTGTCTATCTTCTCCATTTTGGGAACGAACGAAACGACGGCCACACCGGCGCTGGTCAGCCGGTGGGTGATGCCTCGGGAGTGGAAACCGCCGGCGACCAAAACGGCCGCCGATGTGCCGTGGTCTCTCATGGCCTTGATGAGGTTGTCCGTCATGGCTTGGTCGCGGGCCTGGGCTTCCTTGTAGAAAGCCTCGAAAGAGGACAAATCAAAAGCCTCTCCCTGGCCCTCGGCT
This sequence comes from Elusimicrobiota bacterium, assembly GCA_052388135.1. GTDB lineage: Bacteria > Elusimicrobiota > Elusimicrobia > FEN-1173 > FEN-1173 > JBQTIM01. The sequence continues at coordinate 3,519 of JBQTIM010000173.1, forward strand.
TCCGCCGCGCGGAGCTGGGATTCGGAGGTTTCGTATTCCCGCCACTCTTCCGGGGTTAGGGAGAAATTCAAGAGCTTGCCGGTGATATGGATGCGCCGGGATTCGAACACCAAACGCTTTTCCTCCTGGGTCTTGGCCAAGCGGGCGTATCCGGCTTCCTCCAACCCGCGAATCTCGCGGAAGAGCGCTTCGGGATCAACGGCGTCCGCCCGAAGGATGTAGCGGACGTAGGCGTCCATGGCCGGGAAATGGGCCAGTGAAACGCCGCCGCTCCGGCAGAGCCTTTGCAGATAACGGTAGAAATCAGCGTAGGGAATGCGTCCCGTCCGGTAGGCCAGGCTCTGAGCCGTGAGCGCGGAGGTCTGGTCCTTCGTGAGCTTCTGGACTAGGCTCTCGATGAGCCGGGCGCGCTCGGACTCGACCTGCCGAAAATCCAGAGACGACTCCAGGTCCAAGGCCTTGAGGAAATCCAGGACGGCAGAGGTTTCTCCCTCGGTTCCGCGGCGGCGGGGCGGCGCGGCCGAAAGATGACGGATATAGTCCCCAAATGGGATATTCCCCTCTTGATAAGCCTGGACTTTGCGGTCGAAATTCAAGAGGGCGGGATTGAAGGCGGCGGACTTTTGCCCGGCCAGCCGGGATTCTCGTTCGGCGAGCTTGGCTTTGTATCCGGCCATCTTCCCGGCGGATCGGCGGTAGGCCTCCACGTTGGCTTCATAGCGCGTCCGGTCGTCAACGCCCACGATGGCGGGGATTTTCGCCGGACTGGTGAAGGCGGCATGGACCGGGCCGGAAATCTTATGTTCGCGCAACAAGTAATCGGCCGCTTTGCGGACGGCGTCCTGATCCGGGAAGGCGCGGAAGCGGGCGATGTCGATGGGATCGAAGGCCCCTTCCAGGGCCACAAGGCCCGCCCGGCCTTTGTCCATCAACTCTTGGACGGCCTTGCCTATGTTCTTCTGCGCGTCGGCGTTCAAGTGGACGTCCTGGATATGGACGACGATTTTTTCGGTCGGCGCGCCCTTGGCCGTTTTGGGGAGGGATATCCCGCGGACGGCGCCGTGGGCGGGAGACAGGGCGGCGAGAAGGGGCTGATGCCTCTCGATAAAACCGCTGGGGAGGTCTTTCTTGAAGCTTTCCGAAAGTGTTGGCGTTGGGGAATGCGGTTGGAGTCCCGGGAATTGTCCGAAAATGTCGCGAGGAACGGAAACGCCGTGAGCGGCCGGAAGGTCGGCCAGCAGGAGCGGGGAAAACTTCTCTTTATGCCTCTGGGACTGGCGGCGCCGCTCCGCCCAGAAGTTGGCCTCCGGCGCGTGGGCCAGGGCGCAATTGACGGCGAAATAAAGCAGAGAAAGCGCTCCCGCCAAAGATCGCGTTGTCCGGTGGGCTGTTTCCATGGAAGAAGTTTACAATCGGATGCATTAAGATCATCTTAGATAGATGTAACTAATCTGTAAATTTCTTGCGACGCCGCTTTTGGCGAAAAAGGTTCCGAGACTTCAATCCAGTGAAGGCGCGGGTTCGGGCGGAACCATGTCATTTGCCGCTTGGCGTAAAGGCGGGTTTCCCGGATGAATTCCTTCTCAAAATTTTCTCGGGACAGGCGGCCCCGGAGATGCTCCACCGCCGGCTTGTAGCCTAGGGCTTGGAGGCCGGGGGCATCGGGAGGAACGTCCCGATCCAAAATCTCCTTCGCCTCCTTCAAAAGCCCGGGGAGCATGAAGCGGCACCGCTCGGCCAAGCGTTTTTCCAAATCTTCCTTAGGCCAGCGGAGACCGAACCATTGAAAAGCGCGGCGCGAGGGCTCGGTCTGCGTGCTTTGCCACCAGGAGATGGGTTTTCCCGTCAGCCGGTGGACTTCCAGGGCCCGGACGACCCGCGCAATATTGTTGGCCGGGATTTTGGCGGCGGACGTGGGATCCACACGGCTCAGTTCCTCATGCAGGATGGTCCGGCCCTCTTTCTCGACCCGTCCGATGAGTTCCGCACGCAAGGCCTGGTCCGCCGGCGGAAGCGTCGCCAGCCCGTCCACCAGGGCACGAAGGTACAGACCCGTCCCTCCCGTTAGGAGAGGCCGGCGGCCGGCCTTCATTAGAGCCTCCAGGATTTTTTCCGCATCCCGCGCGAAAGCTCCGGCGCTGTAGGGCTCCCTCGGGTCGAGGAAATCCATGAGGTGATGGGGGACGCCCTCCACGGCGTAGTACCGGCCCAAGGGATGCCGGGAATCCTCTTTCCACTCGCCACGGGGCTTGGCGGTGGCCGCGCTCATGCCGCGGTAGATTTGGCGAGAATCGGCGGACACCACGTCGGTGACGCGCCCGAGCCGCGCCAGCTCCAGGGCGAGGGCCGTCTTGCCGGACCCCGTGGGGCCGACGAGGATGGGAATCGGGGGCATGTGTCCTTACCCGGAAATGTCCCGGATGAAATCCGCCAGGCTGGATATGCGCACGCCCTCGAACCGCCCCACGGCCAACAGTTCCTTGTCGCCGGTTACGATCACTTGCGCCCCGGCTTCCGTCGCGCATTCCAAGATGCGGTTGTCGGGCTCGTCCTTCAGAAGCGCGTGGCGGATGCGGGGCCGGAGGAGAGTGGCTGAACCCGCGAACAACTTGCAAGCCTCCTCTATCCTGGCCGGGTCCCAATGGAACTTTTGCCTCAGCTTGGTGGCAACCTCGGCCAGTATCGCGGGAGACACGACGAGCTCATGCCGCCCGAGCCACACAAGCCGCAGGGCCTCCTCCGCCCGGCCGCCGGGCGTCAGGAGTGCGGCGATATAGATGTTGGTATCGAAGACGACCCGCAAGGCCTATTTTTTCTTGCGCCGGTCCCGCAGGACGATGCGGTCTATGTCCTCTTCGGTGTAGACGCCCGCCTCGCGGGCCTTCCGGGCGCCGTAATGCTGCAGCTCCTGAAAACGCCTCCACACTTCCGCCTGCTTATAGCTCTCTATCATCTCGCGAAACAGTCCGCTTTTGTCCTGCCGTCGGACGCGCGCCATCCGTTCAAACTCGGCGGCGAGGTCGGGAGCCAGGGAGAAGCTGAGAACTTTCGTCGTGCGCATGGCGACCTCCTGTTTGAGTATTTCTAAGTAATACTATACCCCGAAATCGGCGGCGCGTCAAGGCGCCGGACTCTAAGTCCTTCTGAATCTCTTCGCCAGTTCGTCGGGGGAGAGGCGCAGGAACGTGGGGCGGCCGTGGGGGCAGGACCAAGGGGAGCGGCATTCCTGCAAGTCCTTGATGACGCGCTCCATTTCCGGCGTTTTCAGCGCCTGGCCGGCTTTCACCGAGCCGCGGCAGGCGGCGCGGGTGAGGACGGCGTCCCAGCGGCGGGGGATGGTTTCCGACAGGAGATCGTCGGCGAGACCTTCAAGCAGGTTTTGAAGCTTGGCCGTGTCGTGGCCCAAAGCGGCCGGGGCGGCGGTGACGCGGAAGGCGCGCTCGCCGAAAGCCTCCAGCGTGAAGCCCAGGCGGACGAAATCCTCCAGGCGCTCCTTCACCACGGCGGCGGCCTGGGGGCTCAAGTCCCACACCCAGGGCAAAAGCAACGTTTGCACCTGCGGCAGGCGGCCCGCGTCCGCGTCGGACAACCTTTCGTAGAGCGCGCGCTCCGCGGCCGCGTGCTGGTCGAAGATGACGAGGTTGTCCCCCAGGCGGGCGAGGATGTAGGTTTTGTCGAGCTGGGCCAAGGCGACGGGCTCGTTTTTTTGAAAGTCCTCCAAAGGCAGGGCGGACGGCGCGGCGGGAGGCGGCGCGGGCGCGGACCCTTCCCGCAAAGGCGCCTGCAGGTTGTAGGCCGCGCGGGATTCGGCCCAGGACGGGCGCTCGGCCGCGACGGGATAGGACCGCGGCGGCCGGTCCGGGCCGCGCGCTTCCGGCGCTTCCCGCCGCGCCGCGCCTTCCACGGCCTCGGGCATGCGGGCGCCGCCGGACACGGCCTCGCGCAGGGCCTCCACCAGAAAACCGTAGACCTCATTTTCCTGGGAGAAACGAACTTCCTTTTTGGAGGGATGCACGTTGACGTCCACGGCGGCGGGATCGGCCTCCAGGAAAAGGACGGCCGAGGGATGCCGGCCCACGGGCAACGCGGACCGGTAGGCCTCGTAAAGAGCGTGGGTCAGGCGGCGGCTCTGCACGGGCCGGCCGTTGACGAAGAACCGCTGGTGGCGCCCCGTGCTCTGGTGGGAATGGACGCCCGAGGCGAGCCCGCGGATTTCCAGGAAACGGCCCCTCCGGGCGACCTCTTTCAAGCCGGCGGCCCGTTCCGCGCCCCACAGGGCTTCCAAGCGGGAAGACAACGTCTTGGCGGCGGGCTCCTCCTCGCGGGCCGGCGGAAGGGTGAAGGCCTCTTTGCCGTCGGAGACGACGCGGAAATGGACGCGGGGCGAGGCCAGGGCGGCGTCTTCCGCCGCGCGGAGAAGGAGGCCGCGCTCGGTGGCGTCGGACTTGAGGAATTTCGACCGGGCCGGAGTGTTGAAGAAGATATCTTCCACGGAAACGGTCGTGCCGGACGGAACGCCGGCCGGCCCTTCGCGGCGGAGCTTTCCCCCCTCGCATTCCAGGGACCAGCCCTCGGCCGCGCCGGCGGCGCGGGTGGAGAGCTTGAACCGCGACACGGCCGCGATGGAAGGCAGGGCCTCGCCCCGGAAGCCGAAGGTGGCGATGCGGTCCAGGTCGTCGAGCGAGGAAATTTTCGAGGTGGCGTTGCGCTCCAGGGCGAGGCGGGCGTCCTCGGGCGCCATGCCGCAGCCGTCGTCGGTCACGCGCAGAAGCCGCCGCCCGGCCTTTTCCCATTCCACGACGACGCGGCGCGCGCCGGCGTCCAGGGCGTTCTCGATCAATTCTTTCAGCACCGAGGCCGGCCGCTCCACCACCTCGCCGGCGGCGATGCGGCGGACGACCTCTTCGGAAAGTTTGCGGACGCGGGGAGAGTTCATGTCAGTAAGAAAAACGACGCGGGCGGGAACGGCGCTGTTTCCATGGGGGTCGGGAGGCCGCCGGGATCGCCGCGATTTTCAAACTGTAATTTTCCGGCCTTCGGGCTTCCGGTGTGGTGCGTCATAAGTCCCGGCTTAGAGCCTATCCGAATAACCCATTCGGGGCTGCAATCTCGGCTTTTGGCCTGCATCTTTGCAAAATTTTTCTTACATACTCTCAAGTATGCTCGAAAAATTTTGCTTCGATTCGGCTCAAAATCCAAGATTTCGCTCCCAAAGCGGTTATTCGGATAGGCTCTTATTCGGCTGCCGTTGTAAGCCGAAGGCGAAGAGCGCCGGGTTTAGCCGGCGCTGAAACCATTCTTCGTGGGCTGAAAGCCGGAATTGCTTCGTCGCAAACAACGCTTCTCGCAATGACGGATGTCAAGAAGCGTCAGACGTGCGACATCAGTGTTTCAGTTTGACGGGTTTGTGGCAGAGGGGCCAGTAGGCGCACTCGCGGAAGCACACGTCCTTGACGCCGAACGAGAGCTTCGTTTCGCAGTCCTGGTACGCCTCGGCCATGTGGTTGATCTTGCGGGCGCTCTCGCCGTTCAGGTGGCCGAAGGTGACGCCCACCAGCGTCGTGTCGCCCTTGGTCTGCGCCCAGGCCACGTGGCCGTTGACTTCCAGGCCCTGCAGGCCGGGCATGCTGAGGATCATGCGCAGGCGCGTGTCGCCGGTGACGTGGGTGAACACCACCAGGGACATGCCGCCGGCCGAGAGGTTGGTCAGCACCGCCGGCAGCTCCCGCGGCGGGTCGCTCATGACGTAAATCTCCACGGGCTCGGCCAGGTCCTTGATGACGGGGAAGCGTCCGTGCTTGCGTCGGTCGTCCTTCATGTTTTCTCTTTTTCTCCGTGAAGCGTTTTAACGACGCGGTCCAAAATCCGCAGGGCGTCCAGGGGGGTCAGGGCGTTGATGTCGAGGCGGGACAGCTCGTCCAAGGCCGGATGCGATCGGAACAGTTCCCCCTGAACCGGCGCTTCGCGCGCCGCCGCCGCGGCCGCTCCCCCGCCCGAAGCCTCTAGAGTGTGCAAAATGTTTCGGGCGCGGTCAACACACGACGGCGGAAGGCCGGCCATTTCCGCCACGTGCACGCCGTAGGAACGGTCCGCCGGCCCGGGCGCGACCTGGCGCAGGAACACCAGCTCGCTTTTCCCGTCGGGACGCGTCCACTCCCGCGCTTCGACGTGGAAATTCTTCACGCCCGGCAGGCGGTCCGCCAGGGCCGTGAGCTCGTAATAGTGCGTGGCGAAAAGGACCGCGGGCCCCGGCCGCCGCTGGAGGTGCTCCACCACCGCCCAGGCCACGGCCACGCCGTCGTAGGTGGAGGTGCCGCGGCCCACCTCGTCCAGGATCACCAAACTTTTGGGCGTGGCGTTGCGGAGGATGTTGGACACCTCCTGCATCTCCACGAGGAACGTGGAGGCGCCCGCCGCCAGGTTGTCGCCGGCGCCGATGCGGGTGAAGACGCGGTCCGCCAGGCACACCTCCGCCGACTCCGCCGGCACAAAGGAGCCGATTTGAGCCAGGATCACGGCCAGGGCGGTCTGGCGCAAGTACGTGGATTTGCCCGCCATGTTGGGTCCCGTGAGGATGAGGACGGCGGCTTCTTTGCCGTCGAGGAAAACGTCGTTGGGCACGAAGGGGGCGCCGCCGGCGGCGGCCAGGGCGAGCTCCACGGCCGGGTGGCGCGCCTTCTCCAGGCGCAGGGGGCCGCCGTCGGAGACTTTGGGACGGACCCAGCGGCCGCGCTCCGCGGCCTCGGCCAGAGACGACAAGGCGTCCAGCTCGGCCAGGGCGTCGGCCAGGAGGCGCAGCCGGTCGCGGTGCCGCAACGTTTCCTCGCGCACCCGCGCGAAAAGTTCCACCTCCAAGGCGCGGCTCTTTTCCTCCGCCCCGAGGATTTTGTCTTCCTGGGCCTTCAGCTCCGGCGTGACGTAGCGCTCGCCGCCGGCCACGGTCTGCTTGCGGATCCACTCCGGCGGCACCTTGGCGAGGTTGGCGCGGGACACCTCCAAATAATAGCCGAACACCGACGTGTAGCCGATCTTGAGGGAGGAGATGCCGGTGCGGCGGCGCTCCTCCTCCTCCAGGCGGGAAACCCAGGCGCGGCCGTTGCGGGCCAGGTCCCGCAGTTCGTCCAGCTCGGCGGAGAAGCCGGCGCGGATCACGCCTCCGTCGGCCAGGCGCAGGGGCGGGTCGTCGGTGAGCGCGTTTTCCAGCAAATCCGACAGTTCGGCGGGGACGGACAGGGCGTCCAGCGCGGGCCCGAGCGGGTGCTCCGCTCCGGGCAGGGAAGAAGCGCCGGCCAGGCTTTCGCGCAGGTCCGGGGCGCGGCGCAGGGTGCGGCGCAGGGCGTTCATGTCGCGGCCCGTGGCGCGGCCCGCCGTGAGGCGGCCCAGGATGCGCTCCACGTCGGCCGCGTCGCGCAGGGCGGCGCGGCGCGCGTCGCGGCCCCGCCGGTTTTCCAGAAAAAATTCCACGCCGTCCTGGCGCAGGCGCAGGCGGGCCGCGTCGCGCAAAGGATGGAGGAGCCACCACTTCAGGCGGCGCGCGCCCTGGGGCGTGGCGGTGTTGTCCAAAACGTCCCAAAGCGAAACGGCGCCGGCGGTCTCGCCGGGCCGGGGCAGCAAATCCAAATGGCGGATGGCCGCGTCGTCCAGCACCAGATAATCTTCCTGGCGATAAAGGCGCGGCGGCTGGAGGATGTCGGCGGCGCCGGGATGACTGTCTTGGATGTAGCGCAGGACGGCGCCGGCCGCGGGCAGGGCGGGGTGGCGCGCGTCGAGGCCGAACCCGTCGGGCGACGCCACGCGGAACGCGGCCGCCAGAAGATCGCGGGCGCGGCCCGGATGGAACAAGCCGTCGTCCACCGGCGTCACCGGCCGGCCCGGCGGAAAAACAGACTCCTCCGGCCCGCCCGCGCGGAAGGACCGCGGCGCGAGGATTTCCCGCGGGTCCAGGCGGGCCAGTTCGTCGGCCAGGCCGCGCCCGTCGGGGCCGGCCTCCAGGGACGTGAAGAGAAACTCGCCGGTGGACAGGTCCGCCGCCGCCAGGCCCCAGGCCGCGGTCTTTGTTTCCGCCCCCGCGCCGCTTCCCCTCGCCGGAAACACGGCGGCCAGGAAGCTGTTCTGCTTGGCCGGCAAAAGCTCGTCTTCCAGGAGCGTGCCCGGCGTCACCACCCGCACCACGTCCCGCGAAATCATGCCTTTGCCGGGCGGCGGGTCCTCCATCTGCTCGGCGATGGCCGCGCGCCAGCCGCGCTTGAGCACCTTGCCCAGGTAGGCCGGCAGAGCGTGGTGCGGCACGCCGCACATGGGCACGCCCTGCCGCTGGGTGAGCGCCACCTCCAGGACGGGAGCGGCCCGGCGGGCGTCCTCGAAGAACAGCTCGTAGAAATCGCCCAGGCGGAAGAACAGCAGGGCGTCGGGGTTGCGGGCCTTGAGCGCGTGATACTGGCGCATGAGGGGCGTCTGGGCCGCGCCGACGGCGGGCGCGGCCGGCGCCTTCACGTCCGTCCCTTCGCCTTTAAGAGAAGACATTTTTCACCTTCTGGAAACGCTTGAGCCAGCGGTGGGTGTTCATCACGCGCTCGACGAAGCGGCGCGTCTCGCCGAACGGGATGGCCTCGGCGTTCAGGGGCGCGCCGGCGCCCCAGGCCCGGGCGTTGGCCGGCCCCGCGATGTAGGCGGCCAAAATGGACAACACGTCGACTCCGAACACGTCGCGGAGGATGGACACGTAGTGCATGCCCAGGCGGAGGTTCAAGT
>JBQTIM010000174.1:0-2258 GCA_052388135.1 Elusimicrobiota bacterium
CTACAGCCACGTCATGCATTTGGTGTCCTCGGTGGTGGGGGAGCTTGCGCCCGAGCACGACGCGTTGGACCTTTTCCGCGCGGTCTTTCCCGCCGGCACCCTGTCGGGCGCGCCCAAAATCCGCGCCATGGAGATCATCGAGGAGCTGGAAGAGTCCCGCCGCGGCCTTTACGGCGGGGCCGTGGGCTATTTCTCCTACACCGGCAACATGGACATGGCCATCACCATCCGCACTCTCCTCCTGCGCGGGGGGCGCGGCGTGCTCCAGGCCGGCGCCGGCATCGTGGCGGATTCCGACCCCGCCGCCGAATATCAGGAGACGGACAACAAGGCTCAAGCCGTCCTGTCCGCGCTCCGCGCCGCGGGGGTGCGCGCGTGATCTTGATGGTGGACAACTACGATTCCTTCACCTACAACATCGTCCAATACCTGGGCGAGCTGGGAGAGGACGTGAAGGTGGTGAGGAACGACGAGATGGACGCTTCGGACGTCGAAAAGATGGCGCCCAGCCACATCGTCGTTTCGCCCGGACCCTGCACGCCCAAGGAAGCGGGCGTGTCCGTGGACGTGATCCGCCGCTACGGCGGCAAGGTGCCGATCCTGGGCGTCTGCCTGGGGCATCAGTCCCTGGGCTACGCCTTCGGGGGGAAAGTGGTCCGCGCGGGGAAGCTCATGCACGGAAAAACGTCCAAAATTCAGCACGACCGGAAAACCGTCTTTCAAGGCCTCGGCAATCCTTTCACCGCCACCCGCTACCATTCCCTGGTGGTGGAGCGGGCCTCCCTGCCGGACGAGTTGGAAATTTCCGCCGAATCCGAAGACGGGGAAATTATGGGCCTGCGCCACCGCCGCCTGCCCTGCCTGGAGGGCGTGCAGTTCCACCCGGAATCCATCCTGACCGAGCACGGCAAGGACCTTTTGAAAAATTTCATCAACATGAGGATCGCGTGAGCGCCCTGCAGGAGGCCGTCGCCAAGCTGGTGGAAGGCCGGGATTTGTCGTTGGAGGAATCCCGCTCGGCCATGGCGGAGATTTTCACGGGCGAGGCGCCGGCGTCCCGCATCGCGGCTTTCCTGACGGCCCTCCGCATGAAGGGCGAGACGGTGGAGGTGATCGCCGGCTGCGCCGAGGCCATGCGCGGCGCGGCCGCGCCCGTGCGCGCGCCCGCCGGCGTGACGGTGGACACCTGCGGCACGGGCGGCGACAAGAAGGGCAGCTTCAACGTCTCCACGGCCGCCGCCTTCGTGGTGGCGGGGGCGGGCTTCACCGTGGCCAAACACGGCAACCGATCGGTCTCCTCCCAATGCGGCAGCGCCGATGTTTTGGAGGCCCTGGGCGTGAAGGTGGACCCCGGCGTCGCCGTGGTGGAGAAATGCCTGCAGGAAGCGGGCATCGCTTTCCTTTTCGCGCCGGCATTCCACCCGGCCATGAAACACGCCATGCCCGTCCGCCGGGAACTGGGCCTGCGCACCGTCTTCAACGTTTTGGGCCCGCTCTGCAACCCGGCCGGCGTCAACGCCCAGGTGATCGGCGTGTTTTCTCCCAAGCTGGTGGACGTCATGGCCAAGGTCCTGGCGCGGCTGGGCGCCCGGCACGCCATGGTGGTGCATGGCGGCGGGCACGACGAGATCATCCTTTCCGGGACGACGCTGGCGGCGGAGATTGTGGAGGGACGCATTCGCCGGCGGACTTTGTCTCCCCGGGATTTCGGGCTTCGACCCGTGCCCAAAGGCGCTCTGCTGGGCGGGGACAAGGAAAAAAATGCCGATATCCTGCGCCGCATCCTGGCGGGAGAAAAGGGGCCGCAAAGGGACGCCGTGGCGGCCAACGCCGCGGCGGCCATCCTGACGGCAAGTCGGGCCGCCGGCCGCGCGGACGTCAAAAATTTAAAGGACGCCCGGATGTCGGCGGAGAAGGCCCTGGATTCCGGCGCCGCGCGGAACAAGCTGGAGCGGCTTGCCGCTCTGTCCCAGGGCGGGGCGTGATGGCGGGTCCGGGGCTCGACCGCATCCTTTCCCGCAAGCGGGTGGACTTGGTCCGGCGGAAGGCGCGCCGTCCCTTCTCCCGCGTCGCCGCGGACGCCCGGCTCGCTCCTCCTCCTCGGAATTTCGCCGCCGCCCTCGTCCATCCCGGCGCCGTTTCTTTGATCGCGGAAATGAAGAAAGCCAGCCCGTCGGCGGGTCTCCTGCGGGTTCCTTACGATCCGGCCTTGGCCGCCCGGGCTGATTTCCGCGGCGGCGCCGCCGCGCGGTAGGGCC
>JBQTIM010000175.1:0-2955 GCA_052388135.1 Elusimicrobiota bacterium
GCATGGCGGAGTGGGGGGAGGCGGATTTGGGCGGGGCCGTGGCCTACGGCCGCCTCATCCCGCCGGAAATGTTTTCCAAGCCCCGGTTCGGAATGCTGAACGTGCACTTTTCGCTTCTCCCCAAGTATCGCGGGGCCGCCCCCGTCCAGTGGGCGCTGATCCGGGGCGAGAAGGAGTCGGGCGTCACGATTTTCCGCATCGAGGCCGGCCTGGACACGGGGCCGGTTTACCTTCAACGGTCCGTTCCCGTCGAGCCCGAAGACACGAGCCTTTCCTTGCGGGAGCGTTTGGCCGGCCTGGGGCTGGAGCTTTTGGAGGAGGCGCTGGACCGCTTCGCCGCCGGCGGCTGTCCGGCGGTCCCTCAAAGCGGCGAGCCCTCCGCCGCCCCGGCCTTGAAGAAAGAGGACGGCCGGCTGTCGTGGGGCGGGCAAAGCGCGGAGGAGGCCGCCGACCTCATCCGTGGAACCTACGAATGGCCCCAGGCGTTCTGCCTGTGGAAAGGACGGCCCTTGAAAATCCGGGCCGCTCAGCCGGCGGGCGACGCGCCGGGGCTTCCGGGCCAGGTCACGAGCTTAGAAAAGGGGCTGGGGTTTTTTGTAAAATGCAGATCGGGCTCTCTTTTGGTTCGGCGCGTCCAGCCGGAAGGCCGCAAAGAGATGGCCGCGGAGGATTTCTGGAACGGAGCCCGTTTGTCCGGGGGCGACCGGTTTGAATAGGAGGGACACACGGTGAATTACTTCAAGACATTTTTGCTTCTGGCGGGCCTGACGGGCCTTTTCCTGGTGGTGGGCCAGGCCTTGGGCGGCCGCCAGGGCATGGTGATGGCCTTCGCCTTCGCCGTGATCATGAACTTCGCGTCCTATTGGTTCTCGGACAAGATCGTTTTGGCCATTTACCGGGCCAAGCCCGCGTCGGAGAACGATTACCCCCAAATGCACCGCATCGTCCGCAACCTGGCGCAAGCCTCCAACATCCCCGTGCCGCGCATCTATGTCGTTCCGTCGGAAACGCCCAACGCTTTCGCCACGGGCCGCAATCCCGAGCACGCCGTGGTGGCCTGCACCGAGGGAATTTTAAGGCTTCTGAACGAGCGCGAGCTGACCGGGGTCCTCGGCCATGAGCTGGGCCACGTGAAGAACCGCGACATCCTCATTTCCAGCGTGGCCGCCACCATCGCCGGCGCCGTCATGATGATGGCCAGCATGGCGCGCTGGGCCGCCATATTCGGCGGCTACGGCGGCCGCAGCGAGCGCGGCGGAGGCGGCAACGCCTTCGGGCTGGCGTCCCTTTTGTTGACGGCCGTACTGGCGCCGCTGGCGGCCATGCTCATTCAGTCCGCGGTCTCCCGTTCCCGGGAGTACGCGGCCGACGCCTCCGGGGCCCGTGTCTGCGGCGATCCTTTGGCCTTGGCCTCGGCCCTCAAAAAGTTGGAAGCGGGCGCCCGGGCCCTGCCCATGCGGGAAGCCGGCCCCGCCACGGCCCACCTGTTCATCGTTAATCCTTTGAGCGGCCGAAGCCTGGCGTCCCTGTTTTCCACGCATCCCCCGCTGGCCGATCGCGTGGCCCGCTTGGAAGGCATGGTGGGCCGGGTTTAAGGTATAAGTTGGGTTTGACTTTCTCTTTCGGACCCGCTGTTTTGAGCGCGCCATTTTTGCGGAGCGGAGAGCTATCCCGCGAAGCCAAAATTCAAAGCTCAAAGTTCAAATCAAGCTTAAAACAGCAAGCCCAAATCCTTGGGTTGGTGTTTTGGACTTGGTGTTTGATTTGAACTTTGGACTTTGGGCTTTGAACTTTCCGGCCAGTATCCGTCAATTTGAAACTGACGGACCCCGGACCACCTGATTTTGTGAATAAATCCAAAACTCCTTTCGAAACCGGTTCCCTCCTCGACGTCCCCTTCGGGGAATGGGCCCGCGTCTTGGAGCTTCCCGAGGCGGAGGCTTACCGCGTGCGGCAGATCCAGGAATGGGTCTTCGTCCGGCGCGCCAAGTCTTTTTCCGCCATGAGCACCCTGCCCGCGCCCTTGCGGAAGCGGCTCGAGGACAATTTCCGGCTGAGGGTCCTGGAGGCTCCGCGGCGCGAAACCTCCAGCCGGGACGGGACCTCCCGGATTTTTTTCAAGACGCTGGACGGCGAGTCTTTCTCGGCGGTGTTCCTGCCCTCGCGCGGGGAGGACGAGCGTTATTCCCTCTGCCTGTCCACGCAGGTGGGCTGCGCCTGGGGCTGCGTGTTCTGCGCCTCGGGCCGCGTGCGCCACGAGCGGAACCTGTTCCCGTCCGAGATCATGGAACAGCTCCTCTGGGCCGAGGAGCTGGAGGGCAAGAAGGTGGACAGCCTGCTTTTCATGGGCATGGGCGAACCGCTGGCGAACTACAACCATTTGCTGTGGGCCCTGCGCTGTCTGCGCTCGCCCCTGGGGTTCGGCTACGGGGCGCGGCACGTGACGGTGTCCACCTGCGGGCTGGTGCCTCAAATCCTCAAGCTTTCCGGCGAGGCGCCCAAGGTGAACCTGGCCATCAGCCTCCACGCCGCCGACGACGAAACCCGCGCCAAAATCCTGCCGAAATCCTCCCGCTGGTCCATCAAGGAATTGCTCAAGGCCGCCTGGGCCTATCAGAAGGACATGGGCAGCGCGCGCGTGACCTTCGAATACATCCTGCTCAAGGACGTGAACGATTCCCTGCGGGCGGCCCAGCGCCTGTCCAACCTTCTGCGGGGCCGGCGCGCTTGGGTGAACCTGATCGTGTACAACCCGGTGCCGGGCCTGCCTTACCGGAAACCTTCCGAGGAGTCCGTGGAGAAGTTCCAAAAAACCCTGGAGTCGCGGGGCATTTTCGTGCGCGTGCGGAAACCCCAGGGCGTGGACATTTCCGCCGGGTGCGGCCAATTGGGCGAAGCCCTGACCGGACGGCCGGCTTCGGCCCCGCGGCCCAAGAGCGGGGGAAAAACCCCGCC
>JBQTIM010000176.1:0-5590 GCA_052388135.1 Elusimicrobiota bacterium
ATTTTTTAGGAAACAAAAAAGTGAGAGCGTAGCCCGGACTACGGTCGAACTTTTTTGTGAAGGAAAAAGCCCCGGATTTTACGTCGAATCCCGCGATCCAACCGGGGAATTCGGGTTAATTCCGCGAGTTCATCCGCGCCGCGTTTACGGTCCGTCGCCGTTTATGGTATAAATCCCTCAACCCCGGACGCCCGCGCCGCATGCTGCGGGTCCTCGGTTCCTTATGAACCCGCCACCTCCGTCTCCTGACGATAAGAAGGCCCGGGAATCTTCTCCCGAAAACGGCCCCTCGCCCGCTTCCCAAGAGCGGCCTTCCGCTCCTGCGCCGGCGCCGTCCCCTGTTTCCGCTCCGCCCGCCGGCCCCGCGGCCGCGGCGCCGTCTTCTCCGGCAGGCGGCTCAGCGCCGTCCGGGCCGCCGTCGGCCGGACAGCCGCCCGCCGCCGAGCCCGCGGCGCCGTCCTCTCCCGCGGCCGGTTCCCCGCCGTCCGCTCCGCCGCCGACGGCGCCGCCTCCCGCCGCCGCGCCCGTTCCGCCCTCGGCCGGCCAGCCGCCCGCCGGCGCGGCTGTTCCTTCGCCCGGTCCCGCCGCGGCCGGGCCGGCCGTCCGTCCATCCGGACTTCCTCCCAAGGCTGTTTCGCGGCCGGGGCCCATGTCGGGGGGATTCTCCGGCGGCAAGGCGTCCGCCCAGCGGAAGAACAAGCTTCCGACCATGGCCACGGTGTTCATCGTGCTGGCGGGCCTGATGTGGGGCTCCGTCAAGGTTTACCGCTGGATCGCCGACCGGGACGGGCTCGGCGAGGGCGAGGCCGGCGGCGGCGTTCCGGCCGTCAACGTTTTGGAAGTGAAGCGCGCGCCCTTCGAGGACGTCCTCTCCGCCGTGGGCAACGTGGTGGGCGGCTCCGAAATCCCCCTGCGGTTCGAGGTGGAGGGCACCATCGCGCAATTGGATTTCCGCGAGGGCGACAAGATGCGCAAGGGCGACATCATCGCCCGGCTCAACCAGCGCGACGCCTTCCTGAAAATGAAGCGCGCCGAGCTCGAGCTGGACCAGGCCGAAAAACTGTTCGCCCTGGACGCCATCGCCCGCAGCAAGCTGGAGGAGGCGCGCCTGGCCTACGAACTGGCCCGTTCCGACCTGGACAAGACCGTCATCCGCGCCACCCGCGACGGCATCCTGGGCGGAAAGGAAGCCGAGCCCGGCGAGTTCGTCACGCCCAACAAGATCATCGCCACGCTGGTCAGCATCGAGACCGTGGTGGTGGACGTGGGCATCATCGAGCGCGAGATCGACAAAATTTTCCCGGGCCAGAAAGTGGTCGTCACCGTGGACGCCTATCCCGGCGTGGAGTTCGCGGGCAAAGTGGAGACGCTGGACACCATCATCCGCGGCAACAGCCGGACGCTCACCGTCAAGGCCCGGCTCAAGAACGAGGGCGGCCTGCTTCTGCCCGGCATGTTCGCCCGCACCAAGATCGTCGTCCGCGAGGAGGACGACGCCATCTCCGTTCCCAACGACGCCATCGAGAAGACCCAGGCCGGCGAGCAGGTGCTGGTGGTGAACAAAGAGAACAAGGCCGAGGCGCGCGCCATCAAGGTGGATTACAAGTCCACGCAGTTTTCGCTGGTGTCGTCGGGGCTGAAGCCGGGCGAACAGGTCATCGTCCAGCGTCCCCAGGATTTAAAGGAAGGGTCGCCGGTCAAAGTCATCGACGTCCAGAAGTAACCGGTTTTTCAACTCTTCTGCGTCAAAACACCTTGAAATCGCTATAAATTCACTATATATATGGGAGTGCCGCTCCGCGTTCGGAGCGGACTTATGACCAACCATCGTTTTGTCAGCGGGTTTTTCTCCCGTTCATGAAGCTCCGCACGCGCCTGACCCTCTTCACCGTGCTCATTATGACCCTGGTGGTTGCGGGCACCAGCGCGTCCACCGTTTTCCTGCTCCGCAAACTCCTCTTCGCCGAAAGCCGGAACAACCAAAAGACGCTCCTCGACAACTTCCGCAAGGTCTGCGAAGAAGCCCGCGTCACCGGCGAGGACTTGACCCTCTACAACTACACCGAGACCCTGCGCAAATCGGTGCCGGGGCTGGTCTACGCCGCCTTCGTGGACACGGAGCGGAACCTGGTCATCGGCAAGACGGAGATTTACGCCAGCCTGTTCCCCGACGGCGGCGCGCCCGACGCGGCCGTCGAGGGCGATGCCGTCGAAGTCGCCGTTTTCTCTTTGGCCCGCAATGAAAAGGTCGTGGATTTTTCCGCCGGCATACGCCTGAGGGGCCGGCCCATCGGGGTGGCCCGGGTGGGGATTTTGGAGAGCGTCATCGAGGCCAACGTGGCGGAGGGAACCCGGCGCATTCAGCGCATCGTGCTCATGGTGTCGGGCGCCGCCTTCCTGGTGGGCCTCTTGGCGGCTTTGTGGATGGCGGCCCAGTTGACCCACCCCATCCATCTTTTGGCCGAGGGGGCGAAGTCCCTGGGCGACGGCAACCTCGACACGCAGATCCATTTCGACCGCAACGACGAGATCGGTCTTCTGGCCAAAGAGTTCAACATCATGGCCGTGAAGCTCAAGGAACTTGATCAACTGAAGGACGAGTTCGTCTCCAGCGTTTCCCACGAGCTTCGGTCTCCTTTGTCGGCCATCTCGGGCTACGTCGAGCTTCTCACCAGCAAGCCCCTGGACCAAATCCTTCCCGAAAAGCGCAACAAGGCCTTCCACATCATCCAGGAAAGCACGTCGCGCCTCACCCAATTCATCAACGACATTCTGGACGTGGCCAAGCTGAAGTCCGGCCGCGTGGAGATACGCAAGGGACCTTTCAACATCCGCCAAACCTCGGAGGACATCCTCAGCCTCTTCGCCCCGCTGTTGGAAAAGAAGAAAATCCAGGCGGTGTGCTCCATCGGCCCCGATTTCCCCATGGTCCTGGCGGACGAGGAGAAAATGAAGCAGGTGATCACCAACCTGGTCTCCAACGCCCTCAAATTCACGCACGAAGGCGGCTCCATCACCATCGCCGCCGAAGAGGACGCGGAGAAAATCACGGTGAGCGTGGTGGACACCGGCATCGGCATCCCCAAAGATTTTCTCGGCCAGCTGTTCGAGCGCTTTAAGCAGGTTCCAGGCACGCGGGAAAAGATCGGCGGGCCGAAAGGCACGGGCCTGGGCCTGGCCATCGCCAAGGGCGTCGTGGTGGCCCACGGCGGCCGGATCTGGGTGGAAAGCGAGCTGGGCAAGGGCAGCTCTTTCCGCTTCACGCTGCCGAAATCCGCCTCGGCCGCGCCGGTCCAGGCCAACATCTTCGCGTAGGCGGCGGTTTTCGGCTTTGCGGCTCTCGCCGGCGGGCGGTCCCTGCCGGCGCGGTTCCGGACGAAAGGAGAACCGATGAAGAAGAAGATCCTTGTGGTCGACGACGACATTCAGCTCTGCCAGCTGACGTCCGACATTCTGGACGAGCACGGCTACCAGCCCATCGCCGCCCACAACACCGACGAGGCTTTTAAAAAGCTCCAGCAGGATCGTCCCCATCTCATCATCCTGGACGTCTGGCTGCCGTCCATCGGCGGTCTGGAGTTCTGCCGGCAAGTGCGCCTCAACGATCAGACGCGGCAGCTCCCCGTCCTCATGCTCACCGTGCAGGACAAGGAATCCGACAAGGTGACGGGCCTGGAGATGGGCGCGGACGACTACATGACCAAGCCCTTCGGCCAAAAAGAGCTGCTGGCGCGCATCCGCGCCCTCCTCCGCCGCATCGACCTGCACGGAGGAAAGGAAAAGACCCTGCAGTCCGGCGATTTGGTTCTGGATCTGGACATGCACACCGTGAAGGTCCGCAGCAAGAACATCTCCATGACGCCCAAGGAATTCGACCTGCTGGCTTCCCTCATTCAAAACCGGCGGAAGGCGCTCAGCCGGCAAAGCCTCATGACGGCGATCTGGGGCTACGAGACGCCGGGAAGCTCGGGCACCATCGACGTGCACATCCGCCACCTGCGCAAGAAGCTCGGCGACCATGGCGAAAAGATCAAGACCCTCCTGGGTTTCGGCTACCGGTTCGACGGGTGACGCCCTGTGCCCGACGCTCGAGGGGTGAGGAAGGACGATCCGCCGGCAAGCCCGCAGGCCGATCCCATGGCGAACCCGGCCGCTTCCCCGCCTCCGGCGCCCTTGGCGGATCCCCGGCCCGGTATTTTGATCGTGGACGACGAGGAAATTTTTCTGAGCCTTTACCTCGATATTCTGCATGAGGAAGGCTACGAGGCGGACACGGCCCGCAACGGCCGGGAGGCTCTGTCTCTCGTGGAAAGGGGAAATTACCGGCTCGTCCTTTCCGACATCAACATGCCTGAGTTGGACGGCCTGGGATTGCTGAAGGCCCTGAAGGCCGGCCATCCCGACGTGGAGGTTGTGCTCATGACGGCCTTCGGCGGCCTGCAGTCGGCTGTGGAAGCCTTGCGTCTGGGCGCCTACGACTACATCGTGAAGCCCTTCCCGCGGGACGCCCTGGCGGCCACGGTGCGCCGCGCCTTGGAGAAGCAGCGCCTGGCGCGGGAGCTGCGCATGGCCCAGGCCGAGCTCATCAAGCGGGAGAAGCTGGCGGCCATGGGGTCGGTGTCCGGCTGGCTGGCCCACCGCATGCGCAATCCCTTGAACGTCATCCTGATGTGCGCCCAATATCTGCGCGCTCGGTTCGACGAGCGCGACGAGCGACAGGAAGTGGCCCTCGCCATCGAGGAGAAGGTGAGGACCCTGGAGGAAATGACGCGGGATTTCATCCGGTTTTCCCGCTCCTATCAGCCGGCGCTGAGCGAGGACAGTTTGCCCGAAGTGGTGGAGCAGGCGTTGCAGGGCGTCTCCTCGGGCCGGTGGATCAAGAGCATTACGGTGGAAAAAAATTTCGAGCCGGGGCTGCCTTCCGTGGCCCTGGATCGGGGCCTTTTGGGAGAGGCGCTCGACAACCTTTTGAACAACGCGTTGGAGGCCATGGAGGGCTCGGGCACGCTCCGCGTGGACGTGCGGCGGGGCGGGCGGGGCGTTCTCTTGGACATTTCGAACACCGGCCGCCCCATGCCCGAGGACGTCCGCCGCCGGATTTTCGATCCTTTTTTCACGACGAAGGAGAACGGAACCGGCCTGGGTCTGGCCATCGTCCGCCGCGTCGTGGAAAGCCATGGCGGCCAGGTGTCCGTGCTGCCGGAGGAGCGGACGACCTTCCGCATCGAGCTGCCGGCGGCCGCCGCCGGAGAAGCCAAGGCCCAAAATGATTAAGAAAAAGCTCCCCCAAATTCTCGTGGTGGACGACGAGCCCAACGTCGGCATGATTTTCCACCGCATCCTGGAGCAGGACGGCTACGAAGTGGTGTCCGCCTCCAACGGGGAGGAATGCCTGCGGGCCTTGAAAAACGTCAGCCCGCGCTTGGTCTTCCTCGACCTCCGCATGCCGGGCATGGACGGCCTGGAAACTCTCCGCCGCATCCGCGAGACGCATCCCTCCCTTCCCGTGGTCGTCATGACGGCCTACAAGACCATCACCTCGGCCATCGAAAGCATGAAACTGGGAGCCTGCGATTATTTGGTGAAGCCT
>JBQTIM010000177.1:0-2725 GCA_052388135.1 Elusimicrobiota bacterium
GGGCGCCACGTAGGCCTCGATGCCGATGATGGGGTTGATGCCGGCCTCCGTGCAGACGGAGTAAAACTCCACGGCGCCGTGCAGGTTCCCGTGGTCCGTGATGGGCAGGGACTGGAACTTCTGCGCGGCCATGGACTTGATGAACTCCGACGGGTTGCCCTTCTCGTCCGTCAGCCGGGTGGCCCCGTCCAGCAGGCTGTCTCGGTGTGGTTGTGAAGGTGAACGAACGGCGCGTGGGACATGGCTGGGTTTTTTCCCTCGGAAAGTTTTGCCCGATTATACCAGATACCGCCGGCGGGAAGAACCGCCGCGGCGGCCCGCCGCCGAAGAAACGGATTTCAGCGGGAGCGGGCTGAGTTTATCCGCCGGCCGTGCCTGGGGCTCTCCGGCGCACACGATTGCACAAAACCTGTCGTCCCATTGCCTTTTCGTATGAGAACGGCCGGCGTTCGGCAGGGTGGCTCCTGCTCAACGGAGCTCGTAGACACGGTAATTCTCATCGCTTTCCGTGAATCCGAAATCCGCCGCCGGGACCGTTTCCGCCTCGAAGCGGCGGCGTTCTTCTTCGGTCCAGGAAAACACCTTGCCGTAGGAATGCCGCGCCAGGCCGCTGGACCGCTCCAAAGAAATCCCCAAAGCGATGAAAACAGGCACGCCTTCCCCTTCCCGGAAGTTCCGGGCGGCGTCCAAGAGCTCGCCGAGGGTAAGTTCGGCCCGGTTGGCGTGCGTGTAAAAAACGCGCCGCGCGAACCGGCCCTCCCGCGGGAGATAAACGCGGTTGTCCGTGTAATAGGGTAAAGACTCCAAAAAGTAGTCGGGCTCGCCCAGGACGACGGCTTTTCGGCGCGCCGGCTCGGCTTTCAAGAACGTCCCGAAGGATTCGCCGGCGCTGTGCTCGAAGAGGAAATTGCTCCGAAGCCGGTGAAAGGCCATGACGACGTGCAGAACGAGCAAGCCGGTGAGAACCCACCGGGAAACGGCGTGATGGACTCTTTGGAAGACCCGCTCGGACTTGCCCGCCGGAGACGTCTTGGCCGGGCGAGCCGCGGCGATCCAATAGAGGGCCACGATGAGCATGAAGAGCACGCCCTGGTGGCGAAGCATGGCGGGGTAGACGGCCATGAAAAAAACATCCAGCATCAACGCCCCGGCGAACAGGGCGGCGGCCGCCGCCGGCCGACTCAAAAGACCGGAGATTAAGACGCACAGAAGAACGTCCCGGGCCGGGCCGCCCAGCAAGGGAAAAATGTTCATGTAAGGCGCGGCCGGGCCGGCCAGCGCGGCCCCCAGCGCTTTGAGGTATCCGGCCGCGCCGGGCGGCTGGGCCACGAGGGACTGCTCATCCGGCAAGCACGTCAGGACGGCCGCGGCGATTCCGGCCGCCGCCAAGAATGCGCCTGCCAAAAACGCCTTGTCCACCCGGCCACGCTCCCAAACCCACAGGCCCAAAAGCGCGGAGGCCGCCATGGCGTATTGAAGGTTGACGTTCGCCAGGACGAAAAGCGTCAGCCCCAACCCGAGCGGGCGGGCGCCGCGGGAATACAACGCGCAAAACAGGAACACGAGAAAGAACCCGGCCCCGTACTCCCTCGGCACCACCGAGTATTCGAAAACCGGCAGGACTCCGAACAGGAAAAGCGCTCTTTGCCAGACGGGAAAAGGAGCCGTGCGCAAGAACACGGCGGCGCCGGCGGCGGCCGCCGCCACGCTCGCCGCCTTCAACGCGACCGGCGATCCGACCAAACCGTGAACCGCCCGAAGGACCATGTACCACAGCGCCGGATGTCCCTCGTTCCGAACGGCCCACGGCATTTGCCAAAGCCAGCGGGGCTCCAGTGCCACGGACAAGACGTGCATCTCGTCGCGATAAATTTCGTAGCCGGCGGAGGCGGCCGCCACCACCGCGACCCAAACGAGAAGGACAGGCCAAAAGAACGCCGGCTCGCCGGAGAAGACGCGCCGGATCGGAAAGGCCTTCACGAACCGGTCAAGCGCCGCTGTGGAGGCGGGGCCCGGCGGATTGGGCCGCCAGCACTTCCGCCTCGGCGTCCAGCAAGCGGTCCCAGCGCGCCGCCACGGCTTCGGAGGGAGCCGCCACGGAGGCCAAATTTAAAAAAAGCGTGTAGTGCCCCATTTCCGATGCGTGGAGAGAGCTGTAAAGCCCGGTCAATTCCGCGTCGGCGCCGGCGCGGGCCAGCACGCCGAACCGCTCGCAGGAACGCGCCTCGATCAAAGCGCTGACCAAAAGCAAGTCCGTCAATTCCTCCCGGCCACGGCCGCGCCGGACCAGGCGGCGCAAGGCCGAAGCGTAGGGGTTCTCGTGGGTTTTTTCCATGGCCCCGCCCCGGGATTTCAGCGCGCGCGCGACGGCGTCCAGGTGGGCCGCCTCGTCCCGCGCCACGCTCGTCAACGCCAGCATCCAATCGCGGCTGTCGCGGCCGTTGGGCCAGCGCACGAGCAAATCCAAGGCGTTCACCGCCGCTTTCTTTTCCAAGTAGGCGTGGTCGTTCAGAAGGGCCGGCGGGTCG
This sequence comes from Elusimicrobiota bacterium, assembly GCA_052388135.1. Lineage (GTDB taxonomy): Bacteria > Elusimicrobiota > Elusimicrobia > FEN-1173 > FEN-1173 > JBQTIM01. The sequence continues at coordinate 2,529 of JBQTIM010000177.1, forward strand.
CGCAGCACGCGCCGGGCCCAAGCGTCGGGTGTTTTGGCACGGAGCGGCAGCTCAGCCTTCAAGGGAGCGGCGACGCGCCCCTAATGTAGTGTCGCATAAGTCTCTTGACATATTAGGATGTCATTGCGAGCCGAAGGCGAAGCAATCCCAGGGGTCGCCTGCGCTGAAAAACGATTCTCGGTGCACGGAAAGCCGGG
>JBQTIM010000178.1:0-5629 GCA_052388135.1 Elusimicrobiota bacterium
CTATGTAAGCGACGAGCGACGCAGCCGCCGCCCAAAAGCGCCCCGGCCCTTCGGGGAGGCCCATCTTCGGGCGATTTCTTCGTTGCTCGTCGGTTACAGAGCCACAGCTCTGCGCCCTCCTCGCGCCGCGAAAACGCCTCAAATCCGGGCCTCCCAAATAGGACGTAATTTATGCAGGCATCAATGATGGCTGCAGGTGCAATTGACGCAGGCGTGCTCGGCGCACGTCCCGCAGGTTTCCAGAAGGCGCTTCTTCAAGTTTTGCCGGCCCGGTGAATGCGCACCGCAGCGTTGTTGGACGAGACCCCGCTTTGCCGGGCGTAGTCGGCCAGGGACATTTCCTCCACGTCCACTTTTCGGATGATGTCCGCGTATTCGGGACGCACCGTCTCCGCCAGTTTTTTGACGCAGCGGCAGACGGCTTTTTCCAGTTGAGCCGCGGCCCGCTCGGACATGTCTTGCTCCTCCCGGGCGTACCGGGCCATGGCCGCCGTCTCGACGGCGCGATGCCGCCAATGGTCCACCAGGCTGTTGCGCAGCAGGCGGAAGAACCATGCCACAACATTTGCGCTTTCGTCCACGCCGGCCAGCTTGCGGAGCCCCTTGGCATAGGCGGCTTGAAGGATTTCTTCGGCCTCCTCGTCGGTTTTCACGCGCTTGCGCAAGAACGCCAAGAAATACCGGTGTTGCCCGGCCAAAGTTTGGGCCAGGTCCGCCGGGGGCTGTTTTTTTGGCATGGGGTTATTCTACCGAATGCGCGAAGGCTCACCAACCGTCCCGGCCTGCGGCGGAACGTTTTTGGAAACCCGACAGCCCGGGCGACCGATTCCGTCTGACGCATTGCGGACAGATCTCATTTCAGCTGTCTGCCCGGCTTCCGGCCCTTCGAGGGAACGATTATTCCTGTTAAGGTTGAGAGAGGCCCGGCCAGGCCGAGCGAGATGGGATGGCAATCCGCCGGCGAAATATCCAGGACGTTGTCTCTTTGCTATCATCCGGGAGGATCCAGAAACCGTCTCGATTGAGCGGACGCCGTTTTAGCGAATCCAATTCCACGTCCACCAGTTGCACCAAACGACGGGCGCCTTGACGAAAAATCGCAGCCCTCAGAGCCTCCCACGAAACCTCAGCCAAAGGAGAACCAAATGACGGTGACGAACGCCCGGTCGGGAACGAACGTGCATGAGATTGAGAGCGGCATTTATCGCATCAACACCGCCATTGAAATACCGGGGGCCGGAGCCTTTTCCTTCAACCAATATCTGATCGAAGACGACGAGCCCCTGCTTTTCCACACGGGCCCCAGGCGCATGTTCCCCTGGGTGCGCGAGGCGGTGGCCAGCGTGATGCCCGTGGAGCGTCTGAGGCACGTCGCTTTTTCCCACGTGGAAGCCGACGAGTGCGGCTCCCTGAACGAATGGCTGGCGGCGGCGCCGCAGGCGGCCCCCCTCTGCGGCCGCGTCGCGGCGATGGTGTCCATTGAGGACCTGGCCGACCGGCCGCCGCGCGCCTTGGCCGACGGAGAAACCATCTCCCTGGGCAAGCGCCGCCTGACCTGGTTCGACGCGCCGCATCTTCCCCACGGCTGGGAATGCGGCTTCGCCATGGAAGAAACCACCCGCACGCTCCTGTGCGGCGATCTGTTCACACAGGGCGGAAAGGGCCGCGACCCCCTGACGGAAAAAGACATTCTGGGCCCCAGCGAATCGTTTCGCAAGGGCATGGATTATTTTTCCCACGGCAAGGACACGCGGCCGTTGCTGGAGCGCCTGGCTTCGGCGAACCCCGCCACGCTTGCGTGCATGCACGGCAGCGCCTGGCGCGGGGACGGCGCCGCCTTGTTGCGCGGGCTCGCCGACTCGCTTTCCCGTTAGGGGAACGAATGGCGCTCGCGCTCTTGAAGGGCCGGAGGCAGGTCTTCTATCCGGCCAGGGCGGCCCACGGCGGCCATGGCTTCCACCGCGCAGCCGTCCGGGGACGGCGGCGGGCGGCGTCGGCCCTATTTCCTGTGCAAGAGCCAGCCCACGGCCAGGCCGGCCAAGAGCGCCAGGCCGATGGTCTGGGCGGGATAGATGAAGAGGGCTGAACGCACCTTTAAAGATCGAACTTCGTCGCCCACTTCTTCGCCCATATCCTCGCCGCGTTCGCGGGCCCGGCTCCAAAGGGTCTTGGCCTTGCCGCGGGCGGCGCGGAGGGTTTCGTTGAATCGTCCGCGGGCGTTGTCGGCCATGTCGCCGGCCTTTTCGGCCGCCTGATGGAATTGTTCTTCGGCGCGTTCTTGAACGTCGTCCATGGGATTCCTCCTTAAGGAAAGTCCGGTTCGTTCCCCGCGAGGCGGGTTCGCATCGAGAGGGCCTGGGATGGAAGATTGCGTCGAGCGGGAAGAGTCTGGGGATCCGGGGGTCCGGCGGAAGGTTCTTTTATTAATTATAGGTCTTTAACGGAGCGCGGTAAAGCCTGAGCGCCGCGGACGGGAAATCCGGAGGACACGCTCCCCCGCAGGCCGCGTTCCTTTCATTGACAGTTTTCCGGCGTAAGAGCTACAATAGCGCGATGCCCAAACGAACGTTTCAACCTCATAAACGCCGCCGCAAGAAATCCATCGGTTTCCGCGCCCGCATGTCCACGCCGGGCGGTCGCCGCGTTTTGAAGCGGCGCCGCCAAAAGGGCCGCTGGAAGCTCATTCCCGAATAACGACGGGGCGCCCGCTGCCGGACGCTCCGCGGTTCACATTCCGGGCCCATGAGCGCCTGCGGCGCCCCGACGATTTTACGCGCGCGCGCCGGCAAGGCCGGCGCCGGGCGGGCCGTTGTCTGGTGGTGTGGCTCTACCGCCGCGCGGAGCGGCCCCCGCGGGCCGTCCGCCTGGGAGTTGTGGTGAGCCGCCGCAACGGCGGGGCCGCGCTCAGGAACCGCTTCAAGCGCCGCCTGCGGGATGTGTTCCGCCTGAACAAGCACGGCCTCGCGCGGGGGTGGGACGTGGTGGCCGCGCCGCGGACCGATTTGCCGGCGGACACGTTCCCGCCGCCTTACGAGGACCTGCGGGCGGATTTTTTGGACCTGACCCGGCCCCTCCGCGCCTCCGACGCCGGAAAAGAGACATGACGAAATTTCTGCTGTTCCTCATCGCCGCCTATCAGGCGGCCGCCTCGTGCCTGGGCCTCCGGCCCCGTTGCCGCTTTTTCCCTTCCTGCTCGGAATACGCCCGCGAGGCGCTGCTGGCCCTGGGCCCGGCCCGGGGCGTTCGCTCGGCCGCCGGGCGGCTTCTCCGCTGCCATCCTTTCGGCGGACACGGCTTCGACCCGGCGCCCGAACCTCCCGTCCGATGAACAAGAACCTGCTGATGGCCGCCGTGCTGTCCTTCGCCGTGATCATGGGCTGGGACATTTTCGTGGTGCGGCCGCGCCTGCAGAGGGCGCCGCCGCCGGCCGCCGTGCCCGCCGCGCCCGCGCCCCTCTCCGGCGCGCCCGAACCCGCCCGCGCCGCCGCGCCCGTGGACATCGAGAGGCGCCGCCTGACGCAATTCACCGTGGGCGACACCCGCGTGGACGTGAACGCCTGGGGCGGCGGAGCGGACCAATGGTGGATCCGCGAAAGGGACGAATGGATTCCCCTGGTGCCCGATCTGGGCTCGGCGCGGCCCCTGACGACGTTTCCCGACGTGGCTTTCACGGCCGAACAGCGCGGCGGCGACATCGTCCTTTCCGGCCGCCGGCCCGACGGCTTGGCGGTGAGGAAGGTTTTCCGCCTGGCTCCCCAGGGGCGGATGCATGACGTGGAGATTTCCTTAAAGAACGAAGGGCCCGCGCCCCTGGACGGCTCTTTCGAGCTGGGCTGGGGGCCCGGCATCGCCTCGGGCGACGCGGATCCCAAAGCCCAGGCCGCCTCCCAGCGCGCCATCGCTTTCGATCCGCCCCGGTTCCTGAAGCTCAAGCCCGGCGCCCACGAGGACTCCTTCCAATGGTGGGCCGTGGACGCCCGCTATTTCGTGGCCGCCTTTCTGAACAAAGGGCCGGACTCCGCGCGCCTGCGCGTCCGCAAGGACGAGAAGTATTACACCGTGTCCGAGGAGGTCCGGGTTTCCCTGGCGCCCGGCGAGGAACTGCGCCGCGCGTGGCGGCTGTACGCCGGGCCCAAAGGCTACGCCGCCCTGGCGGAGACCGGCGCGGGTTTGGAGCGCGCGGTGGACTTCGGTTTCTTCGGAAGCGTGGGCAAGGCGCTCCACCGCGCCCTGCATTTCTTCCATGGGCTCACCGACAATTACGGCTGGGCCATCGTCCTGCTCACGCTGGTGATCCAGGTGCTGGTCCTGCCTCTCACGGTGAAGAGCTTCCGCCACGGCATGCGCATGAAGGCCCTCCAGCCGCAGATCAAAAGAGTGCAGGAACTTTTCAAAGGCGACCCCAAGCGGTTGAACGCGGAGATGATGCACATCTACCAGAAGAACGGCATGAAGTTCATGGGCATGGAAGGCTGCCTGCCGATCCTGGTTCAGATCCCGATTTTCTTGGCGCTCTACAACACCCTCAACAACGCCTTCGAGCTCCGCGGCGCGCCCTGGATGGGCTGGATCCGCGACCTCTCCATGCACGATCCCCTTTACGTCCTGCCCATCCTCTGGGGCTTGGCCATGCTGCTTCAACAAAAGACGTCCATGGTCTCGGCGGACCCGGCCCAGGCCAAGATGATGTACATCATGCCCGTGGTGATGACCTTCATGTTCCTCAAGCTCCCGTCGGGCCTGGTGCTTTATTGGCTGACCAGCTCCCTGGTGTCCATCGGCGTGCAGTTCATCCTTCTCAAGGCGCATCCGCAGGAGGCGAAGGCGTGAATTCCCTGGAATGGACCGGCCGCGCGCCGTCCCTCGACGAGGCCGTGGGCCGCGGCTTGCGGCGGCTGGGCTTGGAGCGCGAGCAGGTGCGCGTGGAGGTCTTGGAGGAGAGAAGCTCCGGCCTTTTGAGCATGATGGATTTCCGCCGGGTGAAAGTCCGCCTCACGGCCCGGCCCGGCGCCGTGCCGGCGGCGCGGCGGGCGGAACCGCCCCGGGGCCGCGACGAGCGTTCCGGGCGCGAGGGGGCGAGGCGCGGCCGCGAAGAACGGCGGGACCGCCGCGATGAATCTCAAGAGGAAGGCCGTGGCAACCGCAACGGCCGCGAAGGCGGGCGGAACGGAAACCGCGGACGCGGGGAAGAAGGCCGGCAAGGCGGCCGCCCCGGCGCGGGAGACGGCCGCCGCCGCGAGGACCGCCGTTCGGACGACCGCCGCGGGGACCACAGGCGGCGGGACGAAAGGCGGGGGGAAGATCCGCGCCGGGACAAGCCCGCCCAAGAGCGCGGCGGAAACCGCGGCGGCCGCAACGGCGGCCGCGACGAGCACCGCCGCCGGGATCGGCAGGAATTTTCCGCCGGGCGGCCCGGCCGTCCGGCCGAAAAGCCTTCCTCGCCGCGCGCCGAACGCGAGCCGGACGCGCGGAAGTTCGCCCGCCCCGCCGCCGGCGGGCCGGGCGCGCCCCAGGCGCCCATCGGCACGTCGCGGGGCATGGACGGTCCCGCAGTGGACGCCGGCGGCCCCGTGACCCCGGCGACCACCAACAGAGGGTGGAACGCGCCGGCCGGAACCGGCGACGAGGA
>JBQTIM010000179.1:0-16296 GCA_052388135.1 Elusimicrobiota bacterium
AGCCGAAGGCGAAGCAATCCCAGGGGTCGCCTGCGCTGAAAAACGATTCTCGGTGCACTGAAAGCTGGGATTGCTTCGTCGCAGACAACGCTCCTCGCAATGACATAAGTAAAGAAGTGTTAGAGACACTACCTAGCGTCGTGAGTCTCAAGCCCCTTGTCATTGCGAGCGCAGCGAAGCAATCCCAGGTTTCGCGTTGAGAAATAACATCTTCAGAACTTGACCAATGGGATTGCTTCGTCACGAACGGCGTTCTCGCAATGAAAAAAGCAAGGAAGCGTTGGAATCACTGCGCTAGGTTGCGAAAGCCGCCCGCAGACCCCGCTCCGTCCGGCGCGGGGTTTTTTCTTGATATAATGAAGCGTTTCTCTCGGCTCACAAAAGGCGCTTAAAATGAAACTCCACGAATATCAAGCGAAAGAACAATTGGAGAAGTTCGGCCTGCCGGTCCTGCCCAGGGCGGTGGTGGACAAGCCGTCCCAGGCGGCCCCCGCGTTGAAAAAGCTGGGCCGCGGTCCCTGGGTGGTCAAGGCCCAGGTCCACACGGGCGGGCGCGGCAAAGCCGGCGGCGTTCGGGTGGTGCGGAACGCCAAGGAAGCCGCGCAAGCGGCCCGGGACATGCTGGGCATGACGCTGGTCACCCATCAAACGGGTCCCCGCGGCCTGCCGGTCCGCCGGGTCATGATCGAGCCCGCGGTGAAAGTCCAGCGGGAGCTTTACGCCGCCGCCACCCTCAACCGGCGCGCCGGCCGCCCGGCGCTCATGCTTTCCGCGGAAGGCGGCGTGGACATCGAGGCCGTGGCCGCCGCGACGCCGGAGAAAATCATCCGCGTGGACGCCGATCCCGTGCGGGGGTTGGAGGCTTTTCAGGCGCGGGAGGCGGCTTTCGCCGTCGGGCTGGGCGGAGAGCTCCTGGGCCCCTCGGTCAAGTTCCTTCAGAGCCTGATGAAGGCGTTCCTGGCCCTGGACGGAAGCTTGCTGGAGATCAACCCCCTGGCCGTCCTGGCGGGAAAAAAACCGGCCCTCCTGGCCATGGACGCCAAGATGGTTCTGGACGACAACGCCTCTTTCCGCCACGCCGAACTTTTCGCCCGCGAGGACCGGGCCGACGCCGCTCCGGCCGAGAAGCGCGCCCAAAAGGCGGGCATCTCCTACGTCCAGCTGGACGGCGACATCGGCTGCCTGGTGAACGGAGCCGGCCTGGCCATGGCCACCATGGACCTGCTGAAGCTCCACGGCGGCGAGCCGGCGAACTTCCTCGACGTCGGCGGCGGCGCCAACGTGAAGCAGGTGACGGAGGCGTTCAAGATTTTGCTGTCGGACAAAAAGGTGAAAGCCGTTTTCGTGAACATTTTCGGCGGCATCATGAAATGCGACGTCATCGCCCAGGGCATCCTGGAGGCGGCCAAGGCCGTGAAGCTCCGGGTGCCGCTGGTGGCGCGGCTGGAAGGCAACCGCGTGGAAGAGGGCCGCCGCATCCTGGCGGGATCGGGACTCAACATCACGGCCGCGGAGGACCTCACCGATGGCGCGCGCAAAGTCGTGGCCTTGGCCGCCCGCCCCGCGTAGGGACGGCGCGGCCGGGGGCTTCACCCTCGTGGAGGTTCTGGTGGTCTGCGTCATCCTGGCCTTCCTCCTGGGCGTGGCCGTCCAGCAATTCATGTTCCTCCGGCGCCGCGCCCAGGAATCGGCCATGCGCGGGAACCTGGGCGCGTTGCGGGCCGGCTTGCTGATCTATTACAGCGACAACGACGGCGTCTATCCGGCCAGCCTGTTCGCCATGACGCCGCGTTACGTCCAGGAAATCCCTTTCGGCGAGATTCCTCCCGTGGAAGGGGACGCCAACCCGGGGCACCGCAGTTTCGTTTCGGCCGAGCAGGTTTATCCGTCCGCGCCCGCGTCGCCGGCGGATTTCCTGTCGGAAGGGTCGGCGCTGTGGGGATACGTGGGCGATCCCCGCTCCGGGCGCGTGTTCGTGAATTGCCGGCACCTCGACACGAAGCTGTCCCCCTGGACGCGATGGTAAGCCGCGAGGAGGCCCCGTGACCCCGAAGCCCCGAAGGCTCCGCTGGCGGTTCGTGATCAAGCCGTCGTTCCAGGCCCGCTACATCGTCCTGATTTTCGCGGCGGTGTTCGGCGTCGTGCTCTTCGGCTCGTGGAACATTTTCTTCGTGTTCGGCAAGACGGCCTTCGGGGAAATGTCCGACCCGCGGGCCATGGCGATCTTCCAGCAGATGTGCCGGCAGCTGGCGTGGCAGATCGGCCTCTACGCGGCGGTGCTGGGAGCGGGGGCGGTCCTGGTGACGCACCGCCTGGCCGGCCCCCTCTACCGGTTCGAGCAGTCCGCGGCGGAAGTGGGGCGGGGGCGCCTGCGGCACCGCGTGCGCCTGCGCGATTGGGACGAGTTTTCGGACCTGAAGGACAGGCTGAACGCCATGATCGAGGCCCTCCAGGAAATGGTCGCCGGCGACCGCGCGCGCCGGGACGAGGCGCTGAAAAAGCTGAAGGCCTTGGAGGCGAAATTGAAATCCGATGCGGGCGCGCGCGGGCATGTTCGGGAGGCGGAGGAGCTGGTGAGGAAAATAACGGAAGACTTCCAAATATGAGGCGCGGAGGGGCTTGTCTGCCTTCCGCCCGGCGGCGGATTTTATGAGCATACTCGTCGACCACGACACGAAAGTCATCGTCCAGGGCATCACGGGGGGCGCGGGTTCCTTCCACGCCGCCGGGTGCCGCGATTACGGCACGCAGGTGGTGGGCGGCGTCACGCCCGGCAAGGGCGGAAGCGAGATCGCGGGCATTCCGGTTTTCGACACGGTGAAAGAGGCCGTGGGCGCGACCGGCGCGTCGGCCAGCATGATTTTCGTGCCGGCGCCTTTCGCCGCCGACGCCGTCCTGGAGGCGGCCGATGCCGGGATATCTCTCATCGTCTGCATCACGGAAGGCATCCCGGTTTTGGACATGGCCCGGGTCAAGGCGGCCTTGGCGGGCCGGCCCGTGCGGCTCATCGGGCCCAACGGGCCCGGGCTCATCACGCCGGGGGAAACAATGGGTCCCGGATCGGCGTCCGGGACGCCGCCCAGCGGCGGCGGCTGCAAGATCGGCATCATGCCGGGCTACATCCACAAGCCGGGGCGCGTGGGCGTGGTGTCGCGGTCGGGCACGCTGACCTATGAGGCCGTGTGGCAGCTGACGCAAAGGGGCCTGGGCCAGTCCACGGTGGTGGGCATCGGCGGAGACCACGTGCAGGGCACGGGTTTCGTGGACGTCCTGGAGCTTTTTGAGAAGGACCCGGAGACGGACGCGGTGCTTATGATCGGCGAGATCGGCGGTTCGGCCGAGGAAGAGGCCGCCCAATTTTTCAAGAGCCGCATGACCAAGCCTCTGTTCGCTTTCATCGCGGGCCGCACGGCGCCGCCGGGCCGGCGCATGGGCCACGCCGGCGCCATCATCGAAGGCGGGGGGAAGCAGTCCGGCGGCGGCACCGCCGACGGCAAACGCCGCGCTTTGGAATCGGCGGGCGTCGTGGTGGTGGACTCTCCGGCGGACATGGGAGAGACGCTGGCGAAAGCCCGGCCCGGCGCCCGCGCTTCCGGGGCGAAGGCCTAAGGCCATCGTCATGTCGTCCGCTCCACGGGCGTCGTCCCTTCCCGCCGGCGCCTCCGAAGGCGTGATCGCCCTCGGGCGCGACGTTTGCGGCGATATCGCCGCGGCGGCCGAGCGGGAGTGGCTGGAAACCAACGGCCGCGGCGGCTACGCCATGGGCACGGTCTGCGGCGGCAACAGCCGGCGCTACCACGGCCTCCTCACGGTGGCCCTGCGGCCGCCGGTGGACCGCTTCCAGGTGCTCAACCGGCTGGAGGAATCCTTGGTGGCGGGAGGAGCCAGCCACGAAATTTCCTGCCAGGCCTACCCCGGCACCGTCTATCCCCAAGGCTACAGATACCTGGAGAGCTTCCGGCTGGACCCCTTTCCCGTCTGGACATTCGCCGTGGCGGGCGGGCGGCTGGAGAAAACTTTTTTCTTGCGCTACGGCGAGGACACGGCGGTGGTGGTTTATGAATTGCTTTCGGGCCCCGAGATCCGGCTCAAGGTCCGTCCGTTGATCACCTGCCGCAACCACCACCACCTCATCCGCGAGGACGCCCGCTTCCACGGGCGCGTGGAATCCGCCTCCCGCCGCCTGAAGATCACCGCCCCCGGCGCGCCCCCCGTTTATTTCGCCTCCCGCGAGGCGGCCTTTTCCGCCGAAAGTTTTTGGTACCGAAACCAAGAGTACTCGTGGGAGCAGAGGCGCGGCCTGGATCATCGGGAAGACGTCTACAGCCCGGGCGTTTTCGAGGTCCGCCTCAAGGCGGGCCAGGCCGCCGCGCTGGTGGCGTCCACCCGCGAGATGGATCCGTCGGGCGCCGTCTCCTGGCGGCGGCTGGAGCGCGTCCTGCGCGGCCAGCTCCTGGAGAAATCCCCCGTGCGCGGCCCGGCGGCGGACCGCCTGGTGCTTGCGGCGGACCAGTTCCTGGTTTCGCGGGAGAAGGGCGTGAGCGTCATCGCGGGCTACCCCTGGTTCGAGGACTGGGGCCGCGACGCCATGATCTCCCTTCCCGGCCTTTGCCTGGCCGCCGGCCGGCCCAAGGAAGCGGGGGAACTCTTGGACGTGTTCGCCGGGCACGTGCGCGGCGGCCTCCTGCCCAACCGCTTTCCCGAGGACCATCCGTCGCCCGACTACAACGCCGTGGACGCGCCCCTCTGGCTCGTCTGGGCGGCGCAAAAATATTTCCAAACCACCCAGGACGCCGACCGCCTGCGCCGGCTCGTGCCCGTCCTGCGGGACATCGTGGACGCCTACGAGAAAGGGAAACCTCTGGGCGTCCACATGGACGACGACGGGCTGGTGTCCGTGCCTCCATCGGCAGGCGCCTTCACCTGGATGGACGTTCGCCTGGACGGCGGCCCCGCCACGCCGCGCAGCGGAAAGCCCGTGGAGTTGCAAGCCCTGTGGTACAACGCCTTGCAGTTCCTGGCGGAGCTGGACCTCAAGCTCGGCGGCCCGTCCCGGGGCTACGAAAAGCTGGCCGCCGTGGCGCGCAACAGCTTCAACGAAAAATTTTGGAACGAGCCCGCGCAGTACCTGTTCGACAGGATCGAGGGAAAGGAGCGCGACGCCGCCCTGCGGCCCAACGCGCTCTTCGCGGTGAGCCTGCCGTACGAAATTTTGGAGCAAGGCCGCTTCCGCGCCGTGGTCGACACGGCCGAGCGCGAGCTGCTGGTCCCCCTGGGCGTGCGCAGCCTGGCGGCCTCCCATCCCAGCTACCGCGGGCGTTACGGCGGCCCGCCCGCCGCGCGCGACGCCGCCTACCATCAAGGCTCCGCCTGGCCCTGGCTGCTGGGGGCTTTTCTGACCGCCTACGTGAAAGCCCACGGCTCCTCGGAGGAAACCAAGGCCAAAGTGAAATTCCTTCTCCTCCCCGTCGCGGAGCACCTTCGCTCGTCGGGCCTGGGCGGCGTTTCGGAAATCCTCGAGGGCGACGCCCCTCATTCCCCGCACGGATGCCCTTTTCAAGCCTGGAGCACCGCGGAAATTTTGAGGGTGATGTGGGAGGAGAACATTTCCTTATGACGGCTTCCGAGCGAGGTTCTCGTCCCGCGGTTCGGGCGGCCGGGCGTTGGACGGCCTTCGGCGCGCTCCTCTTCGCGGCGGGCTGTTTGATTCCCGTCCTGCTTTCGGCCCAGGCGGCGGGCGAGGAGGCGACCCATGTTGTGGCCGTCCCGCTGGCGGACCTGCGGCGGCAGCCGGAAGCCGTGCCCGGAGCGGCGGCGCTGAAGCGGCCCTACGATGAGGATCCCCTTCAAGAGACGCAGCTCCTGTACAACGAACGCGTCCGGGTGGCGGAAGAGCGCGGCGCCTGGGCGCGGGTGGAGGCCCTGGAGCAGCCCGAGTTCAACCACAACGACCGCTGGGAGGGCTACCCGGGCTGGGTCCCCAAGGAAATTTTGGCGCCGGCGGCGGGCCGGCGGGAACCCAACGCCGTGGTGGCCGTGCCTTACGCGCGCCTCTACGGCGGGCCGGCGCGCCGCGGGGCCTTTTTGGAAATCCCCCTGGGCGCGCGCCTGGCGGTCACTTACGAGAAGGCGCCCTGGGCCCGGGTGGAGCGGGCCGAAGGCGGCGACGGTTGGGTGGCGCTCAAGGACATCCGCTCTTTCCGTTCGCTTTCGCGGGGCGACGAGCTGAGGAAGGCCGTCTTGAAGGCCGCCCGTGTTTTCCTCGGCCAGCCTTATTATTGGGGCGGGCGCTCATCGCACCATCCCGGCGAGATCGAGCGGCCCACAGGCGTGGATTGCTCGGGCCTCGTGAACTTGTCCTACCGCGTCAACGGCGTGGACATTCCCCGCGACGCCCACGAGCAATACATGAAGTCCCACCCTTTGGCCCCCGGCGACATGAAGCCGGGCGACCTGATTTTCCTGGCCAAGCCCACGAACCCCAACCGCATCGTGCACGTGATGATATACGCGGGCGGCGACCGCGTCGTGGAAGCGGCCTTGGAGCCCGACGCCGTCCGCGCCATCGCGCTTCCCAAGCGGATCGGCCGCTCCCTGCGGGACGTGGCGCCGGGAGAGCCGGCCGGCGACCGCCACGTCTATTTGGGCCGGCTCCTGCCCGATTGAACCGCCCTTCCGCCGCCCGCCGCTTCGCGCCGTCCCCAGGCCGCGCCAGGCAGGCTCCGTCCGCTCCGGACGGTTCTCTCACTTCCCTTCGGCGCGCGTGACCCGCAACCGCTACCGGCTGGTTTCGGCGGGCATCCATCCCGTTCGGTGGTTTTTGCGGCGGCCCTTCGTCACCGCCCTGGGCTCCAAGGACGCCACGGAAAACGTCCTCGTGAGACTGAAGCTGTCCGGCGGAGCGGCCGGCTGGGGCGAAGCTTCCTCCTCGCTGGCCATGGCGTTCCAAACGGCTCCGAAGATGGCCGCGGCCCTTCGCCGGTTGTTCGCGGCGTTTCGAGGCCGGGACGTGCGCGACATCGAACTCCTGGCCCGGGAGATCTGGCGGCGGGAAGGCGCCTGGCCGGCGGCCGCCGCCGCTTTCGAAACCGCCCTTTATGACGCCTTCGCCCGCGCCCACGGAATTCCGTTTTCCTACCTGTGGGGCGGCGCCCGCCGCTCTCTGACCACCCTCATCACCATTCCCGCGGCGTCTCCGGAGGACGTTTTCGACTTGGCCCGCGCGGCCGCGCGGCGCGGCTTCCGCGCCCTCAAGCTGAAGATCAACGGCCGCGACGCCTCCGGCTCCGACGCCCGCCGCCTGCGGTCCGCGCGCCGCGCCGCGCCCCGGGCCCGCCTGCTTCTGGACGCCAACCAAAGCTACGAGCCGGAAGCCCTCTCGCGCCTCCTGTCCGGCGCCCGCCGGGACGGCATCGAAGCGGCGCTGGTGGAGGAGCCGTTCACCAAGAGAGACTGGGCGGCTCTGGCGCGTTACCGCCGGAGCGCGCCGCCCCGGGCGCCCGTCCTTCTGGACGAATCCGTTCAAACGCCGCGGGACGCCCGGCGCGGCCGCCTTTTGGCGGAAGGCGTGAACGTCAAGCTGGCCAAGAGCGGATTGGTCCTCGGCAAGGAGATCGTGGACGCGTTCCGCGCTCCCGGTCGCGATTCGTCCGCGGCCCCCGGCGCCATTCTTATGATCGGCTGCATGGCGGAATCGCCCCTCGGATTGTCGGCCGCCGTTCATTGGGCCTGCGGCCTCGGCGTTTTCGATTTCGCGGACCTGGATTCCGACCTCCTCCTGCAGCCGACGGCCGTCCGGCCGGGCTATCGCCGCCGCGGGCCGGAGGTCGTCCTGCCAAAAAACCTCCCGGCGGGCCTGGGGGTCGAATGGCCGGCCTGAAAGACAAAGTTTTCAGATATCCGGACGGCCTTCGCGCGGCGGCTCGGGCGCCGACGGAGGGCAGCCGGTGATCCAAAACCCTTGGCTTCTCTTTCTCAGCTTCACGGCCGTTGTAGCGGCCGTGGACGGCGCCCGCAAGCGGTCTTTCCTCGCGCGGGCGTTCCGATATTTGCCCGTGCCGTTCTGGTGCTATTTCATCCCCATGCTGCTGTCCACGGCGGGCGTGTTTCCGGAGAAGTCGCCGCTCTATCCTTTTCTGTCCACGTACTTGCTTCCTGTTTGCCTTCCGTTCCTTTTGTTGAACGTGAACCTGCGCTCCCTGGCGGCGCTGGGGGCGCCGGCTCTCTTGGCCCTGGCGGCGGGCTTCGCGGGCATCGCGGCGGGCGCGGCGGCGTCCTACGCGGTTTTGCACGAACGGCTTCCGGCGGAATCCTGGAAAGCGGTGGGCGCCCTGGCGGGGAGCTGGACCGGCGGGAGCGCCAACATGCTCTCGGTGAAAGAGGCTCTCCTGACGCCCGACGCCGTGTTCGCCCCCGTGGTGGTGGTGGATACGTTCTTCGCCTACGGCTGGATGGCCCTGCTCATTTCCCTGGCCGGCCACCAGGACAAGTTCGACCGTTGGAACCTGAAGGGTAGGCTTGGTCCGTCCCTCTCCTCAGCGGTTTCCGGGGCTGGGGGGACCAAAGGCTTTTTCTCCGCGCGGCTTCCCTGGGCCTTGGTGCCGGCGGCGGCGGCGGGCCTGGGGCTGGCGTGCGTTTTCGCCGGGCGACGCCTGCCGGCCGTGGGCTCCGTGATTTCTTCCGCCACTTGGACCATCCTCCTGGTCACAACGGCGAGCCTCCTGCTCTCGTTCACGGGCCTGTTCTCGGAAAAAGCCGAAAGGACGGAGCGATGGGGCACCGTCATTTTGTATATTTTATTGGTGTCCCTGGGCGCGCGGACGAACCTCGGCGCCATCGCGGCGGCGCCTTTGTTTCTGGCCCAGGGGGCGGGCATGCTGGCGGTTCACGGCTTGGTCCTTTTCGCGGCGGCGCGGGCGGCCGGGTTGCCTCTTTTCCTGCTGGCCACGGCCAGCCAGGCCTGCGTGGGCGGGGCCGTGTCGGCGCCCCTGGTGGCCGCGGTTTTTCGGCCGAGCCTGGCGCCGCTGGGGCTTCTGCTGGCCATTGCGGGCAACGTGGCCGGCACCTACGCGGGAATCGCGACGGCTTATCTGTGCCGCTGGATCGGCGGATCATGAGGCGTGAAAGGTGAATCGTGAATAGAACTCATCTCATAAATTACTTTCGGGCTGCAATTTCAGATTTCGGCCTGCGCCTTAGCGGTCTTCGGCTCACATACCGCCGACTGAGTATGCTCGACTCGGCCCGCGTCGGCTCGGCTCAAAATCTGAAATTTCGCTCCGAGTTCATTTATGAGATGAGTTCCAGTGAATGGGCAATTAAAAGAAATTCAACAATCGTTTCCAAGGCGACCCTTCGGCCTTTTTTCATGAGCCGTTCGCTGTTCGCGGCGCCCGCCGTTTTGCTGGTCCTGCTCACCATTCACTGTTCACTGTTCACGCCGTCGGCCGTTCACGCCGAATCTCTCCCCGTTCCCCTGCCCGACACGCCCACCGACGACGTGATCTCCGTGGAAATTTCCTCTCCCACGGTTCCGGTCTCCACGGCGGCTCTGGCGACTCCTTCGAGCCTGCGCATCGTCTATCCGCCGGAAGGGGCGCGCATGCAGCCGCTGCGCACGTCTTTCGTTTACGGTTCCGCGGATCCCAAAGGCCAGCTCACCGTCAACGGGCAGAGCGTGTCCATTTTCCCGGGGGGCGGCTTCCTGGCCATGATCCCTTTCTCGACGGGCACGTTCCAAATCCGCGCCGAGCTGGCCTTGGGCGGCTCCAAAGCGTCGGCGGTCCGGACGGTGTCCGTGGCGGACTTTCCCCGCACCTCCCCCGCGTCCCCGCCGGTGATGGAATACGTGAAGCCCGACGTGGACGCCGACCTGCGGACCGGAGACGTGGTCACGGTGCTCTGCAAGGGGAGCCCGGGGCTGGACGCCTCTTTTGAAATTGAAGGCGCCCGCGGCCGCTTTCCCTTGATCGAAAGCCGCGGTTCCCAGGTCGGCGGCATCTACCGCGGCAGCTACGTCGTGCAGGCGCGGGACAAGCTGGAGAAGTCCAAGCTCACCGTCACGCTTCTCGACCGCCCGCGCGGGGAAAAAGCCGTCCGCGAGGCGCCGGGGCGGCTGAACCGCTGGCCCGAGGAATCCGCCGTGGTGGTGGAGGTGTCGGGAGACAACGCGGTTTTGCGGGCCGGTCCCCAATTGTCCGCGCAAGACAAACTGGGCTACATCATGTTTCCGCCGGCGGGCACGCGCATGGCCGCCGTGGGCCGCCTGGGAGACGAGGTGAAAGTCCGTCTCTCGGCCGGCTTCGACGCCTGGATCGGCGAGAAGGAAGTCCGGCGGCTTCCGGCGGGCACCCCCGCCCCCCGCACGGTGGTGGGCGGCATCAACGTGTCGTCCGACCCCCGCCGCACGCGGGTCCGCGCACCCATGGGGCAGAAGGTCCCCTTCGAGGTGAACGCCTGGCCCGGCGGTCCCGTCGACGTGCGCTTCTTCGGCGCCGTCTCCAACACGGACTGGATGCACTACGATTCTTCCGGCGGCGTGGTGAGCCAGATCCAATGGTTCCAGGACACCGAGGACGTTTACCGTCTTCGGGTCCACGCGCCCGCGGATTCCTGGTGGGGCTACGACGCGCGCTACGAAGGAACGACTTTCGTCTTGGAGCTGAGAAATCCGCCGCCGCCGTCGCCGCGCGGGCGCGACGGACGCGCGCCATCGCCGCTCCAAGACCTGGTGGTGGCTGTGGACGCGGGACATTCCTCCGACAACGGCTCGGTGGGCCCCACGGGCCTCGTGGAAAAGGACGCCAACCTGGCCATCGCCAAATGCCTGCAAAAGAAGCTTCAGGCCGAGGGCGCCCGCGTGACCATGATCCGGGAAGGCGGCGAACACGTGGCTCTGTACGAGCGGCCCAAGCTGGCGTGGCAGAGCGAGGCCGACCTGCTGGTGAGCGTGCACAACAACGCCCTGCCCGACGGAGCCAACCCGTTTGAGAGGACGGGCTACGGCGTCTATTATTTCCATCCCCACAGCTTCGCCCTGGCCCGCGACATACACGCTTCTTACGGGGAAACGTTCGCGCCGCGGCGGAGCGGCGAGCCGCCCGCGCTGCGGGACGACGGGCTCCACTACGGGAACCTGGCCCTGCCGCGCACGCCGCAGATGCCGGCCGTCCTCGTCGAGTCGGCCTACATCATCTATCCGCCGGAAGAGAGCCTTTTGAAGACGGAAGCGTTCCAGTGCCGCTGCGCGGACGCCATCCTGGGAGGCTTGCGCGACTACGCCCGGCGCATGCGCCGCATCCAGGCCGAGCTGGATCGGCCCGCCTGGCGGGCGCCGTAACGTTAGTTAGAGCGCGGGGTTTTTGCGGGAGATTTTTCGGGAGAGAAGGTAGAGAGGAATGCCCACGGCGGCCAGGGCGAAACCGAAGAGCGACTCTTTGGGCTGTTCGTAGATCCCGTTGGCCGCCAGTCCCAGGCGCAGGAGGATGAAGACCACCGGCGTCAACGGATAGAGCCACACGCGGTAGGTGCGCGCCGCGTCGGGCATTTTTTTCCGGAAGATGAAAAGCGCCCAGGCCGCCATGGCGAAGAAGATGGAAATCACGATTTCCGTGTAGGTCACCAGCTGATCCAATGTGCCCGCCCAAACCAGCACCGATCCCAGGAGGGCGTTGACCACCAGCGACAACGTCGGCACCTTCGTCCGCGGGCTCACCTCGGCGAACTTGCGGAACAGGGCGTGGTCCTTGGCCAGGGCGTAGAGGATGCGCCCGCCCGTCAGGACGAAGCCGTTCAAGGCGCCGAAGGCCGACGCCATCACCATCACGCTGAAAAGCTGCGCGCCCTTCCCCGTCCAAATCCTGTTCATGGTCTCCGCCGCCACCAATTTGGTTTGCCGCATCTCTCCCAGCGGCAGGTAATAGAGGTAAACCAGGTTGATGGTCAAATACAGAGCCGTCACCACCGCCAGCCCGCCCACGATGGCCCGGGGCAGGTTGCGGCCGGGATCCTTCACCTCTTCGCCCACGTAGGCCGCCTCCGTCCAGCCGCCGTAAGCCCAAAGCACGAAAATCATGGCCACGCCCAGGGACGTCGGGCTCCAGGGCCCCTCGGGCATAAGGGGCTGAAAGTTTTGCGCGGAACCCTTTTGGGCCACCAGCCCGGCCAGGATGATGAGGCCGATGGAGCCGATTTTTAAAGCCGTGAAAGTGTTTTGTATGCGTTTGCCGAACCGCAGTCCGGCGATGTTGGCCAAGGTGAGGGACAGGATGGCGGCGGTGGCGAGGGTTTTGGTGTGGAAGGGGCTCAGGCCGCCCATGACGCGGCCCGCGTGCTCCGCGAAGATGAACGCCATGATGGCGATGGTGCCCGTGCGCTCCACGAAGATCTTGGTCCAGCCGAAGAGGAAGCCCCAGAACTTGCCGTAGGCCTCGGTGATGAACACGTAATCCCCGCCGCTGCGCGGGAACAAGGCCGCCATCTCCGCGTAGCACAGCGCCCCCGCCATGGACACCACGCCGCCCAGAACCCACGCCAGCATGAAGAAAAGCGGCGAAGGAGAGCTTTCCGCCACGCGGTAGGACAGCCGGAAGATTCCCGTCCCGATGATGCACCCCACCACCAGGGCCCCCGCGTCCACCAAGCCCAAGCCGCGAACGAGATGGGAACCGCTCTGTTCCTTGTCCGAGGACATGGGTGCTAGAATACAAAGTTCCCAAGACCAAGGCCAAGGTTTCGGCAAGCGACAGCTTGCGATTATCTCACGCCTGGAAGGATATGACTTGGACGGTCGTGAGGATGTTTTCCAACTCTTCGCGGGTGAACAAAACACGTCCTTCTGCCAGGATTACCAGCAGCCGGGCCACCTGCCGAAGATTGGTCCACCGGGAAGGATCGTCGGTGATCAAGTTAAAGGCAACGGGCCGGCCTCCTCCTATATAATGGGCCAGCCTCTCGGCGTCCAGGCGACCCAAGGCGTTTTTATAATTTTCTTTTTGCACGTAGACAGCGCCGGCCGGATCCACTCCGAATTCGCGCAACTTATTAAAAACCGTCTCTTGAACTGCCCCGTCATCATCGGAAACCAGGATCACCTGCGCTTCCGCGCTTTTGGCTCGGGCGAGGCGGGCCCGGAGGTCTTCGGCCAAGCGTTCTTTGAGGGCCCGGGGAACGTCGCGCTCCAGCAGGCCTGATATGTCGACGCCGTCGGAAAATTCCGCCGGCACATCCGCTGATTCTTCTCGGGCTGTCTTGGTCTTTTCCAAAACGGCCGCGCCGAGCGAAATGCTTCTCAGGATATCCGCCACATCTCCCGCGTTCGTTTCCAGCTCCGCCGCCCGCCGTAAAGCCAGAAGCGCCGCCAGAACGTCTTGAACCGCGCCGGGGAACGATTCTTCGTCCATCGTCTTCCCGGAGCGCGGGGCGGCCAACACGCCGATCGCATGATAAGCCAACTGAGGCTCAAGCGCAACGTAACGACCGGACTCCAGCCCCCTGCCTAGACTCATGAGACGGCGCGCGTCTTCCGTGTCCACGGCATCTTGAACCGGCTTTCCTTCCAGCAGGTCCAAGACCGTCTGAGGCCCGGCCAAACGCTGCGCATCGGGCTGGAATTCAATGGCGATGGCATGGAACCGCGTGGCGATCCGCCGCCGTTCTTCGTCCGTGGAGGGAAGCAACGTCGGGAGGGCCGCCTTCAGCCTGTATCCCGCCCGGGCCAGCTCCGACTCCGCTCTTTCAGCCAATCCCGGGGCCGAGGGCTTCACCAAGGCTATCATGACGTCCGCCACCGTGGCGCCGGTGGGGCCAGTTCTTACGGCGCCTCCCGCGATCTCGAAAAAAGATGCGGCGTCGAATCGTTCCGTGTGATCTTCGATGGAAAGGCCCCGTGAAGCGGCCTTCCTCGCCATCTTCGCGCTGCCGACGGCTCCCGCCAAATCGGAGTTCCCATCCGCGCCGTCCGTGGCCCCGCTTAGAAAAAGAACATCTTCCAAACCTTCGTCATGGAGTTTCTTGGCGACAAGCAACGTCAGTTGGCTGTTGCGGCCGCCCTTCCCCGGCTTTTTCCCCTGTAAGTCGACGGTGGGTTCTCCGCCCCACAACAGCGCCACGCGCCGGCCGGTCTCCCGGGCTTTTTTCAGACCCGACCTTATGTCCCTTAAGATTCGCTCGGCGGCCTCCGCCACGTCCCCGTGTATTTTTCCCGGAACGACCACCGTTTCATAACCCCGGGTCGCGGCCTCCCGCGCCATGGCCTGGACCGCGGTGTCGTTGGTCGCCAAAACGATGAAGCGGTCATGCGGATCCGCCTCTCGGCTTTCTTGGGTCAGCCAGTCTTGGGCCGCCCCGAGCCACTCTTTGACGTTATCGGGCAGGCCCTCCCAGAGGCCTTCACGGCTGTGGAGTATTTTCCAAGCCCGCCGGTAACTGACTTCGCCCCGGACCGTGGGGCCGGAGGCGATCAGCGAAGGAAGGTTCCCCTGGGTCGGGACGTCCGAGACAGCCAACGTCAGAAAAGAAACGCCCGGCCTGGCCATATGCCTCAGCTTCCCGGCTTTGATTTTTTCCAAAGCCCCTTGAACGGCGTTGATCTCACCAGCATCCAAGCCGTGGGCCAGCATGGCCTTGGTCAAATCTTGGATATCTTCCAGTTCAAGACCGTCTTCCGGCGCTCCGGCCAGAGCCGAGCCGCCGCCGGTCACGGCCGCAATGATTAAATCGCCCGGCCGGGCCGAGCTCACGATCCTGACCATTTCCTTCACGCCTTCCGCGCCTTGCTGGGTAGGAACGGGGTGCCCGGCCTCCGTCACCTTAATGGGGCCGATGGCCCCCTCCGCCTGGGCGTTGATTTGTCCGTCGGCGATCCTATCCCCCAGCATCTCGTTCAGGGCCCGGGCTATGGAATCCGCTCCCTTGCCCATTCCAACGACAAAGACATTTCCGCCGTTCAAAGAATGTTCTTGCCCGTCCAAAATCAGGACGCCCCGCCGCCGGTCATACTTGACTTTCTCCTTCACGAGCCGGTGCGGGTCCACGCTTCTAACCCCGTGCATAAAGAGGCTTTCTATATCGACGTGCCGGCCTCTCCAAAGGCGTCCCAGGAGATGGAATGCGCTGTGCATCATCGTCGGATGACGCCGTCCGTTCGAACCATTTTGAAGAGACGCCTCCAAGGACACGATATAAGCCGCCAGCGGCAAGGAAATGCGATGCCTGCGGGATTCCGACCGGACCTGCTTGAAAACAGTCCTAACGGAGGACAGCAGGCGCCTGTAAATTTTTCTCTTGCTCCACCTCTCCCCTGTCCTGTTTTGCTCCACCTCAAGCTCGGAAGTCATGGTCGCCGTGCCGTTGGCTTGGACGTGGGCGACCAGCTCGACGCCCATGTCCGCCAGGATGTCCGCCCCTGCCGGCGTGACCGCGCCGTTGCCGCCCGGAATCACGGCGCGCGCCCTTACGCGGCGGGCGTTTTTCGCCGTGATGACGTTCTCCCCGGCCGCCGGGATCAACAAATCCACGTCGGCCGTGACGAACGCCTCGAGGTCTTTTTCGGCGTTGACACGGTCAAACCGGACTTTTTGAAAGCTTTCCAGCCCTTGGCCGCCATTCTGCCGCACGGTCCTCAGATGATCGAACAGCTCGGGAAGCACATCCCCGGGTATGCCTTTCTGCGGATCCAGCGGTTCAATGATGAGATAATCCGCGCCCGCCGCACCACCGATGTATTCCGTGATCTTCATGATCTTGTCGCCTCGCTCGGCGATATGGATGGCGGTGTAGAGCCCCACATTGCCCAGGCCTTGCAGGGCCACGGTCATCCTCCTCCTTGATAGGCCCAGGCGCTTTTTCAGCATGCGGACGACCTCCGCGATCCCGAACCCGGCGGCCTCCATGCGGGCCACGGAGCCGCGGGCCCAGAACGTCTTCCCCTGGTGGTTCTTGAACTCGATGGGCTTCCCGGTCGCCAGGCCGAGCTCGAAGGCGTCGTGTTGGGTTTTCTTGTCGGCTTCCAGGAATTCAACATAAGCTCCATACAGAGGGAGATAACGGACATGCTCTCCCCGGTAGTCTCTCCATGAATAATTTCCGGGCGCCGCTTTTCCATCGCTTTCCGCTTGAGCCCGCCGTTGCTCGCTGTAAAGGGTGGCCTCCAGCCAATCCCGCTTCGCTTCCGCCATGGGCTTTTGATCGCGCTCCGCGCGAGCCTCGTGTTCGGGGGTCCAGCCGAACTTTTTTAATAAGTGGTGGCCTATCCTCGTGTCATGGATCAACCCCTGCTCCAAAAATATGCGGATGATT
>JBQTIM010000180.1:0-17036 GCA_052388135.1 Elusimicrobiota bacterium
CGCCGAAGTCGTCGGTGGTGACGCTGTGGATCGGGGTCGTCATGACCGCCGTGGCGAGCTCGCCGCGGTCGTTGTAGGTGTAGTTCACGCGGTAGGCGTCCGTCACCGTGCGCGAGCCGTCGGAGCCAAGGGTCTCCGTCCGGGTGGTGACGCCGGCCAGTTTGGCCTGATTGTTCATCACGATAAAAGATTGGCGGGACCAGGATTGCGTGACGTTGCCGAAGGCGTCGGTGGACGTGGCGTGGATGGGATAGGAAACGCCGTCGGCGGCGATGTAATCTCCCTCCACGCTCACGGCCTTCAATTCGCCCGCTGCCCCGTAGGCGTAGCGGACGGTGTAGGGATCGTTCACAAGCACCGAACCGTCCGAACCGGAGGCGCCGAAGACGACTTCTTCAGCCGTCAAAAGCAGCCGGCCGTCAACGGCGGCAAAAATCTGATCCGAGCGCGTCAAGGACGTGTTTCCCCGGCCGTCGTCCGTGCGGACGGTTTGAACTCCGGAGGCGGAGGCCAGCCGCCCCTGGCTGTCGTAGGACTGGGTCAAAACATGGTCGCCGGTGACGAGGACGCCTTCGTCCTGGTAACTCGAGAAAATGGTGAATGATTCCGACGATGTTCCGTCCGCGCGGACCAGCCGGTGCGAGAAAGACACCGAACCGTCCACCACGACCCCGTCGGAGCGCTCCACGCGGAACGTTATGCCGGCGGCCGTCCGAGTGAAAGAAAGAACCCGCCCGTCCACGCCCAGGCCGTCCAGGAGGTTTTGCTCCGTAAACGATTCGGGGACCGAGGCGCCGGCCACGGGCCGCGCCGCCGGGGGCGCGCGGAGGACGTCCACCTTTTGAAGGCGGCCCACCAGGCCCGCCGCCCTGTTGTCCGACGAATCCTCGAAATAGGTGTAAAGGGTCGCGTAGGGGTCGGTGATGGTGAAGGAGCCGTCGTCGCTGTCGGTCCGCGAGGCGGTCGTGACGGCGGAGAGGCGGGCCTGCCCACCCAAGATGATGAACGTCTGGTTGGAGAGGGTCTCCGTGGCGCTGCCGAAAGGATCGGTGGTGACGGACCGGATGCGGAAGCCGGAGGCGAAACTTTGAAATTCGTCCGACACGATCTCGGCGCCGGCCAGACGGCCTCCGCGGTCGTAGCGGTATTCGATGGTGTAAGGATCCGTCACGGTGACGGAACCGTCGGTGGAAACCGTCCGCGACGCGGACGTGGCCGTGCCCAGGCGGGCCTGGCCGCCGGCGACGGCGAAGGTTTGGTTGGATAAGGATTCCGTGACGTTGCCGAAGGCGTCGGTGGTGACAGAGCGGATGCGGTAGCCGGGGACGAACCCCGCCGCCTCGGGAGAGACGATCTCGGCGCCGAGAAGACGGCCCGCCAGGCCGGCTTCCCGGTTCTCCGGCGTGTCCTCCCCATAAAGGTTGAAGAGGACATAAGGATCGGTGACCGTGACGGAGCCATCCACGGACTCGCTGCGGCTGGACGATTCGACGGTCAGCACGCGGGCTTGGCCGCCCAGCACCGTAAAGGTCTGGAAAGAGGAGGAATTGGTGACGCCCTGGAAAGCGTCCGTCGTCCGCGTCAGGATGGGACCTTTCATCTCGGCGCCGGCCAGGAGGCCGACCCGGCGAAGGGCGACGTTCTCCCCCTCCTCGCCGTGGTAGACGTAGTCCACCGTGTAGCGGCCGGTCTCGGAGACCGAGCCGTCCGTCTGCCTGGATTCGGACCAGGACGTGACCGAGGTCATTTTGGCTTGGCCGGCGATGATCCTAAAGGCTTGCTCGGAGTGGGACTCGGTGACGTTGCCGAAGGCGTCGGTGGTCGTGGAATCCACGCGGCCCTGAAGCTCGGCTTTTTCCAGCCGGCCGGCGGCCGAATAGGTGTAGACGATGGTGTAAGGCGACGTGACGGTGGACGCGCCGTCGGCGGAGATGGAATCCGACCAGGAGGTGACGGACGCCAGTTTCGCCTGGCCCGCCCTCACCGTGAAGACCTGCAGGGCCCGGGACCGGGTGACGTTGCCGAAGACGTCCGTGGTGACGGACTCGATGGGCTCTTCCAGCGCCGCGCCCTCCAACGAACCCACCCGCCGCGCGGCGCGGTTTTCGTCCGTATCTTCGTAATAGGAATGGACGATGGCGTAGGGGCGGGTGATGGAGACCGAACCGTCCGTCTGCCGGGATTCGGACCAGGAGGTGGACCTTGAAATCTTGGCCTGGCCGGCGACGATGACGAAGACTTGGTCCGTCCAAGTGTCGGAGACGTTGCCGAAGGCGTCCACGGTTCGGGCGTGGATGGGAGACAGGAGCGAAGCGCCTTCCAGGGCGCCGGCCCGCCTGAGCCGGCGGTTCTCAGCGTCGTCGGCGGCGTAGCGGTAAGTGACCGCGTAGGGCTCCGTGCGCGTGGTGGAGCCGTCCACGGAGAGGCTCACGGACCAGGAGACCGATTCCACCAGCTTCGATTGGCCGGCGATCGCGGCGAAGCGCTGATCCGCCCAGCTTTCCGTCGCGTTGCCGAAGGGATCGGTGGTGATGGAATGGATGAAGGGGACTTCTCCCCAGGCCAGAACGCCCGAAGGCGCGCCCGCGCGCTCCATCTCCTGCCGGCCGGCGAGGGACGCGCCCTCGAGAAGGCCGCGGGCGCTGTAGCGGTAGGCGAGGGTGTAGGGATCCGTCACCGTGACCGAGCCGTCGGCGGAGCGGCTGAAGGAGGATGTGGTCACGAAGCCGAGCTTGGCCTGGTTGCGGACGGCGGTGTAGAACTGCTCGGTTCGCGAGGAAACGCTGTTGCCGAAAGCGTCCAAAGAGTAACTTTCGCCGTAACCGCGCCCGGCGGCCCCCGGCCCGGCCGCGAGCAGTCCGTTGGCGTCGTAATTGTAGAGGACCTCCATGGCTTGGCCGCGCACGACGCCGCTTTCGTCCGCCCAGCCCATGTAAGTCGTCGTTCCGTCCATGCCTTCAGTGAAGGAGGCGGCCAGGGAGCGGGACATCTTGGCCTGGCCGTTGACGGCGGTGAAGTGCTGCTCGGTCCGGGACACCGTCCGCGTTCCGAAGGGGTCCCAGGAGACGCTGACGCCCCGACCCACCGCGGCCCGGCCCGCGCCCTCCCGGAGCAGGCCGGTGGAGGTGTCGTAGGAATAGGCGACCCGGAGCGATTCGGAGCCGCGGGTGCCGTCCATCCAGGACTCGGAACCGTCCGCGTTGACCGTGTGGGAAGCCGTCTCAACCTCCCGGAGCTTGGCCTGGCCGTTGATGATGATGAAATTCTGGCTGAGCCGGCTCGTGGTGACGTTGCCGAATCCATCGTCGGAAACGGACGTGCCCCCGCCGGAGGCCGACACGAGCCGGCCTTTCTCATCGTATTGGTAGGTGACGGTGATGTTCTGCCGGGTGACGGCTCCCGTGTAGGAAGATTCCATCTCGGCGGCCAGGGAAACGGTTTGAGAAGTCCCCTGGACCTGCGCCGCCAGGGTTCCTTCGATTTGAAGGCCGTCTCCGGCCGCGGCAAAAGCCACGGCGCTTCCCTGGACCCGCGCGGAAATCAGGGACCCGGTGACGCCCAGCATTTGCAACAGCCCCTCGGCGGTGAGGCCGGCGACGGCCGGGTCGGCCAGGCCGATTTCGGCCAAGGCGGCCCGCAGGGCGGAGACGGCGCCCTCCGGCGAGGAAGGCGTGATCGCGGAGATCGCCGAGACGCCGACGCTTTCAAAAAATCCGGCGAGGGCCTGCCAATTGTCGAAGATCGCGCCGGCCATTCGGCCCGCGAAGGCCTCCAGCCCGGCGGACGCCGCGGACGGGGACAATTCCCTCCATAGGGAAAGGATCGCGCCGCGGCCCTGGGATTGGAGAGGGTTCAGGGCGTTCAGCATTCCTTGCCAGGACACGCTGCCGTAAAGGGAGGAGGACCAGACCCCGTTCCTCTGCCGCGAAAGTTCGCCGTTGGATCCGCCGCGGGAGGCGCCGCCGTCGGGATTCGTGATGGTGACGCCGTTGTCGTCCCGCACGACGCGGGCGCCGCCGATGGAAAAATCGGCCGGCCCACCGACGGGCCGGAAAGCCGCGTTTTCCGCCAAGGCGTTCTGACTGGAATCCCGCGCCTGGACGAACGTCCAGCCGCCGTCCGTCCAGCGATAATCGTAACGGCCGCCGTTGTTGAAGACGCGGACGGCGTCCCGGACGTATTGGGGAACGGCCGGGTCGGAAGAGATGTTGATCTCCCCGCTGATGGTTCCGAAAAGCGCCCCGGTGCTCAAATTCTTGGACAAGGTTCCGAACGTGACGTAGCCGTCTTCGGCCACGGTGAGAGATTGCTTGGTCAACATGTCGCCGATCCTGTACAGGACGCTCGAGGAGCGTATCCGGTCGTAAATTTTTTCTCCGGCGGCGTCCACGCCGGTCTGCCGCCGCCCCTCGTACCAGCTGCGCTGGCCCACCACCCGGTCCGCGCCCTCGCCAGCCTTGACCATCAAGTTCACGGCGCGGTTTCCGTCTTTGTCCAGGACGTTGGAGAGCCGCGCAAACATGGACGGGTCCGACGGGCTCCTCCACTCGATGGTGTAGCCGGCGCCCGCGTCTTGGGAGGAGCCCAGGTTGAAGGTGGACCGGTAGTGCATGCGGCCGTCGGCGGTTTTGGCCATGTGCACGAAGGTGACGGTGGACCAGGACGGCTCCCCGTCGTTGCCCGGGTCCTCGTCCTTGTTGGCCGGGTTCAGGTCCTCGCGGTAAGCGATCCACGTGTGCAGGCCGTCGGCGGATTTCCAAATGGCGTAGCTTCCCATGTCGCGCTGGAGGGCGAAGCCGTGCTGGGCCGGATCGAAATTTTTGTTGACCCGGCTTAAAAACGTCTCGACGTTGTCGAGGAAGGCCTGGTCGATGCGGCCGGCGGCGCCCGGCAGGTCCGACAGTTGAGCCAGGATGCCGGACCATTCCACGGTGCCGAATTGCGACGACGAGGCCAGAAGGGGCGGCGTGGCGGACCAGTTCTGCTGAATGCCGGCCGGCATGTAGCCCAGGGCCACGGCCTGATCGCTCAAGCCTTGCAGAAGCTCCCAGGTGATCGCTTGGCCGGCCGCTTGCGCTTGCCGGTAACCCGCGTACTCGTGGTTTTCATGCAGGAGGGTCAGGTAAATATCATCGGCCACGTTGCGGCCTTGGGCCGCCCAAGCGGCCAGGACGTCCTGGTGGATGAGGACCACGCCGTCCGCCGACCACGTGATGAAAGAGGCCGTGTCCACGACGCCGGCCTGGGAGGGGGTGCCCGAAATGATCTGGACGGACGTCAGCTCGAGGGCGTGCCCTTCCGCCGCCAGCCGGGCCATGGCCTGCTGGACGGCCGCCGCCAAGGGGTTCTGCGCCGGGGGCGGGCTCGAGGCTCCGAAAAGGAGCTCGGTCAAAGAGAAATTGAGGACGTGGGCGAGAGCCTGAAAGATCTGCTGGTAAACGCCAAAGGTGACGATGAAGGGGAGTCCGGCGAGGGTTTGCTGCCAGTTGTCCAGGACGCCGTTCTGGATGGCCTGCACGAGGTTGCCCAAAACGCCGCCCGAAGCCGTCGCGGACGCGGGGGGCGCGGGCCCGCCCGGCTCCTCCAACTCCTCCTGCGTCGAGGAGATGACTTCCGACAGCACCAGCCGGAATTGGCCGGCGATGAACTCGTAGGTCTGCGACGTGCGCTCCCGGGTCGCCTCGCCGAAGCCGTTGTTGGCCAGGGAGGTGCCGAGGCCGGTTCCATGGGTGCCCACGCCGCGCTCGTCGTAGAAATATTGGATCGTGTTCCGGCTCCGGCTGCTGGATCCGTCCAGAATGTTGACCATGGCCGCGTCGCTGGCCGCCAGGACCACTTTCAGCTCGCCTTGAATGGAGGTCAAAAGCTGGGAGGTGTCGGTGGTGGTGGAGACGCCCCAGACGTCGCGATGCACGCTGCGGCCCTGGGAGGCCGCGCCCACCAACCGGCCGGCGGGAGAATAGGTGTAGAACGTGGTGGAGGCCGACCGGGTGGTGGAGCCGTCGAGGGTCGTGGAGTTGGACCGGCTGGTCTGGTAAAGGAGCTGGGGCTGGCCGCCGAAGGCGCCGTAGACCTGATGAAACTCCGTGGTGGTGTCCTGGGCCGGGATCAGGGTGTCCACGGTGCCGTCTTGGTTCGTATCGGTCCACTGGGCCGTTTCGGTGGACACGGTGGCGCCGTTCCCTTCGGCTCCGAGCAGAAGGCCGCCGGCGTCGTAGAAGTAGGTCATAACCGTCCGGGTGTCGCTCACGGTGCCCGTGTCGTAGACCGTGTGGTTTTCGGACCGCTGAACGTCCACCTTGCCGCGGCGGTTGTAGGAGATCTCGACGGCGCTGGTCTGGCTCACGACGCCGTTGTCCGGGTCGCTGGTGCTTTCGCGGTAGCCCAGGGTCTGGCCGTAGCCGTTGTAGCGGATGTCCGTCCGGACGACGGTGTTGACCTTCTCGAAAACGGGGTTGGCGGAAGGCTCTGCGCCGGCCGTCAGCCGATAATCGGAATGGACGCCCTGCATGAGGTCCCACAAGGAAAGGCCCGTGCTTTCCATGACGGCGTCCAGCTCCGGCAGGGACACGACGGAACCGTTCAGGCGGTAAACGAGTTCCACGGCGGCGCCGGACTGGTGCGTCTCCGACACGGAGGACAACAGCCGCCCGAGGGAATCGTACCTCATGTCCCGGGCGCGCTGGACGGTCTGGAAACCGTCGGGGTAGGCCGTGGTGTCCGTGGCCTCCAGCACGCGGCCGAAATCGTCGTAGACCACGCCGTCCCGCACCGTGGTGGGCCACTGGTCGGATCCGCCCATCTGGGTGGACACCGTGAGGGTGCCGTCTTCGATCAGATCCTCCATGGTCTTGCCGGAGGTTCCCAGGAGAGCGGCCAACTGCCAGGCGTCCAGGCGGACGCCGTCGCGCATATAGACCGTCCGCGGCTCGTCGCCGTTGACGCGGCTGGCCGAGACGCTCCCGGTCATGCGGCCCTGGGAGTCGTAGCGGATGTTGGATACGCCGTTGATGATCTGCAGGCCGTTCTCGGTGATGATCTCGTTGTAGGCCGTGGCCAGACCCAGGGAATTGTAAGAGGTGGATACGCGCTCCACCACGCTGACCGCGTGGAGGGGCGCGTCCCCGGCGATGATGAAGGCGCCCGAGGCCGTGTGGCTGACGGATGCGGCCGAGACCTCGTGCCGGGTCTGCCGGAAGCTGGCCATGCGGCCCGCGTCGTCGTATTGGGCGTTCTCCAGGACGGTGATGACCATTCTGTCCGGCGCGGCGGAGGAGACCATCTCCTCGGTGAAGCCCTTCAGGGTCCCGTCCAAATTGTATTGGAGGCGGCGCGTGTCCACGGTTTCCGTCACGTCCATGGTCTCGCCGTTGGAGGTTCCGGTGCGGCGGGTGGTTTGGCGGGAGGCGGCGATCTGCCCATATAAATTGTAGGAGCCGGTCCATTGGACGTCCTCCACCAGCACGCTGTCGCCCCGGGTGACGCGCTCGCGGTAGCCGGCCACGTCGCCGAGGCCGTTGTATTGGATGTCGCTGCGGACCACGGTGGATTCGCGGCGGATGCCTTCCCCCTCCGTGACGGTTTCCATGGCGTAGCCGGTGAGCCTGTCGAGGATGTCGTACTGCATGTTGCGGCGGTCCACCGTCGTCGTCGTGCCCAGGCTGTCGGTGATTTCCTCGTGGCTGGCGGTGTTGCGGCCTTCCATGTCGTAGGCCAGGCCGGTCACCACGCGGGTGGAGCGGGTCTGGGGGCGGCCGTTCTGGATCGTCACCTCGGTGAAGTTCATGAGGCGGCCCATGCCGTCCAGCACGCCGCCGGTGCGCCAGGTCTCGACGGTCGAGGCGTAGGCGGAGCCGGCCGGATCGCCGGTGGTGCGGACCTCGTGGTAGCCGCCCTGGGGGGTGATGCCGTCCCTCAGCGTGATTTCCTTCAAATCGCGGATCAAGGCCGACGACGCGGCGTCCCAGCCGCGGGTGGAGCGGGTTTCCTGGAAGCCCTGGACGTAGCGGATCTGGAAAACGGCGCCCAGGCCCGCGTTCAGCACGTCGGAGCTTTCGTAAAGCTGTTCCTGGTCGCGCCGGGTCTCGACGCGCAGGACGACGTCCGTCGCCGTGCCGTCGGGCAGGCGGCCGCGGGTGCGGGTGACCTCGACGCCTCCGGAGCGGCGGCCGGCCACGTCGTAGGTGACGCCCGTGATGTTCCGCTCGATGGTGAGGCCTTCCAGATAGACGACTTCGCGGTAACCTTCCAGCCGGCCCTGGGCGTTGTAGCCCATGCCCTCTTCGTTCGGGACGGAAAAGTCTTTGACGGTGCGGCGCCCGCCGCTGTCGGTGACGACCTCGCGGGAGCGGATGAGGTTGCGCTTGGCGTCGTAGGCCGCGTTGCTGACCTCCCGCGTGCGGGTCTGGCCGTTCTCGGTGGTGGTCTCCACGTAGGCGAGCATGTCGTCGGTGAGGCTGTACTCCACGCCCGACAGGCGGACGTCCTGGCGGTGCCCGAAGGCGTCGGTGACGGTCTGCTCGTAGCCGATCACGCGGTCGAACTCGTCGTAGGAGCCCGACCAGCGGGTGACGGCGTCGAGCCCCTGGAAATCCGTGGCCAGGCGCGTGTAGGAGGCCAGGTTGCCGAACTCGTCGTAAGACAGGCCGGTCCAGCGGTCTTTTTGCGTGGTGCCGTCGCCGTTGCGGATGTCGCGGGAATAGCCGGTCAACAGCCAGCGGCTGCGGCCGAACTCGTCGTTGGCGTTTTCGTCCTCGGAGCCGGCCGGCGGGCCCGTCCAATGGGAATTCTGCTCGTAGCCGTCCGCCCGCCAGGCCACGTAGGTGTCCATGCCGTTGGTGCGGGAAATCTCCTTATAGGAAGTCAGGTTCTTGTCGCCGTCGTAAGAGGCCCCCCACCACCAGCGTTCGGTGAGGCGGCCGTTCTCGTCCACGGCCTTCTCGACGAACTGCGAGAGGTTGCCTTGGTCGTCGTACTTCATATCCTCGCGGACGGTGGTTTTCTCGGCGCCCGTGGGCGTGGTGACGGTTTCCCGCAGGGTCTCGACTTTTTGGCTGGAGCTGTCGTGGAATTTGGCCCCGGCGTGGTATTCGAACTCGCGCCGGCTGACGGTGCGCTGGCCCTTGGCGTCCCAGCTTTCCTCCGTGGTGGAGACCAGCAGGTCGGACAGGTCGTATTTCATCTCCGTCACGTTGCGGATGAGCAGGTGGCCGTGGGCGTTGCGGGAGCGCTGGTTCATGATGCGGCTGGCCTGGCCGTCGATGAAATAGGTGATCTGCAGGGTGCCGTCGAAATTCTTCTTGGGCATGTATTTGAACTCGGCCCCGGCGGCGGCCAGGCTTTTCATCTGGCGGCGCACGGCCTCGATCTCGGCCTGGATTTCGGCGCTGACGGCCTCGCCGGGCAGGAAGCCCTGGTCGATGGATTTGATTTCGCCCAAGCTCTGGGAGACGTTGTCCTGGCCGGGGCGGCGGACCGTCGGGAGTTGGAGGCCCGTGTTCTGGATGTTCTGCTGCTCGATCTCCATGCGGGCCTTCTGCCGGGCTTCCTGGCGCTGGATGCTGCCGGCGGAGGAGCCGGGGTCCAGGAGCTTGTTGCGGTCTTCCCATTCGCTGGCGTGGAACACGAGGCCGAGGACTTCTCCGCTTTCGTTGGTCCATTTTTTCAGGCGCTCCACCAGCGTCGGCGTGCGGAACGTCGACGGAAGCTGGGGAAGGGTCCCGATGCCCGCGCAAACCACCTGGGCGTGGAACACGACGAGGGCCAAGGACACGGAAGCGGCGCGCTTCACGGCGGCGAGGGAAGGCGCGTACTTAGAGAGGGGCGGCGTGTGCGGGAGGGGAGCGGCCAGCCGCTTGAGCAGCCGCGCCGGGAGAATGGGGAGTCGCCGATGAAGGGAATCGGGCTTCATTCTATGTAAGAGTATAGGGAACCCGCCTTAAGATCGCCTTAACGAACTGTAAACATGGCGTAAATTGTCTGTAAAAAGACCGTAAATATCGGTTTGTTCGTCCGTCCCGAGGTTGTCATTAGGCTTTTCCAAATGCAACGGTTTTGCCAACTCGACAATGGCCATGAACTTAACAAGTATGGCGCCCGGGAGAGTTGGATTCAAGGCCTTTTGCCGTCATCCTCTTGAACCGGCCGGCTTTCATTTCGGAAGGCTGCGACGGCCGCGGCCGTCGGCGCGCTTGCGGCGGCATTTTCCCCTTGCTAAGATAACCGGACGAGCCGCGCTTCCGCATCCCGTTCCGCAGACCTCCGCCGTCGTGCCTCATGGTGAACTCGGGAGGGCGGCGATGATTTGTTGACGCGCGTTTTCGCCGAGGTAGCTCAGTCGGTAGAGCACAGGTCTGAAAAACCTGGTGTCGCCAGTTCGATTCTGGCCCTCGGCACTTTTTCCCCGATAAACTGAAAAGCCTAACCGCTCAGGGCGGTTAGGCTTTTTTTTCGGCGCAAGCGAACTCGCGCCTTATGGAAATCGGATCAGGTCCGCGTCAGCGCCGGCCGGGACGGGCGTTCGCCCGCCGGGAAAACCGGTCAGTCGGCGGAGGGGACGAACTCGCTGGGCTGGATGTCGTAGGAAGGAAAGACGTTCTGAAGCGTGTGCCAGAGGGCCGCGTTCACTTCGACGGTGGACACCTTGGAAAGCCTGAGGGCGTCGAGGCTCAAGCCGAACTCGGCGGGGACGCGGCGGATTTTGTCCACCAGGCGGCGAACCTCGGGCGGGGTGTTGGACAGGCCGGCCTCGGATTCGTAATCGGCGATGAGGCTGGCGATGTCCAGGAGGCGGCCTCGGCCCACCTTGGCCGCCAGCTTTTCTCCGAGCCTGCCGGAAAACCTATCCATGATCCTGCGGATTCTCACGTCGCTCTTCATGTTCAGCCTCTTTCCTGGTCGTCCCGCGCGCTGGATGGGGAGTTGCGGGCGGTGCGTTTGATGTAAAAGGGGCGCGCGGCTTCCAGCCGTCCGTTGATGGACACTTCGAAATCGAAACGCCCCTCCGATCCGAAGGTGGTGTTGTGAAAATGGACCGGCATGGAAAAATGGGGGTCGTCGTCCCCGTCTTCCACGACCGTCAGGGCGCCTTCCGCCTGCAGGCTGGACCCTTGGCGGCCGACCAGGCGGATGGCGATGCGGTTGACGCCGCGGTCCTGCGGGCCGGCCGTGAGCCTGAGGAGCATGTACAGAGAAGGAACCACGCAGGGCAGCCTGTCGGTCAGCACGGTGGTCAGCACTCCCTGAACCACGGCGGACCGCCCTGCTTCGTCGACGCCGGCGTATCTTGCCAAAACCATATCGGAGACTTGCATAGGCCCTCCTTGCGTAAGGATGGTCGAACCCTATGTTTGTTGCTTCCGATGACGTGTGCCCGCGGCTTTGAAAAAGGCTGGACATCCGCCGGGCGGACCCGGCGGGGAGAGGCGGCTGCGAAGGTCTTCTTAAGGATAGCAGATAAAGGCGCGCCGGGCCAGGGAATTCTCCCCGTCTTTCCGCCGGGAAACGGCGTTTAGGAGCGGGTTCTCAGGGCGATCAAACGGCCCAGCCGGCGGCTGATCTCCTTGAGCAGGGTTTCTTCTTCGGACAGGAAGAGGGGCGCGGGGCCCTCCGGGGGGAGGCTGAGGTAGCGGACCTCCAGAGTTCCGGCCCGGCGGCCGTCGACGGTGATGTCGCAGGCCTGGCGCCACGGCGTTTCCTGGAAGCCGGGGGTCTTGACCACCTGATTTCCCACCACGGCCCGCGCGCAGGCCCGTCCGGGGTATTGCCAGGCCGAAGGGAGGTCCTCCACGAGCTTTCCGAGAACGGCGGGGAGCGGCAAGTTGGGATCGTCCAGGAGGGCGGATATGCGGTAGAGGCAGTCCAGTTCCTTCACCCGCTCGTTGAGCTGACGGGTGCGTTTGCGGATGGCGCCTTCCAGCCAGAGGGCGTCGTCTTTGGATTCGCTCAGGCGGCCTTCCAGCTCCGCCAGGCGGCGGTTGGCGTCTTCCAAGGCCTCCGTCAGTTGTTCCCGGGTGGGTTCTTTTTGGTCCATGAAGTCAGTTTACCCCTGCACGGCCGGCCGCGCAACGCCGGGCGGAAACCACGCCGCTGCGGATCAGTCGAGGGAGAAGGAGCGGAGGGTTTGTTCGCAGGGGATGAGGTATTTGTTCATGTGCTCGGGCGGGGCGGCGCAAAAGAGCACGTAGCCGGCTCCGTCGGAAACGGTGAAGAAGGCGCGGTATTGGTAGGCTCCGCCCAGCCGGCCCGGGCCGTAGAACTGGCCCAGCACGCCGTAGCCGGCGGGGTAGAGCGCCTCCTTCGCCTGGAGGACCTGCCATTGGCGGGAGGCGGCCCATTTTTCGGCCAGGGCGGCGGCGTCTTCGCCGGGCTTGAGGGGAAGGCGGCGGAGTTCCCCCCAGGCGGGGCCGTCTTTTTCCCGGAAACCGGCCAGGGTTTGACGCGCGCCGGGCTCCCACGTCCAGCCGCCGGGGATGTGGAAGCGCAGGTTCCAGGCGTCGTTCTCGTAGACGAGGCCTTCGGCGCGGCCCTTTTGGCTTTCGGGCACGCTGGGGAGGCGGCGCTTCATGTCGGCGTAGGAGCCGGTGGGCGGCGCGGCGGGGCGGCCGGCGGCGTCCATGCGCCCCAAATAGCGGCGCGCCAGCTGGATGCGGTCGGCGGTGGGCGGGTGGGATCGAAAGAACGATTCCCACTTGTCCAGGCCCTCCTGTTTTTCCAACGCGGCCAGGCGCTGGAAAAAGGTGAGCATGGCCTCGGCGCGGTAGCCGGCGGAGAGGGCGTAGCGCAAGCCCACGCGGTCGGCCTCCAGCTCGTATTCGCGGCTGTAGCCCAGCAGGTAGAGGCCGGTGAAGAGGTCGGCGGTCTGGGCGACCATGATCATGGCCTCGGGGCCCAGCTGGAAACCGGAGACGATGGCGCCCAAAGTCGCCAGGGTGCCGTAGCCCATCTGTTTTTCGATCATGTTGATGGAGTGCCAGGCGCAGACGTGGCCGATTTCGTGGCCGAGGACGGAGGCCAGCTCGGCCTCGCCCGAGAGCTCCTCGAGAAGGCCGCGCGTGACGAAAATGTAGCCGCCGGGGGCGGCGAAGGCGTTGACCATCTCCGTGTCGAGGATGGTGAACTCGAAATCGAGACGGGGCCGGTCGCTGGCGGCCGCCAGGCGGTCGCCCACGGCGGAGACGTACTCGCGCAGGACGGGGTCTTTCAGCTCGCCGTATTCGCGAACCAGGTCTTCCTTGGTTTCGGCGCCGATGCGGCGCTCCGTGGCCTCGGAGATGAGCTTGGCCTCGCGGCGGTGCGTGACAGGATTGCGGAAGCAGGCGGCGGCCAAAACGGCGGCCGCGGCGCACAAAGCGGCCAGGCGGGCGCGCCGGACCCCGCCGGACGCGGCCGACCGCCCCTGCCCGCCGGGCGTGGAAAATGGTACTTTCATAAAGTCATGGGGAAGCGCGATAAGATTTTCCTCGGCCTTTTGATCTTGGCCGGCCTGGCGGCGCGCCTGGCCTGGGTGGCGGCCACGCGGGGGGACGCCGCGCATCCGGACTTGGCCTCTTTCCTGGCGCCGGCCGCGGCGATGTCCCACCCTTACGACGCCTCGTGGCGCGAGCCGTTCTTCGTGTGGTGGCTGTGGCTGCTGCTGAAGCTGGGCGCGGAGTCCACGGCGGCCCTGCGCGCGGCCGGCGGCCTGTGGTTCGCGCCCTCGGCGGCGCTGTTGTTCCTGGCGGCGCGGCGGCTTCTGGGGCGGCGCGCGGCGTGGCCCGCGGCGGCGCTGTTCGCCTTCCTTCCGGCGCAAATTCAGTCCGACGCCCTGGGCCTGCGGCAATCGGTCGAGACGGCGGCCCTGCTGGGGTTGCTCTTCCTTTTGTTGGAAACTCCCGCCCTGCCCGGCCGGCTCCGGCTGACGGGAGCCGCGGGCGCGGCGGCGGCCCTGGTTTTGACGCGCATCTCCCATCTCTCGTCGGTGTTCCTGCTGTCGGCGGCGGCGGCCTGGCGGGCCCGCGCGTGGCGGCCCCTGGCGCTGCCCGCTTTCGTACTGCTGGCGGCCGCGCCGTTCTTCCACAACGCCAAGGTTCGATTCGGCGATCCTTTATACACGGTGAACCTCACCACCTATTTTCACGCCAACATGGAGTACATCGGCCGGCCCGGCTTCCCCGCCACCTGGGAGGAATGGCAGAAGGACGTCTACAAACCCAGCCTCACGTTCCGTCAATGGGCCTTCGAATATCACACGCCCCGGGAGTTCGCCGAGGAATCGGCCCGCGGCATGGTCCGCTGCCTGTGGATTTTTTGGGAAAAGATCTATTTTTCCGTGGGCCTGGCGACGGCGGCGAAATGGTTTTTGCTGGTCCTGTACGCGGCGGGCCTGGCGTCGGCCCTGTTTTTTCCGCCGTGGCGTTTCGCGCTGGCGGCGTACCTGCTCCTGCTCTGGCCCTACGCCTTCCCCAGCCACGTGTTCTGGGCGGGACGCTTTTTCGTTCCCTTTTCCCCTTTCGCGGTCCTCTTCGCCGTTCTGGGAGCCCGCGAGGCGGAAAAGGCCGCCTTGAAAATTCTCCGGCGGTTTTTCCCCTCCCTGAAACTCCCCCGTTTCCTTCCTCTCCTGCGGGCGTAAACGTCCGCGCCCTCGGCCGCGCCTGCGAAACCGGGCCGCCGGGATTCGCCGCTCGAAGTTTGATTTCTTGCCGGGATGGGAATTCTCGTCGTGAAACGCGGCGGGACGCGGCCTCCGCGCTCAGGCCGATTGTCTGCTTCGGCTTCGCAGGCGGTCCAGGCTGAAGCGCTTTTCGCGGTCGAAGAAAAGCAGGCCGGACAAGGCGAGCAGAACGGCGTCCATGGCCAGAGTTTGGCGCGGCGACAGCCGGGGGCCCAGGCCGCCGAAACAACCGCAGGCCCCCAGGTCCAAGCCCCGCCAGAGGACCGATGATAAAACGACCAGAAAGGAGGCGAAAAGAAACGCCGCCGAAGCGGCGCCCGCGCGGGCCTGAAACCCGGTCAACACCAGGGCGGCGGCGCCCAACTCCACCCACGGGAGAGTCCGCGCCAGGGGCATGAGCCAGGAGAACGGGAAGAGGCGGTAAGCCTCCAAAGCGTAGGCGAACTCCTCGGGCGGCAACAGAAGCTTGCCGACGCCGGCCGCCGCCAGAACTCCGCCCACCGCCAGGCGGGCCGGCAACGCGGCCCAGGCGGGAAGGCTCATCGCCCGGCGGGCGCCTTCAGTGCCGCTTTCTCTTCCTCCATGAATTTGTCGCCGTTGGCCGCCAGCTGGGACGAGCCCACCACCCGCCGGCGGTTGATGAAGAACGTGGGCGTGGAGTGCACGCCCATGGAAGCGGCGTCGGTGAGGTCCCTTTGGATGAGCGGCTCCCAGCGGCCGCTCTCCAAATCCTGCGTGAAACGTTTTACGTCCAGCTTCAGCTCCCGCGCGTAATGGATAAACAGCGGCTGCGGGTCCGGCGACTCGGCCCATTCCTTCTGCCGGGCGAAGAGCATGTCGTGGTATGGCCAAAACCGTTTTTGAAACCCGGCGCATTCCGCCGCGCCGGCGGCCAGCTGGGCCCACTTGTGCATGCGGAGCGGGTTGTGCTTGAAGACCAGCGACGCGTGGGGCTTGTGCTTCTCGAGGAACGCCTTGAGCTCGGGCTGGACTTTGGCGCACTGCGGGCACATGAAGTCGGAATATTCCAGGATGGCGATGGGCGCGGACTCCGGCCCCTTCTGACGGTAGATCGGCGCGCGCAGGGACAGCGCCCAGGCCGACGCCGAGAAAACCGCCGCCGCCGAAAGGCCCGCCCAAAAGCGAACGCGCCGGCCGGCGAACGCTCCGCCGGGCCGACGGCCTCCGCCTTGCGGATCAGCGGACCTTGTAGACATAATCCCCGCGCCGGACTTTGTCCTGCACCTTGATGCCCACGCCGTCGCCCGCGCTTCCCGAGGAGACCGCCTTGTGCTCGACCTGCATGGAGTCCACCGTCTGGGTGATGTCCGTGGTGTGGCCCCGCACGTGGATGGTCTCCCCGACGTTCAAGGGGGCCTGCAATGTCAGCGTGA
Organism: Elusimicrobiota bacterium; assembly: GCA_052388135.1. Taxonomy (GTDB): domain Bacteria; phylum Elusimicrobiota; class Elusimicrobia; order FEN-1173; family FEN-1173; genus JBQTIM01. The sequence goes on from JBQTIM010000180.1 coordinate 16,045, forward strand.
CGACGCTGATGTGGGAAAAATAGTCGTCCACCACGCCCACCAGGGATTCCCCCGCCAAGGCTGTGCGCCAGGGCATGACGGGAGCCGGCTTGCCGGAGGTTTTGCGCTTGGCGCCGGTTTTTTTGGCCGCCGGTTTCTTTTTGGCGGGCGCCGGCTTCTTGGCCGGCGCTTTCTTCGCCGCTTTGGCCTTGGGCTTGGCTTTCGCCTTCGCCTTTTTGGCCGGACGCTTGACCGGTTTCTTGACGCTCTTGCGGGCCTTGGACTTCGTTTTCTTATTAGCCATCACAAGCCTCCTGAAGAAGGACAAAGTTGACCGCCGACCGGGGCCCGCCGAGCCCGGCGTTCCCCCCTGTTTTCACACTTCAATCATTCCTAATTTCCGCAGATTGCACAAGGGCGAAGGAGATGCATGGGGAGCATTACAAGCATTACACGTTGGTTGCGGCCTGGGCGTGAGACCTGGATGTTAGAGCGACCAAACCTGAAATATTTTATGTGCTCAGGAAAGAAGGCTCGCCCTACTGGACAGTCTTTTCGGCCGGATCAAAAGCACCTTCGCCGCCTTCGGCAGGAAGCGTGGAGTCCATATCCTGAATGCCTTTAATGCAATCCGCCAGAGTTTTAAATCGGCTCTTGGCGCCGTCGTAATTGCCTTGCTCATTAGCGTTGTAAGGGGATGAATCAAAGAAGTGCCAATAAATTATCGGCTCGGATTTATCGAACGAAAAGGAAAAATCTCTGCTTTTGTTGTCATAGCTCATTCGATACGCACCTGATTCCCTATCTTTAATGTGCGCTCGAGATGTTTTATGGTCATTGTCGTAAGCGAATTGAATTTTGGCTTCCCCCGCGCCCAGGTCCAAGTCAATACAATAATCAGTTTCCGGGATTTTCGTTAAACCTAAGAACCGAGCTGCTTTTTCCCTGTCGCTCAATTCCCAGATGCCGTTAATATCGGCATCTTTGAAAACCTGGTTAATCTTGTTGCCACA
>JBQTIM010000181.1:0-15704 GCA_052388135.1 Elusimicrobiota bacterium
GGGGGGGGGGGGGGGGGGGGGCGGCCCGGGGGTGCGGGGGGGGCGCCCACCCCTCCCCCCGCCGCGCCGGGGCCGCCCCGCGGGGGCCCCGGCCCGGGCCGGCGGCGCTGACCAATCGGATTCGAAAGGACCTGACCCCATGACACCCTTGACGCCATGAGCATCGTTCCCTTCTGGGACGCAACGTATTTCGGCAACACCGTGGCCGGCTACGGCACGGCGGCCGCCATTTTGCTGGGCGGCGTCATGGCCGTTTGGCTGGCGGACCACTTCGTCGCCTCGCGCCTTAAGAAATGGGCGGACTCCACGGAAACCCTCCTGGACGATTTCCTCGTGGACATGCTGGAAAAAACCCTGGTGCCGCTGCTCTATTTCGGCGTCCTTTATCTGAGCCTGCAGGGCTTGTCTTTGAATCCGGCGGTGCATAAGCTTGTGTCCGTGCTGGGGGCTTTGCTGCTGACCGTCCTGGGCGTGAACTTCCTCCGGCGCGCCGTCCGGTTCCTGATTCTGGGCTACTGGCTCAAAAAGCGCGCGGACGCGGATTTGGAACGCCAAGTGGCCGGCCTCATGCCCGTGCTGACCGTCGTCCTGTGGGGCGTGGGCGTGGTGTTCCTTCTGGACAATCTGGGGTTCGAGATTTCGGCCGTCATCGCCGGCCTGGGCATCGGCGGCGTGGCGGTGGCCCTGGCCGCCCAGGCGGTGCTGGGCGACCTGTTCAGCTACTTCGCCATCATGATGGACCGCCCCTTCGAGCTGGGCGACTTCATCATCCTCGACAACTACATGGGCACGGTGGAGCACATCGGCATCAAGACCACCCGCATCCGCAGCCTGGGCGGCGAACAGCTGGTCTTCTCCAACACCGATTTGACGGGCTCCCGCCTGCGCAACTACAAGCGCATGCAGATCCGCCGCGTGGTCTTCAAACTGGGAGTCACCTACGACACGCCCGTGGAGAAGCTGAGAGAGCTCCCGGCCGTGCTCAAGGACATCGTGGTCAAGGCGGAGCAGACCCGCTTCGACAGGGCGCATTTTTATTCCTACGGCGACTTCAGCCTGGTCTTCGAGGTCGTCTATTTCGTCCTGAGCAGCGACTACAACGTCTACATGGACGTCCAGCAGAAGATCAACTTCGCCATCAAAGAGGCCTTCGAAGCCCGCGGCGTGGAGTTCGCCTTCCCCACCCAGACGATTCACGTCCAGCGGTCCGGATCGGCCGACGAGCCCGCGGCGCCGCGCCCGGCGATCAAAGCCTGACCGTGTGGACCAAGGAGCAGCTCCAGCAGGCCCTTCGGGGCCGCCTGGCCGACACCCTTCTGGTGGCGGCCTCCAACCGCCAGCCTTTCGGCCATTCCCTGAAGGACGGCAAGATTGTCTGCCGCCGCCAGCCCGGCGGTCTGGTTACGGCCCTGAACCCGGTGATGAAGACGGTGAAGGGCCTCTGGGTGGCGGCGGGGTCCACCGCCCAGGACCGGGAGACCGTGGACGCCACCGGCAAGGTGGCGGTTCCGCCCGACGACCCGTCCTATCAGCTCAAGCGCGTCTTCCTTTCCAAAGAGGAGACCGACGGCTATTACTACGGCTACAGCAACGAAGGCCTTTGGCCCCTCTGCCACATCGCCTTCACGCCGCCCCAGTTCCTGGCCTCGGATTGGGACGCCTACCAGCGGGTGAACCGCCGCTTCGCCGACGCCATTCTGGAGGAGGTGGGCGACCGGCGCGCCTTCGTCTGGGTGCAGGACTACCAGCTCATCCTCGTGGGAAAATATTTGCGCGAGGCCGGGCGTCCCAACCTCATCACCTCTCTTTTCTGGCACATCCCCTGGCCCAACCCGGAAATTTTCCGCATCTGCCCGCAGGCCCGGGACATTCTGGAAGGCATGCTGTCCTACGACCTGGTGGGCTTCCACCTGCTCTACCACTGCGAAAATTTCCTGGCCACCGTGGACCGCGAGCTGGAGAGCCGCATCGACCGGGAGAGGCGGTCCGTGAGTTATCAGAACCGCGAAACGCTGGTGCGGCCGTTCCCCATCTCCGTGGATTTCCAAAGCATCGCCGCCGAGGCGGGATCGCCCGCCGCCCTGGAGCGCGGCGAGGACATCCGCCGCGCCCACGGCCTGGGCGACCGGCGCATCATCGCCGGGGTGGACCGCATCGATTACACCAAGGGCATCCCGGAGCGTTTCCGCGCCTTCGACCGGTTCCTGGAAAAATATCCCGAGCACAAGGGCCGGGTCACGCTTTTTCAGCTGGGCCAGGTGAGCCGCCTGCACGTGCCGCGCTACAAACAGTTGAACGACCAGCTCAACGCCCTGGTGGAGGAGATCAACTGGAAGCACGGGCAGGGCGACTGGACGCCCATCGTGCTGACGCGGAACAGCCTCACGTATCCGGAGATTCTGAGCCTTTACCGCGCGGCGGACGTCTGCGTGGTGAGCTCCCTGCACGACGGCATGAACCTGGTGGCCAAGGAGTTCGCCGCCGCGCGGACCGACGAGGACGGCGTCCTGGTGCTGTCCCAATTCACCGGCGCGGCCCGGGAGCTGCCGGACGCCCTTCTCATCAACCCCTTCGACATCGAATCCTTCGCCGACGCCCTATCCCAGGCCCTGTCCCTGGACGAAGAAGAACGCCGCCGGCGCATGCGCAAGATGCGCGCCGCCGTGGCGGAAAACAATATTTTCCGCTGGGCGGGCAAAGCGCTTTCCGAGCTCCTCAAGTTCGAGTTCCAGGAAGCGTGACGCCGCTTTTCTCCGCCTGGCCCGCGCTGGCTCCGCGCCTGCGCCGAGGCCGCATCCTCCTCCTGCTGGATTTCGACGGAACCTTGGCGCCCATCGCCGCGGCGCCGGGGCGGGCGCGCCGGACGCCCCCGCGCCCGGCCCAGCGCCGGCGGCCGGCGGCCGCGCCCGGCGTGGCCGGCGCCGTCATCAGCGGACGGGGATTGGCGGATTTGGAAATGCGCGTGGGCGTGAAAGGTTTCGTCTACGTGGGAAACCACGGTTTCGAAATGAGCGGCCCTTCCTTCCGCTGGACGCATCCGCGGGCGGAGGCGATCCGGCGGGCCGTGGCGGGGACGGCGAAGGCCCTGAAAAAGTCCGCCGCCGGCCTCCGCGGCGTCATCGTGGAGGACAAAGGCCTCACCCTCAGCGTGCACCACCGGCGGGCCGCGCCGCAGGCGGCGGCCGCGGCGCGCGCGGCCTTGGGCCGGGCCTTGAAGCCGGGTTTGATCTTGCGGAGCGGCCGCAAAGTCTGGGAAGTGCGGCCGGCCGCGCGGGCCGACAAGGGAACGGCCGCGCGAAAGCTCATGAACCGGTCCGGCGCGGCCCGGCCCGTCTGCATCGGCGACGACCGCACCGACGAGGACGCTTTCAAGGCTGTGAAAGGGAAGGGGATAGCGGTGAAAGTTTTGAGCCCGGAAACGATGTCGGCCCCCACGGCGGCGGATTATTCCCTAAGCTCCACGGCGGAGGTCTTCAGGTTTTTGAAAAAGCTGCTTCTTCTTAGAAAAGCGGCGGCGGCCGCGTTCCTTTTAACGACGGCGGTTTGCGCCCGCGCGGCGGTTTCCACGGCCGCTTTCACGGGCGGCACCGAGTTCTCCGCGGTGAGCGCCTCGGGCAACACCGAGGCCGACACCTTTTCCGCCAAGAATTCCCTCTCCATCGAGCGGGGGCGGCTTTCCCTGGACCTGGAGGCCTCGGCCCTGACCGCCCGGGACCGCGGGGGCCCCACGGCGGAGCGCTACGCCGCCTCCGAGAAAGCCAGCCGGCGCTGGTCGGACAGGAACTTCGTCTTTGAAAGGTTTCAGTGGGACAAGGACAGGTTTTCCGGCGTGAAGAACCGCTACGACGCCTCTCTCGGCGTGGGGCGCCGCCTCATGGACGGAAGCCGGAACAGGCTTTCCGTCGAGCTGGGCGCCGGTTATTTATACGAGGAACGGCTCCGCGCGCCGAAGAACGATTTCGCGTCGGGCCGCGGCTACGCCAAATACACCCGCGTCCTGAGCGAGACGTCCTCTCTATCCCAGGAAATCGAGCACGTGGCCGACCTGGGCCATGCCTCCGACCACCGCCTGCGGACGGATACCTCCGCCACGGCCGCTCTGTCCGCCCGCTTTTCCCTCAAAGCGTCCTTCCAGTGGAAGCGGGTCAACCGCCCGCCCGCCGGATTCGCCAAGGACGACAAAACCACCTCCGCCGCGCTGATTTTCAGCTACTGACGTCCTTCGCCTCGCGACGGCTCCCGCGGAGGCGGCGAATCGGAAACGATCCCCCGCAAAAGCCGGCCGAGCAGGTCCGCGCCGGTGATGATGCGCCTTTGCTTTCCCCAAAACAAAATCAAGTCGCGGTCGATCACGTCGTCGCCTTTCCTCTCGGGCTGCACGTCCAGCCGGCCGATCACCTGGCCCAGGCGCGTGCCGGGTTCCGTCACCACCACGGGGCGGTGGGCGCGGGCCATGGGATCGGCGGGGCCGTCCTTGAGCAAGGCGTCCCGCAAAAAATCCGGCGCGTTGATCACCAGCGACGGTCGTCCGCCCGGGTCCGTGATCACCACCCATTTCTTGCCCGAGGCGTTGACGCGGCGCAGGAAGGGGTCCGAGAGCGCGCGCTCGAAGGCGGGAAACACCGGCCGCCCTCCGCTCTCCGGCAGAGCGATGACGCTGTCGGGATGCAAGGGCTCTCCCTCGTCCTCCACCGCCACGTCGTCCAGCGCCAGAAAGTTCTCCGCCCCCACCGCCTCCAGCTTGGAAATCTCCGAAGCGTTCCCCTGCACGTGCTTGCGCAGCAGCACGTGGAACTCCTTTTCGCGGAAAAGCTGGGGGCTCTCCTTGCCCAGCCACAGGTCCAGCAGAAGGGCGGTGGGCTTGGCCACGGGATAAAAAAGGACCATGTACACTTTCACCAGGGGAACGAACACCGCTCCGGCCTTGAGCGCGTGGCGCGAGATGTAGGACTGAGGGATGATTTCCCCCACGAAGGTGATCCCCGCCGTGGAGAACAGGAAGGCGCCCACGCCCGTCATCACCGACTCGGTGAGGAGCGTGAGCAGGACGTTCACGGAAACGTTGGACCAAAGCAGGGAGGTGAGCAGCAGGTGCGCGTCCTTGCGCAGGCCCAGCACCTTGAGGGCGTCGGGGTCCTCCGCCTCGGCCTGAACCTCCAGCCGCAGCCGGCTCATGCCGAACAAACCCAAGGTCAGGCCCGACAGAAGGCCCGATTGAAGGAGGCAGAGCGCGATGCCGGCCCAGGTGAGCGCGGTCAACGCCCGCCTCCGGTCACTTCACGACAGACGGCTTGGGAGCCGCCGCGGGGCTCATGCGGAAGAGGACGGCGGTCATGAAGAAGTTGGTGAGAAGGATGGCGATGAAAGCGTAGTCCAGGAAAAGATCCGCCGACGGCAGGGCGGCCCACACCATGCCGGCCAACACCGCCGAGGTGAGGCCGCGGGGCACCATGGCCATGTAGATCTCCGACTGGGACCTCTCGTCGGGATAGAAGCGCAGGATCAGGCGGACCGCCGCGTAACGCGCCGCCAGGACGGCCAGGAACACGGCCGCCGCCACCTGCAGGAAAGCCCAGTCCAGCCGCTTGAGGGAGACCACCAGCCCGAGGTAGACGAAGAAGAACGTGCGGGCGAAGAACGTGGCTTCGGTGTTGAACCAGCGGATCTTCTCGTCCAGCTCGAACTTGAACTTGCGGCCGAAGACGCCGGCGATCTTGTCCGCGTTGGTGAGCACCACGCCGAAGGTGAGGGCGGCCATGGGCCCCGAGCCGTGGATGATCTCCGTCAAACCGTAAAGCACGAAGACCGACGCCAGCGTCATCATGTAGGCGAAGGGGCTTTTCCGCAGGCGGTCCAGCACCCAGAGCCACAGCAGGCCCAGGGCCCCCGCGCCCACCACGGCCACGGCGAAGGAGCCCACCACCTGGTTCACCACCTGGCCCGGATCGAATTTGTTGGCGGCGCCCACGCGCAGCAGGACGAGGGTGATCAGGACGCCCAGCAGGTCGGACACCACCGCCTCCAGGTTGATGGCGGCCTTGGTTTTTTCCGGCACGCCCAGGCCGCCGGCCACGGGCAGGATCACCGCCGAGGACACGCACCCCAGCACCGAGCCCAGCAGCAGGCAGTGGAGCCAGGGCGCGCCGGCGATCCAGCGGTAGAAAAAGACGATGAGGCCCATGGTCACCGCGAAGGTGATCGTGCCGAGCAGGAAGGAAAAGCCCAGGCGCGCCACCACGTCGTCGAAGTCGAGGTCCAGGCCGCCTTCGAACAGGATGAGGCTCAGGGCCACGGCGCCGACGAAGGGCATCCAGGGCGTGAGGACGGAAGGGTTCACCAGGTGCAGGACCGGCCCCAGCAGGAGGCCGATGAGGATGAGGTTCACCACGTCGGGGATGCGGTAACGCTCGAAGATGTAGGAACCCACCACGCCCAGGTAGAGGATGAAGCCGACGGTGAAAAGGAACGGTCCGGCGTTGGACAAAGTCAGCCCTGGTCGCCTCGCGGGGACGGCCCGGCGTCCACGCGGAAGGCGGGCGGCTTGTAGCCCTGGGGCCGTTTATCCGCGGAGATGGTGATCTCGTTGCCGTCGCGCAGAGCGGCGTAGTGGGGCGACAAAATTTCGATGCCCGCCTCGTTGAACTTGTCCTGGATGTTCTGGTGCAGGTCGGAGTAGATGCGGGCCGACAGGGCCGGCGCCCGCGTGTAGGCGTTCACTTCGTAGGTGACGTGGAAATCGTTCAGCGACGTCTGGAACACGAAGGGGGACGGCTTCTCCAGAATGTTCTCGGTGACGAGGGCCGCCGCGATGAGCGTTTCGCGCACCTTGCGCCAGGGCGCGTCGTAGCCGATGGTGATGGAGGTGTTGAGGATGAGGCCTTCCCCCGTGGCCTCGGAGCTGAAATTGGCGATGTGGCTGCCCAGCACCATGGCGTTGGGGATGGTGACCTCCATGTTCTTGATGGTGCGCACCCGCGTGACCAGGAGGGATTTTTCCACCACGTCGCCCACGGTGTCGGCGATCTTCACGCGGTCGCCCAGGCGGAAGGGCCGCATGTAGGTGAGGATCACCCCCGCCACCACGTTGGCCACCGCCGACGTGGAGCCGAGGGAGAAAAGCACGCCCAGGAACACGGTGATGCCCTTGAAGGCCGGCGAGTCCGACCCCGGCAGGTAGGGGAACACCACCACGGCCGTCAGCACGATGACCACGAAGCGGACGATCTTGTAGGTGGGTTCCGCCCAGTCCGGATAAAAACCCGCCAGGACCACGCGGCCGCGGCGGATTTCGTCGAAAACCAGCCGCACCGCCCGCAGGACGAAGCGCACCGTGGCCAGGATGACGATGATGAACACCACGTTGGGAGCGTAGTCCGCGACCGCCCGCCCGACGGCCCGCAGGGGCACCAGCACGTATTCGAAGAGGGAGCCGGCGATGTCCCGCGTCCAGGGGAACAGGCTGAACACGGCCAGCAGATAGAAGTAAATGAGCAGGAGGACCGCCGCCGCCCGCAGCGCGCCCACGGCGCCTGACAAAAGCTCCGCGGCCCGGTCGGCGGAAAGGATCTCGATCTTTTGAAGGCGCAGGGCCGGGAAACGCCCCTTGGACCTCGCGATGGCCGCCCGGACCTTGGGCACCATGCGCCCCAGGAAGTTGAGCAGGAGGACGAACACCGCCGTGGCCAGGAGGGCCAGCGACGCTCCCAGAGCCAGGTTGCGGATGCCGTGGGAGCGCCGGTGCTCGGCCACGGCCTCGCGGATCAGGCGGGCGTTGCGCTCGGCCAGCTCCGCGCGGGGCATGCCCGCCGCGACGGCGTCCTTCTCCGTCACGGACATGATCACCAAGTCGCCGGCCGCGATGTCGGTGGCGCCGTCCCCGGGCTCCAAGGAAACGGTGTCGATGCGGAAGGCGCGGTCGCGCGCCAGACGCGCGATGCGGGCCTCGATGGCCCGGGCCCTGTCCGCCGGCGAAAACGACATCACTTTTTCCTGAACGTAGAAAAGCGGCCGGCCGTCCAGCGTGACGGCGGCGGTGGATTTTTCGGGGGGCGCGGCCCCGGCCGACTTTTTCGCCCAGAGCGGCGCGGCGGCGAAAAACAGGATCAGCAGGGCGGAGGCGGCGCTTCGATGGGGCTTCGTCATCAAGAGCATCGCGCAAATGGTATCATTTTTAACCGGCTCCCCGCGCCGGCGCGGTGGTTCATGATGACCATCTTCATGCTTCTGGCCGCCCTGTTCATTGCCCTGGTGGCCGGCGCTTTCGCCCTTCAGAACGCCGTGCCCGTGACTCTAGCGTTCATGAAATGGCGCCTGGAGGGTTCCCTGGCCCTCATCTTGCTGGCCGGGTTCGGGCTCGGCGCCGTGGCCGGCCTTTTGGTTTCCCTGCCGGCGCTCCTCAAGAGCCAATGGCGTCTCAACGCCCTCAAGCGCGAGTTGCGGGATAAGGAGTATCCCGCCCCTTCAAACGCGCCCGGACGCCCCTAGCCGGTCCCGCGGGCGGCCATGAACGAAGAACTCATCAAGCGCTGGCTCTTCGATCCTCACATGGGCCGCCTCATCGCGGCCGGCGTGGGCCTCTTGGCCATTTACATCCTCGTCCGATTCCTCCGCAAGACCGCCGCCCGCTACGTCAAGGATTTCGATTCCCGCTACCGGGCCAAAAAGGCCCTCTCTTTCGTCGGATACCTGGCGGCCCTGCTGCTGCTGGCCGTGATTTTCAGCGACCGCCTGTCCAAGCTGACGGTGGCCTTCGGCGTGGCCGGCGCGGGCATCGCCTTCGCACTGCAAGAGGTCATCGCCAGCGTGGCGGGTTGGGCGGCCATTTCCCTGGGCGGCTACTTCCGCGTGGGCGACCGCGTTCAGATGGGCGGCATCAAGGGCGACGTCATCGACGTGGGCGTGCTCCGCACGACGATCATGGAGATGGGCCAGTGGGTGCAGGGCGACCTCTACAACGGCCGCATCGTCAAGGTGTCCAACAGCTTCCTCTTCAAAGAGCCCGTTTTCAATTACTCGGCCGATTTTCCCTTCCTGTGGGACGAGATCGTTTTCCCCGTGCGCTACGATTCGGATTGGCGCTACGCCAACAAGATGCTCGAGGACGTGGCGGCGGAGGTCTGCGGCGATTTCGCGGAGAAATCCAAGGACGCCTGGAAGGTCGTGGTGGCCAAGTACCGCATCGAGGCGGCGCGCATCGACCCCCTGGTGAGCCTGCGCGCCGACCAAAACTGGATCGAGTTCACCGTGCGCTACATCGTGGACTATTCCCGGCGGCGGGCCACCAAGGACGCCCTGTTCAAGCGCATCCTCGAAGAGGTGGACAAGTCCGGAGGCCGCATCCGCATCGCCACCTCGTCCCTGGAGGTGTCCTCCGACGGGCCTCTGGACGTCCGTCTGGAAGGGCCCAGACCGCCCCGCTAGCCGCCGAGGCGGCGTCAGGCCTTGGCGACGGCGGCGAGGAACTCTTTGTTGGTGGGGTAGTGCTGGAGCTCGTTGACGAGCTGCTGAGCGGCTTCGGGCGGCTGCATGGAGGACAGGATGCGCCGCAGTTTGCGCACCGCCTCCAGCTCGCCGGGCTCCATCAAAAGCTCTTCCTTGCGGGTGCCGCTGCGGGCGACGTCGATGGTGAAAGGCCGGCGGCGGTTTCTCTCCTCGGAGCGGTAATCTTCGCCGCGCTCACCGCGCGGGGCGCGGCCATCCCGTCCCCGCCGCCCGCCACGCGGCAGGGCCCGGCGTCTTCCCCGCCGCGCGACTCGCCCCTCCTCCCGGACCGCTCGCCCGGCCGCCAGGCGACCCGGGACGAGACCGCGGCCTCCGCCGGCCCGCTCGAAATTGGCGGGCGGACTCCGCCCCGGCGTGGTGCCGGCGCGGCCGGATCGCAATCCGGGAAAGCCCTGCGAAGGGGCGGCGGCCGGCCCGGAGAAGCCGCCTCACGCTTTCAACAGTTCGGAAATCAGTATGCCGTCGGGAACTCCCTTGAGGTTCCTCCGCCCCATGTCGCGCATTCCGAACCGCCCGGCGAGACGCTCCGCCGTCGACGGTCCGAGGAGGATCTGGCCGGGCATGGCCTGGCCCTGGATGCGGGCCGCGATGTTGACCGTGTTTCCGATGACGCTGTACTCCAGCCGCTCCTTCGTTCCCAGGCACCCCGCGATCACGGTGCCGGTGTTGATGCCGATCCCGATTTGCAGGGCCTCAAGGCCTTCCGCCCGCCTCGCCCTCGAAAGGCTCTCGATGGATTCCCGCGCCGCGAGGGCCGCCCTGGCCGCCGCGGCGGCGTGATCCTCAAGCGGCAACGGCGCGCCGAAGCACGCCAGCATGCCGTCGCCCATGATCTTGTTCAGGATGCCGCTTTCCTTCTGAATCGCGTCGAAGACGCAACGGAAAACGGTGTTCAAGGCCGACACGACCTCTTCGGGCGAAACGCGGCCCGCGAACTCCGTGAAACCTCTCACGTCCGCGAACATGACCGTGACGTTCCGCCTTTCGCTTTGGTTCAAATAATCGCGGTGGGCCATGATGAACTGAACGACTTCCGGCGTCACGAACTGGCCGAACGTTTTTTCAATGTCGGCGACCAGTTTTTGCCCGGTGATGTCCTGAAAGACCACGACGGCGCCGGCCGGCTGGCCGTCTTCGATGATGGGCGTGCTGGTCAGGCTGACCGGAAAACCCTTTCCGTCCTTCCTCCAACAGGTTTCCCCCACCGCTTTGTGGACCCGGCCGTCCCTGAAGGTCGCGAAGATCGGGCATTCCTCGATGGGATAGGGGGAGCCGTCCGTCTTGGCGTGATGGCAAAGCCGGTGGACCGCTTTCCCGATCAGCTCGTCCGCCTCGTACCCGAGCATGGCCGCCGCGGCCGGGTTGACGAAGTTCGCCCGCCCCTCGCGGTCCACGCCGTAGATGCCCTCGCCCGCCGCCCTGAGGATCAGCTCGCTTTTTTCCAGATTCCGCATCAGCGCCTTTTCGCTGCGCAACGCGTCCTCCAGGATGGCGGCCAGATCGGCCAGCGCCTTTCTCTCCTTTTCGCTGAAGCGCCTGGGGCGGTTGTCTATGATGCAGAGCGTCCCGACCTTGGCTCCCCGGGGGGCGCGGACGGGCTGGCCGGCGTAAAACCGCACGTTGGGCTCCCCCGTCACGAACGGGTTGTCGGCGAAGCGCTCGTCGGTCCGGGCATCGAGGACGACGAAGGTTTCGTCGCCCAGGATGGCGTGGCCGCAGAAGGATGTGTCCCTGGGCGCTTCGCTGGCCGTCACACCTTGGCGGGACTTGAACCACTGCCGCTCGGAGTCCACAAGGCTGACGAGGGCGATGGGAACGTTGAAAATGTTCTGCGCGAGCCTGGTTATGCGGTCGAAAATCTCTTCGGGGGGAGTGTCCAGGATATTCAAAGCCCTGAGGCTGAGCAGCCGGGCCGCTTCGTCGGGAGGAAAGGGTGGTCTCATCATACTCGGCTCACGAGTCAAATTATACCAAATCGCGTCTTCATCCAAATCCATTCGAACCGCGACCGGTCCGGCTGAGTTGAAGCGCGCTCCCATGATGGCGGGATTTTGCGCATGCTCCACCGACCGTGGAGGCATTCCCGCGGCTCATGAAACGCAACGGCGAGCCCGCTGTTTCCCTCGGCATCGCCGAAGCCTTGGTCAAACGGCCGGAAGGCGGCGCGGCGAAAAAAAGCCGGCAGCCCGGAAACGGTCCAGCCCTCGTCTATCCGGAACCATCGGAGACAGCCTGCGTGAACATCGGAACGCCGCCGGCCGCGGGCTAAGCGTCTTTGTCGAACCCGCCGGACATCGACGGCCGCGCTTTCCGGTCAGGCCTTGGCGACGGCGGCGAGGAACTCTTTGTTGGTGGGGTAGTGCTGGAGCTCGTTGACGAGCTGCTGGGCGGCTTCGGGCGGCTGCATGGAGGACAGGATGCGCCGCAGTTTGCGCACCGCCTCCAGCTCGCCGGGCTCCATCAAAAGCTCTTCCTTGCGGGTGCCGCTGCGGGGAATGTCGATGGCGGGAAAAATCCGGCGCCCCGCGATCTCCCTCGATAAAAAAATTTCCATATTGCCGGTGCCTTTGAACTCCTCAAAAATCACGTCGTCCATGCGGCTGCCGGTCTCCACCAGGACGGTCGCCAGGATCGTCAAGGAGCCGCCGTCCTCGATCTTGCGCGCCGCGCCGAAGATGCGGCGGGGAACCTCCAGGGCCCCCGCGTCCACTCCGCCCGACAGGGTGCGTCCCGTGGAGCGCCGCTCGGCGTTGTGCACACGCGCCAAGCGCGTGAGGGAATCGATGACCACCATGACGTTGGCGCCCGAGCCGGCCTCGCGCACGGCCTGGCGCATCAGGTCGTCGGCCATGCGGACGTGGTGCTCGTAGGTCTCGTCGGAGGAGGACGCCCGCACTTCGGCCGGCACGCTGCGCTTGAAATCCGTTACTTCCTCGGGCCGCTCGTTCACCAGCAAACAGTAGAGCTTCACCTCGGGCCGGCTCTTCACCACGGCGTTGCAGATGCGCTTGAGGAAGGTGGTTTTTCCCGAACCGGGCGGCGCCACGATGTAGCCCCGCTGGCCCATGCCGATGGGGCTCACCAAGTCCAGGGCCCGGGCGCTGAGGTCGTCGCTGCCGTCTTCGAGCCGGATGCGCGGCGACGGATCCACCGCCAGCCCGGCGTAAAACCGCCGTTCGTTTTCGTCTTGCCTCTGAACCGGTCCCGCGCGCCTGTCTCTCATGCTTTTTCAGTATAGCTGATCCGGCGGAACGGCTGAAGCCGAAAATGGGCGGCCGTCATAGAACGATGATTTGGTATCCCTGGTCCGCCCATTTTTTCAGGCTCGGGTGGCCTTCGAATTCCGCGGAGAGGGACGCCTCGTCCATTTTCTTGATGCCTTCCTTCACGCGGAAGGCTCCTGCGCAATAGTCGCAGACTTCCTCGATCACGCCCAAATCCGCCAGCTTGCGGTATTGGCCGTGGAGCTTGTGTTTCGGATCCCGGAAAGCCTCCGCCCACTCCGTGCCCGCGCCGTCGAAAATGAGCGCCACGGAATGGCCGCCTTCCTTCAATTCCCTGGAATACAGCAATGCGTGCAGGGCCCGCGCCAGCCCCTCATGGGACCCTTTTCCCGCCTGGAGGATCACGGCGAATTTACGGGCGCTTTCCGGCGCCTCGTTTTTTCCCCGCGCGCAGGCGGCCAGACAGCCGATAACCGTGAATAGGAATAACAATCTCAACGTTTTGATGGTGAATCCTCCGTAGTGCAGGATACGACCGCGCCGACGGGCGGCGGGCCGGATGCGCTCCCAAGGTTGCGGCGGGCAGGGAAATCCGAGGTTGCTTCAGCCGAGCGCTTTTCTTCAATATAGCACATCCATTCCGTGCCGATCGAGTATCGGGCGTTTCAAAGCCCCGCGCGGCGAGGCCGCCGTCTATGGCGGACGCTGTGCTTTCCCCTGCCACTCCGGGTTGGTTTTGCGTCCAAATTACAACGCGGAAACCCTCCGCTCTTGACGGAAGCAACGGCTTGACGTACACTCTCTCTATGAGCAAAACGGTTGTATTCGTTTTTGCCGTCGTCCTGACGCTGGGTCATGCCGCGCCGGCTTTGGCGGCGTTGTGCGAGTCCCCGGCCGATTCCGCCTGTTGTTGCTCAGCCGACGGCGCCGCGGCGAAATGCGGCGCGGAATGCTCCCTGGCCCAAGCGGAGTGCGAGGAGTCTTTCTCCGCGGCCGCCCTGCCGGCCAAGTCGGCTGAAATTCCCTCCCCCGACGCCGGACGCGGTTCCTTCCTATTTTCGCAAAGCGTCGTCGGCGCAGGCGCGCCCGCCGGGGCTGTTTCCGTCCGCGCTCCTCCCGGCGGCGGCAAGCTTTACCTCCTCAAAAGCTCCCTCCTTCTCTAAACCGGGCCGTCCGGCTCGTCGCACATTCCCACACTTATAAAACGAGGTGCCCTTATGTCACGATGGCCTTATTCGGCCTTGTTGTTGTCGTTCCTGCTGGCGCCGGGCCTTGCCCGGGCGCACCCGGTGTCCTATAAGGACGCTCTCAGCGTCATGACCTGGAACCAGCCGTCCTCATCGGACTGGCTCACGACGTACACGTTCCTTCGGCGGACGGCGGCGGCGGCGCGCTACCTCCGCTTCGAAACGGAGGAGGGGCAGTTGCGCGCCTACCTGCCCCAGGTCAACCATCGGCTCTACCGGTGGAACATGCCGGACGCCCAGGCCAACATCTACCTGTCCGGCGGCTACGGCCGCCAAGAGCTGGAGGACCGCGTGGGCGCGGCCGGCTTGGCGGACATTGAGGCCGACCACGAGAGCCGCCGGCACTTGGTGGCCTTCAAAGGCTCGGCGCTGTTCAACTCCGAGGGCCCCAACGTGTGGTGGTGGGAGGCGCGGGCCGGCCTCGCGCCCTACCTGTCGGAGTTCGACGAGCCGTCGGGCTGGTTCATCGTGGCCGTGCAGCACAACCCTCAGATGGAGCCGGACGTGAACGTCGTCCCGATGATCCGGATGTTTTACCACAACGTTCTGGGAGAGCTCGGCGCCGGCAGCCGCGGCGATTGGGCGTTGAACTTGATGGTTCATTTCTAAGGAGGCTTTATGAAAAAGACGATCGTAACGGCGTTGGCGGTCTTGTTGGCGGGAACCGGCGCGGTGTGGGCGGGCGAGAACATCCAGGTGAAGATCAGCGGGATGGTCTGCTCTTTCTGCGCGCAGGGCATTCAGAAAAAGTTCAAGGCGCGGCCGGAGGTGGAGAAGGTCAAGGTGAGCTTAAACGATAAGAACGTGGCTCTGTCCCTTAAGGACGGCCGCACCCTGGACGACGAGACGGTGGAGAAGCTGATCAAGGACGCGGGCTACGACGTGATGGAGATCAAGCGCGAAAAGTCATGAAGCGGCGTTTGCTGTCGTTCCTGCTTCTCTTCACGTCCTCCGGCACGCTGATCTGCTGCGCCCTGCCCGGCCTGCTCGTCTTGCTCGGGTTCGGCGCGGCGGTCGCGGGCGCGGCCAACTCGGTTCCCGGCCTGATCTGGCTTTCCGAACGGAAAGCCTACGTCTTCGGCATGGGAGCCGTTCTGCTGGCCGCGGGAGGCGTCCTGCAATGGCGGGCGCGCCGTTCGGCCTGCCCCCCGGAGCCGGCCCCGGGAGAGGCCTGCCGCGCGACGCGGGATTGGTCGCTGCCGCTGTACTGGCTGTCGCTGGGTCTTTATTTGATCGGAGCCGCTTTCGCCTACGGACCTTTGCTTTTGGCGGACTGAATCTCCGAATTCTCAAGGAGGATAAAATGAACAAAATGTGGATCGGACTTCTCACGCTGGGCCTGGCGGTCGCACCGGTCGCGGCGAAAACGCAAACGGCGGCCGAGGAAAAATCCGGGCCGGCGGCGCTGACGGAAGGCCGTTACCAGGCCGGAATCAAAGCCATCGTCTGCGCGGGGTGCGGCAAGTACATCCAAAACGCGCTGAAAGAAACCAAGGGCATCAAGGCGGTCTCCGTGGACCAGGAGAACGCCCGGGTGCTGTTCACCGTCAAAAAGGGAGCGGTGGTGAAAACGGCGGACGTGCAGAAGAACCTGACGAAGTGGGCCGACAAGATGGGCATGGGCGCGGACTTCACGCTCACCGGTCTGGCGCCGGCCGGAAAGGCTCCGGGCGCCAAGTCGGCGGGGCACACCTGCTGTCCGAAAGGCTCGTAACACACGCCCCGCCGGCCT
>JBQTIM010000182.1:0-14168 GCA_052388135.1 Elusimicrobiota bacterium
GGGACGCCTTGCTTCACCAGCCGGCCCTGCAGGATGTCCACCACGTTCTTCAGCTTGCCCTCGTTGTCGGAATGGAGGGTGATGCGCGATTCCTTCTTGTCGAGCTCGATGCGGCTGACGCTGCCCTTGAAATCGAAGCGGGTGGCGATCTCCCGCGCCGCCGAATTCACGGAGTTGTCCACCGCCTGCATATCCACTTTGGACACCACGTCGAATGAAAATTCCTGGCCCATAAGTCCTCCTCCGTCGATTGTTCCGCGGCCCGGCGGCGTCAGGCGATCTTCCGCTTTTTCCAGCGCGCCTTTCCGCCCGCCGAGGAAACGCTCAGCAGTTCGCCCGAACTCAGTCCCCGCCAACGGCCGCCGCTCCAGAGCGGCTCCGACGCCGCCCACACCCGGTCTTCCAGCGGCAGGAACGCCATGCGGAAATACGGCCGGCCCGGCGTCATCAGGCACGGCGACCGCCCGGCGCCCGGCCGCGCCTCGGCGTAAGCCCACAGAGAGCGGCCGTCGGACAAAAGAATGTTCAGGCCGCCGTGGAAAAACCGCCGGCCGCGGGCCCCGCCTTCCGCCGCGCCGATGTCGCGCAGCGCCCGCCGGACCCGCCGCAGGGCCTCCGCCGGCGGCCGGCCCGCCGCCAGCTCCCGCATCAACATCCAAAACAAGACTTCGCTGTCGTTGAGGCCGCGGACTTTCCGGCGCCAACCCCCCAAGCGCCGCGCCGCCGCGTCGGGAAAGGGAATGGACCCGTTGTGGACGAAAGCCCACCGCCCGTGGAAAAACGGCTGCGCGTTGCGCCGGCCCCCCAGCCGCCGCGCCGGAAGCCCGCGCGGGTTGCTGGCCCGCCGGACGTGCCCCAAGATCACGCGCCCTCGCGCTTCGGAGGCCGCCCTCATCAGCAGCGCTTTCTGCCGCGGCAGGGCGCCGGCCGATTTGAAAACAGCCGGCCGCTTCGCCGCGCCGCCGTACCAGGCCAACCCCCACCCGTCCCGCTGAGCCTGCCCGGCGCGGGCGAAGGACTGCCGCCACAAACTCTTGTCCGTTTCGGCCAGCGGAGCGAAGGCCGAGGTCTCCCGGCCGCAAAGCACGCCCAGCACCCGGCACACGGCCTAGGCCCGGGGGCCGCGCGGGAACGGCGGGGTCACCGCAACAGGACCACGCCCAGCGTCACCAGCACCAGCCCGACGATCTTTCGCGGGTCCGCCGATTCATTCAGGAACGCCGCGCTGAGAAGAAACGCCACCAGCGGCCAGGCCCCCGACACCGGCGCCACCCGGCCGATCTCGCCGTATTTCAAAGCGCGGTAAAAAGCCATTTGCCCGCAAACGCTGGCCAGGAACCCGCCCAGCGCCAACAGAAAAAAACTCCTCCAGCCCATCTGCGCCAACTGGTCCGGCAGGCGCGGTATGAAAAAGGTGAGAGCCACGCCGCCCGCGAACACGCCGAAGCTCCGCGCCCACAAGCCCGCCAGCGGGTCCGCCCGGCCCAAACCCACCTTCTCCACCAAAGCGGACCCTCCCCAAATCAAGGCCGTCAAGAGAGCGAAAAAGAAAGGCGTCACGCCGGCCGCCCGCGGGAACGTTCTGATTTCATGGGAAATATTTTAACTTCTTTTCAGGCCCCGCGCATGATTGGCGCGCCTTAAAAAACTAAAATATAACCCGAACTCATCTCATAAATGAACTCGGAGCGAAATTTCAGATTTCGAGCCGAGCCGACGCGGGCCGAGGCGAGCATACTCCCCGGCGGTATGTGAGCCGAGGGCCGCTAAGGCGCAGGCCGAAAGCTGAAATTGCAGCCCGAAAGGAATTTATGAGATGAGTTCTAAACTATGGAACCCTCCCCGACGCCATCCTTCAAGCAGAGCGAGCCGTTGGTCCTGCGTTTGGACCGCGGCGGCCGGCGCGGCAAGTCCGTGACGCTGGTGGACGGCCTGCGACTGCACCCGCAAGGGAAGCTGGACCTGCTGGCCTCCCTAAAGAAGCGCTGCGGCGCCGGCGGAACGCTCAAGGAAGGAAAGCTGGAGCTGCAGGGCGACCACCGCGAGTTCCTGAAGCGCGAGCTGGAAGCCCGCGGCTACAAAACGAAGCTCATCGGCTGACCCGCCCGGCCTCCGCCGAAATAAAAACCCCGCCCCCGGCGCAGGCCGGAAAAGCGGGGTTCTTACAAAAAAACCGGCGGAAACGCCGGCGAACGAGTTTTAGCGACGGACCATCTTGGCCCGAGCGACGTCTCCCTGCTTGTCGAGGAAGTAAAGGTAGCCTTTTTCCTTCTTGATGCCGGCCTTCGACACCTTCTGAGGCTTGCCGCCCTTCTTCCCACCCCGCGCCATCTTGGCCCGGGACACGTCTCCCTGCTTGTCGATGAAGTACAAATAACCGTCTTCCCGCTTCACGCCCACTTTCGCGATCTTTTGCGCCATGCCGATCACCTCCTCGTTTTTAACGAACTCCCCGACGTAATTTAAGACTTTTACGACGGAAAAGCAAGAAATTTTTAGGGGACGCGGGGCTCCCGGAACAGCGGAATTTGCGGCTCCCGGGGCGTGGTGATCAGCTGTTCCCTCACCCAGGAATCCACCACCTCTTTGGAAAAACGGTACTGCCGCCCGATGCGCGAAGCCGGGATCCTTCTCTGCCGGATGAGGCCGTAAATCTTCGATTTCCCGATACCGAGGTATTGGGAAAGCTCCCGGATGTCCATCACTTCCTTGAATTTGTTTCCTTCTTCTGCCATTGATTACCAACCAGTGTCTGTCTATAGCTTCCAGCGCCACTATATAAAGTGGGGCCCATTGTGTCAAGGAATGACTTCAGACAATAAAAAAACCCCGCCGATGTTATTCAGCGGGGAAAATAAGATGCCGGCGCAGGCGCCGTGATTTAAATTTTTCTCGGGGCGGCCGGGTCCAGGCCCAGCTCCTTGAGGCGGACGGCGGCCTGGAAAAGATAGTCGTAGGACTCGGCCTGGGTCTTGGCTTGGACCCAATCCTTGCCCCAGACGTAGACTCCGTGCTGGCGCACCAGCACGGCGCGGGTTTTGGGGTGGGCGCGGATGGCGTCGGCCAGCGTGTCGGCCAGATCGCATTCCTGGGCGGTGTTGTCGATGATGGGGACCTCCAGCATGTCGAAGGCGCCCATGCCCTCGATGCCCTTGATCATCTCCATGTCCGTGACGCGGAACGTCTTGTCGAAAACCGCCGTGGCCAGGAAAGCGTTGATGGAATGGCTGTGGAGCACGGCGCCGGCGTCCCGCAGATTGAAGGCGTGGAGGAAGAGAGGCGCGCAGGCGGACAGTTTGAGGCCGCGGCCCGGGGAACGCGCGATCTCCCCCGCCCGGTTCAAAACGAAAACGTCCTCGGGAGCCAGCCGCTCCTTCTGAACGCCGCTGGGCGCCATGTAAATAAGGTCTCCCCGGCGGATGGACATGCCGCCGCCCGTTCCGCTGGCCCAGCCCAGGGAATAGAAGTGCCGGCACAGTTCGCAGACCAACTCGCGGACGGCGCGGTCGCTTTCCGGGACGGCGTTGTTCGGGGCCTGGGGCTGGATTTCCGTCTTGGTGGTCGCCATAATGGTTATATACTAGCGCACCCTTGGAAATTGTCAAGATGGCTGTTCCGCGCGCGCTTTGCGGGCGCGGTCGTTCCAACGGAAATGGAATCGAAAACCTTTCGAGGCCTGGGCCCCGGCTTTCGCCGGGGCGACAGTCAGGGGGATTGTATCAGCGTCCCGGGTGGAAGAGCTTCCGGGCCTCCTCCGCGCCGACGTAGCGCCAATGCCAGGGCTCGTAGCCCACGCCCTGGGGGTTGTTCCGGGGAAAAGAAAGCTCGAAGCCGAAGCGGCCCGCGTGCAAGGACAGCCATCGGAAGGCCGGAGTTTTTTCGAAAGAGGCCGCCACGTCCGCCTCGGGGCGGCCTCCGTCCCCCACGTCCAGAGCCCAGCCCGTGTGGTGCTCCGAACGGCCGGGCGGCGCCACCCAGCGCGCCGCCTTTTGCTCGGAGCCGTGCCGGCGGACGGCCCGCTCGAAAAGCCCCCTCTGATAGGAAACGCTCCGGAAACCGGAGATGGGCACGATGAGAATCCCTTCGGAGCGGGCGGCGGCGGCCATGTTTTGGAAAGCGAGAGCGGCGGGCTTGCGGAGGAGGACGGTGCGGGTTTTCCGATAGACGCCGGCGGGCGCCAGTTCAGCGGCGGGGGCCTCCCCGTAAGGGAGATGTCCGAAACCGGCAACGGGCGGCTCGGCGAATGCGTAGGCGGATAGGGCGAAAACCAGCGCGGCGGCGCCCCCGGCGCGGGCGGCGAAAAGCGAACGGCTAACGGGCGGGAGCCGGCAGAGGCGGGCCGGAGGGCTGGCGGTCGCGGATGAGGGCCTCGCCGGTTTCCTTGTCGAACAGATGGGCCTTCTCCAAATTGAAGACCAGTTCCATTTCCTGGTGGGCCCGCGTCTTGACGTAGGGCGGCACGCGCACGATGAAATCCGCCTTGCCGGCCCGGCAGTAGAGAAAAATTTCCGAGCCCATGGGCTCGACCACGTCCACCTGGGCCTTCACCGAGGAGCCCTTCTTCACCTCGTAGTTGTAGAAAAGCTTGTCGAATATGTCCTCGGGGCGCACGCCCAATACCACCTCGCGGCCCACGTGGGATTTCACCTGGGCGGACAGCGACGGCGGCAGGATGAACGAAAAAGAGGGGTGGCGGAGCACCAGGCCCGAACCGTTGGCTTCCACGGACACGGTGGCGAAATTCATGGGCGGATTGCCGATGAAGCCCGCCACGAACTGGTTGGCCGGCCTCTCGTAAATCTCCATGGGCGGCGCCACTTGCTGAATGCGCCCTTCGCGCATCACGCAAATGCGGTCGCCCATGGTCATGGCTTCCACCTGGTCGTGCGTGACGTAGATGATGGTGGTCTGGAGGCGGTCGTGCAGTTTGTTCAGCTCCACGCGCATCTGCACGCGCAGCTTGGCGTCCAGGTTCGACAAAGGCTCGTCGAAGAGGAAAACGTGGGGCTTGCGGACGATGCAGCGGCCCACGGCCACGCGCTGCCGCTGGCCGCCGGACAGGGCCTTGGGCCGGCGCTCCAGGAGATGGCCCATGTTCAGGATTTCCGCCGCCTCCCGCACCCGCCGCTCGATCTCGTCTTTGGGCACTTTTTTCAGCTTAAGGCCGAACGCCATGTTCTCGTAGACGGTCATGTGGGGGTAGAGCGCGTAGTTCTGGAACACCATGGCGATGTCGCGGTCTTTGGGAGGAAGGTTGTTGACGACCCGTCCGGCGATGGAAATGGAGCCCTTGCTGATCTCCTCCAGGCCGGCGATCATGCGCAGCATGGTGGACTTGCCGCAGCCCGACGGGCCCACCAGCATGAAGAACTCCTTGTCCGGGATGGCGATGTTCACGTCCTTGACCACATCCAGGCCGTCGAAATCCTTCCAAACGCCGTTGATTTTCACTTCCGCCATAGCGAGCTGATTCCTTTCACCGCGTCCCCGCGATCGTCTCCATGGCCCGTACGGGAGTCGAACCCGTGATCTCTGCCTTGAGAGGGCAGCGTCCTAGGCCGCTAGACGAACGGGCCATGCAGGCGACCGGGATAAAAACCGTCCGGGCGGGCTCCCCGGCTCTCGATCCGCGCCGGAGGAGGCCCTATTGTATCGTCGCGCCGGCCGTCTGTCAAACGGCGCTCAGGATTTCCGGGCGATGTGGCGCAGGCGGAACGCCACGGCGACGCCTCCGGCCACCATCGCGCCGTAGAGGACGCGCCCCCAGGTCTGGTCCAAAACCCGGATGAGCGGCGGCAGGAGAATGACGAAAAGCAGGAGGTAGAGAACGGCGAAGATCAGCGAATGGACGGCTCTCTTAGTTTCCGGATCCAATGTGGGTCTCCTTAAGCTCCGCGATGGCGGCCATCACCCTGCGGGAAAAATCTCCGTAATCCTCGCCCTCGCGCGGCGACAGCGGCGGGCCGAAGCACACCGCCAGGGGCTTGAAGCGGGACAGCCGCCCCGTGTTGTGCGCATAGACCGGCACCACGGGGCTGCCTGTCTTGGCCGCCAGCATGCCCACGCCCGGCTTGGGCGCGCCCAAAACTCCGTTCTTCTGACGCGTGCCCTCGGGAAAAAGGATCATGGCTTCCCCGGCGGCCAGGATGCGCTGGGCCGTTTTAAAAGCGCTCACGTCCCTCTCCACGCGCCGCACCGGGAAAGCGTTCACGTGCCGGATGATCCAGCCCAGAACGGGAATTTCGAACAGCTCCTGCTTGGCCATGAAACGGATGGGCCGCGGCACCGAACAGCCCACCACCGGCGGATCCGCCAGCGACACATGGTTGGAGGCGAAGATCACCGGCCCGCCGGGCGGAATGTTTTCGCTTCCCACGATCTTCAGCCGCCACGCGACCGTGAAAGCGGTCCGCAGCGACACCCAGGCGAACCGGTAGAGGCAGCGGTTGAAAAGCGGCGGCCGCGTCAACGGGTTCGGCGGATCCGCCGGAGCAAGGCCCGCACCACGTCTTCCTGGGACATCCTCGTCGAATCCAGCCTCAGGGCGTCGGGCGCCGGCTTCAAAGGGTTGATGCCCCGGCTCTTGTCCTGCCGGTCCCGAAGGCGGATGGCGCCGGCCACGGCGGGAAGACTGGCCCGGGCGTCCTTAAGCAAAAGCTGGCGATGCCGCCGGCGCGCCCGCTCGAGCGCCGAAGCGTCCAAATAAAATTTAAAGTCCGCGCGGGGGCACACGGCCGTGCCGATGTCGCGGCCCTCCATCACCACGCCGCCGCCCCGGCTCATCTTCTTCTGCCGGCGCCGCAGGGCCCGCCGCACGCCCTGCACGGCGGCCACGCGGCTGGCCGCCCGCGAGACGGCTTCCGAGCGGATGTCCTGCGTCACGTCGCGGCCGGCCACCAGCACGCGCTGGGCGCCGCGCGAACGCTCGAACCGCAGGCGCAAGGCGGCCGCGGCCCGCGCCAGGCGCCCCGCCGCGTCCAGGGGGATGCCGTCCTTCAAAGCTTTCCAGGCCACCGCGCGGTACATGGCGCCCGTGTCCACGTAGCGGTATCCCAGGCGCCGGGCCACCAGGCGCGCGATGGTGGACTTGCCGGAGCCCGCCGGCCCGTCGATGGCGATCACGAACTTCTTTTTGGCGGAGGACATAGGGCTAGAGCCGGCGGATCCCGCTCGACTTTTCTCCGCGCCTAATTCCGCTGCGCGACCCGCAGCCTTTCCAGCTCTTGCCAGAAAGTGGGGAAGGAAATGTCCACGCAGTCGGCGTTGACGATGTTGGTCTCGCCCTGCGCCAGCAGGCCGGCCACAGCGAAGCACATGGCCAGGCGGTGGTCGCTGAAGGAATCCACCGTGGCGCCCCGGAGGGGCGTGGGCCCCGTGATGATGAGGCCGTCGGGCAGTTCCTCGATCTTGGCGCCCATTTTTCCCAGCTCGGAGGCCAGGTGCGCCAGGCGGTCCGACTCCTTGACGCGCAGCTCGGCCGCCCCGCGGATCTCCGTCACGCCCTGAGCTTGCGTGGCGGCCACCACCAAAATGGGTATCTCATCGATGAGGCGCGGCATGATTTCCGCGTCCACCCGCCCGCCCGACAGGGACGAGCTTTTCACCAAAAGGTCCGCCACCGGCTCCCCGCCCGTCACCCGGATGTCCTCCTGCTTGACCGAGGCGCCCATGCTCGACAATATCTCCAAAATTCCGTCCCGCGTCGGGTTCGTGCCCACGTTGCGCAGGAGGATTTCCGAATCGGGCAGCAACAGCGCCGCCACCAGGAAAAACGCCGCGCTGGAAATATCGCTGGGGACCACCCATTCGCGCGCCGTCAACGGCTGATCCCCGTCGATGGCCACGCGGCAGCCCGCCACCTCCAGCTTGAGGCCGGCCGCCGCCATCATGCGCTCCGTGTGGTCCCGCGACTTAAAAGGCTCCTCCACCGCGGTCCGTCCCTGGGCGAAAAGGCCCGCCAAAAGAAGGCAGGACTTCACCTGGGCGCTGGCCACGGGGCTCTTCCATTCGATGGGGGACAAGGGGCGGCGGCCGCGGATGTGGAGCGGGGCGAAGGTGCCGTCGCGCGCGGTGATGACGGCGCCCATGTTCCGCAGGGGCTCCGTCACGCGCGCCATGGGCCGGCCGGAAAGGCTGTGGTCTCCCATGAGCTTCGTCTCGAAGGGCTGGCCGGCCAGCACCCCCGACAGGAGCCGCATGGTGGTGCCGGAGTTTCCGCAATAGATCATGCCCGTGCCGGTTTCCCGCAGGCCGTGGAGGCCGTGGCCCATGACGATCCATTCGCCTTTGGCGTCCATCTCCACCGCCACGCCCAGGGCGCGGAAGGCTTCGGCGGTGCGCTCGCAGTCCGCCGCTTCCAGAGGATGGACGATGCGGGACGTGCCCGTCGAGAGGGCCGCCAGGATGACGGCCCGGTGCGTGATGGACTTGTCCGGCGGGGGCCGGGTTTCCCCGCGCAAGCTGCCGCCGGGAACGATGACGCGGGTGGTGGTGGATACGCTCATGTCAGGGGTCGTTCCTTATTTTATAAATTTTCGCCGCCAGAGGGCGGCCCGGCGCAGACCGCCGGAACGGCCGCGGCCGCGAAGCAGCCCGTCCAACGCGCGGCGGAACCGCTCCGCCGACTTCGCCAAAGGGCCCGCGTTCATGCGGAAAATGGCGGCCCATTGCTCCGGGTCGGCCTGGGCCACCCGCGTCGCGTCGCGGAAGCTTCCGGCCGCCAGCAGAGGGACCATGCGGTCCGCTTTCTTGCCTTCCATGGCGGAAAGGACCAGGGCGTCGGCCAAAAGGTGCGGCAGATGGCTCACCAGGGCCGCCCAGCGGTCGTGCTCCTCGGGCGCCATGCGGACCACGCGCCCGCCCGCGGCGCGCCAAAAGTTTTCCGCCGCTTTCACCGCCCAGGCGGCCGTGCGCCGGCCCGGCGTCACCACGCAGGCCGCTCCCCGGTAAAGGTCGGCCCGGGCGTTCTCCGCGCCCGATTTCTCCGAGCCCGCCATGGGATGGACTCCGACGAACTGCGGCCCCCGCGGATCTCCGAACGCGTCTTCCAGGTCCCGGACGATGGCCGCCTTCA
Organism: Elusimicrobiota bacterium; assembly: GCA_052388135.1. Classification (GTDB taxonomy): domain Bacteria; phylum Elusimicrobiota; class Elusimicrobia; order FEN-1173; family FEN-1173; genus JBQTIM01. The sequence continues at coordinate 9,074 of JBQTIM010000182.1, forward strand.
CGCTGCCCACGTCCATGACCAGACAGTCCCGCCTCAGATGCGGCCGGATGATCCTGGCCAGCGGCGCGATTCTATCCACGGGCGCGCACAGGACAACCACCGAGGCGTCCTCCACGCCGCGCCGGAGGTCGCCGGATATCTCCTGCACGATCCCCAAGGATTTCGCTTTCTTCAAGCGCGCCGGGTTCCGGCCCACGCCGACCACGCGCCACGTCTTGCGGCGCAGGGCCAGCCCCAAGGACCCGCCCATGAGGCCCACGCCGATGATGGCGACTTTCCTCATTGCGGATTGCGGGTTGCGGATTGCGGAATTAACAGCACGCCGGCCTTTTGTGGTTTCAACCCGCAATTCGCGGTCGCCAATCCGAAATGATCAAAGCGTTCTTCCCACGGCCTCCGCCACCGCGCGCAGTTCTTTCATGATCTGCGGCAGCTGCAGGGGAAGGAGGGCCTGGTGGCCGTCGGAAAGGGCGGTGGCCGGATTGGGATGGCATTCGATGATGAGGCCGTCGGCGCCCGCCGCCACGGCCGCGCGGGCCATGGGCACGATGAAATCCCGCACGCCCACGCCGTGGGACGGATCCACGAAGACGGGCAGGTGGCTCAAGTGCTTGAGCACGGGGACGGCGTTCAAGTCCAAAGTGAAACGGGTGGCGACCTCGAAGGTCCGGATGCCGCGCTCGCAAAGGATCACGCTCTCGTTCCCCTTCGAAACGATGTATTCCGCCGCCATGAGCCATTCCTCGATGGTGGTGGCCATGCCGCGCTTGAGCATCACGGGCTTTTTCGCCAGGCCCACCTCGCGCAGCAGGTCGAAGTTCTGGGCGTTGCGGGCGCCCACCTGCAGGATATCGGCGTAGCGCGCCACGATTTCCACCTGGCGCGTGTCCATGACCTCCGTGATCACGGGCAGGCCCGTGGCTTTGCGCGCCTCGGCCAAAAGGCGCAGAGCGGCCTCGCCGTGGCCCTGGAACGCGTAGGGCGATGAGCGGGGCTTGAAGGCGCCCCCCCGCAGAATCGGCACGCCGGCCTTCTTGATCTCCCGCGCGCCGGCGAAGAGGTTTTCCCGCGTGTCCACGGAGCAGGGGCCGGCCATCACGATGACCTTTTTGCCGCCCACCTCCACGCCGCCCACTTTAAAAACGGTGTCGTGTTTCTTGAACTCCCGGCTCACCAGTTTGTAAGGCTTGGAGATGGGCGTGACGTGCTCCACCGCCTCCATGGATTCGAAAACGTCGCGGTGGGCGATGGCCTTGTTGCCTTCGCCGATGACGCCGATGACCACGCGCTCCGCGCCGCGGGAAATCTGGGGCGAGAACCCCAGCTCCTTCACCTTCTCGATGACCGCTTCGACGTCTTTCTTTTTGACGCCGGTTTTCAATGTCAGGATCATAGGGCTTTTCGGACCTCCGTGAAATTTTTCAAAAACAAATCGTTCTCCCGCGGCAGGCCGACGGTGACCCGCACGTGGTTCGGGAACCCGTACTCGTCCATGGCGCGGATGATCACGCCTTTTTTCAGCAGGGCGCGGAACACGTCCTCTCCCCGCAGGGGCGCGACGTTGATGAGCAAAAAGTTCGCCGCCGAAGGCACCCATTCCGTCCGCAGGGCCGCCAGCGCCTTCTCCAGCCGGGCCTTCTCCGCCTTCACCAGGCGCAGGCTCCGGGCCGCGTGGGACTTGTCCGCCAGGGCCGCCAAGGCCGCGGCCTGGGCGGGAGACGACACGTTGAAAGGCGGCCGCACCCGGTCCAGCGTCTCCACCATGGCCTCCGGCGCCACGCCGTAGCCGACCCGCAGGCCGGCCAGCCCGTGGATCTTCGAGAACGTCCGCAGGCAGATCAGGTTGCGGCCGGCGCGGAAGAAATCCAGCGAGTCGGGGTAATCCTTTTTGGTCCGCGCGTATTCAAAGTAGGCTTCGTCCATCACCGCCACCACGCGCGCCGGCAGAGTGATGAGGAACTCCTCCACCTCGTCGCGCGTGTTGTAGGTCCCCGTCGGGTTGTTGGGGTTGGCCACGAACACGAACTTGGTTTTGTCCGTCACGGCCGCGGCCATGGCCTCCAGGTCGTGGGTCATGTTCTTCATGGGCGCGGCCACCACCCGGGCGCCCATCAATTCGCCGGCCATGCGGTAGCGGATGAAGGCGTTCTCCGACACCACGATCTCGTCGCCGGGCCCCAGGTAGGCCTTGGCCAGGACCTCGATGATCTCGTCGGAGCCGGCCCCCAGGATCACCTGGGTCGGCTTTACTTTCAAGCGCGCGGCCAAAGCCCGCCGCAAAGCGCCGCCGAACCCGTCGGGATAAAGGTGCGCCTGGTCCGCCGCCCGCCTCAGAGCCGCCCGCGCCCCGCGCGGCGGCCCCAACGGGTTCTCGTTGGAGGCCAGCTTGACCACGCGCTTGAGGCCGAACTCCCGCTTGATCTGCTCCGCCGACCGTCCGGGCGTGTAAGGCTCGAACCCCCGGATTTCGGGACGCGGCTCAGGAATGGCACCGTTTGTCATAGCCCTCATCTATCCAAGGCGTGAATAGTGAATCGTGAATGGGAAAGACAAAAACCGAAACAGTTGTGCCGCTGTTTTTCCTGTTCACTGTTCACTATTCACCATTCACGATTCACGCCTTTTAAGAGTCCCCCCGCGGGTAGCTTCCCAGAACCTTGAGGAAGACGCAGTGCTTCTTCAAATCCTTTAAGACCCGCTGGACGGCGGGCTCGGAGACGTGCCCTTCCAGGTCGATGAAGAAAACGTATTCCCAGGCCTTTTTCTTGCTGGGCCGGGACTCGATCTTGGTGAGGTTGAGCTTTTGCTTTTTGAAGGACAGCAGCAGCTCGTTCAAGGCGCCCACCTTGTCCTTGATGGACACCAGCAGGGACGTCTTGTTGCGGCGCGACGGGCTGGACAGCTTGCGGCCGATGATGAGAAAGCGCGTGACGTTGTGGGCCGCGTCCTGGATGCCGGCGGCCAGCGTCTTGAGGCCGTAGATTTCGGCCGCCAAGGGGCCGGCCACGGCGGCGGCGGAGGCGTCGAGGGCGGCGTGGGCCGCCGCGTCGGCGGTGGAGGCCGCCTCGTGCACGGCCGCGTGGCGCAGGCGGTCTTCCAGCCAGCGTCGGCATTGGGCCAGCGCCTGGGGGTGCGAATACACCGCCTTCACCTTCTTGATGTCCCCCTGGGACGCCAGCAGGCAATGGGAGATGGGGTCCTCCCGCTCGGCGCAAATCACCAGATCGGATTCCATGAACATGTCCAAGGTGTGGTTCACCACGCCTTCGGTGGAATTTTCGATGGGCACCACGCCGTAATCCGCCCGCGCTTTCTCCACCTCGTCGAAGACATCGGAAATGCTTTTCACCGGCAGGTAGTCCGCCGAGCGGCCGAAATGCTTGGCCGCGGCCTGGTGGGTGAAAGTGGCTTCGGGCCCCAGGTAGGCGATGCGCAGCTTTTTTTGGAGGAGGCGGCAGTTCACGATGACGGCGCGGAAGATTTCCTCCACCGCCTCGGCCGGCAGGGGGCCGCCGTTGGATTCCGTCAGCCGGTCCAGGATGGCCCGCTCGCGGTTGGAGGCGTAGACCTCCTCGTCGCGGGACGCCTTGAGGGCCCCGATCGCGCGCGCCACGTCGGCCCGCTCGTTGAGCAGGCGCAGAATATGGTCGTCCAGCTTGTCGATGCGCCCGCGCAGGGCGTCCAACTCCTTGTTGCCGTCGGTCATGAGCCCATTAAGATATCAAAAATAAGACGGCGGATGGAAACGGATGTTACCGCAGGGCCAGGACGGCGGCGTGCCGCTTCTCGGTTTTTTGGCGCCGGTGGGAGAAAAAGCGGAGGTCGTGGCCCGTGCAGTGGGGCGACGCGAAAAAACGGCCGGCCGACACGCCCGCCCGGCGGGCTTCGCCCCGGAGGGCCGCGGTCAGGTCTAAAAACAGTTTGCCGCGGCGGCGGACCACGCCGGACCCGCCCCGGAACCGCCGGGCCACTTCGGGCCCGACCTCGTAACAGCAGGGTTGGATGTGGGGGCCCAAGGCCACGAGCAGGCGGGAAGGACGCGCGCCGCGCCGCCTGAGGAGGGCGATGGCCCGCGTCAGGATGCCCGCGCGGACCCCGCGCCAGCCCGCGTGGACGGCCGCCGCCGCGCGCGCCGCCGGGTCCACCACGAACACCGGCACGCAGTCGGCGGTCCGGACGCACAGGGCCAGGCCGGGAACGCTTGCGGCCAAACCGTCGGTGGCGGGGAACCGGCGCGGCGCCGTGGGCGCGCGGGCTTCCCGCACCCTCCGCCCGTGGACCTGTTCGCCGGCCGCCCACCGCGCGGGCTCCAGATTGAGCCGCGCCAGGACCCGTCCCAAGGCTTCGGGCTCGCGCGTGTCCCCCAAGGCCGCCGACGTAAAAGCCGCCGTGGCGGCGGCTCGATCCTCAAAATCTCTGTCGCGGAAAAAACCGCGGGAATAGCGCCACATTTAGAAGTTAAAGGAAAGGCGGGAGAGCTTCAGAGACCGGCGGCCCGGTCCTTTTCATCCTTCATCATTCATCCTTGTTTTCTCAGGCGGGTTTTGCGGCTTTCCAGGCGGGTGGTTTTCATCCTTCATCCTTGTTTCTCAGACGGGTTTTGTGGCCTTCCGTGCGGGTTCTTCTCATCCTTCATCCTTGTTTCTCAGGCGGGTTTTGTGGCTTTCCGGGCGGGTGGTTTTTCATCCTTCATCCTTCATCATTCATAATTCATCCTTGCCTCTCCATCAAATCGTTCCGAAAAATTTCGATGCGTCGGAGCCCGACTCGATGCCGCGCACGGCCATCATCAGCTCCTCGGGGTTGGAGGCGGCGGCCACGGCCTCGTCCAGGCGGACCTTGGCGTCGTTGTAGAGCTTCACCAGGGATTGGTTGAAGGACTGCATGCCGTAATAGCCGCCTTGCTTCAGGGCGTTGCCGATTTCGCCCAGGTTGTTGTCCTCGATGGCCTTGCGCACCAGCGGGGTGACCACCAAAACCTCCACCGCCGGGATCATGCCCTGCCCGTCGGCGCGGCGCAGGAGCCTCTGGGAAATGACGCCCTGCAAGGTGTCGGCCAATAGAAAGCGTATCTGGTTCTGCTGGTGCGGCGGGA
>JBQTIM010000183.1:0-2327 GCA_052388135.1 Elusimicrobiota bacterium
ATAAAAGTGCAGAGACATCTCCCCCGGTTTCTGGGGGACGCCGTCGAAAATCGCGTTCCAGCCGAACCAGCCCGCCGCCGGTTTTTTCGCCGGGCCTCCGGCCAGGCTGAAGCGGCCGTCGGCCAGAACCAGCAGGCGCCCGCGAAATTCCACCGCCTCCGATCCGATCCTCCCCGACGCGACCCAACCGCACCTTTCCCGTTCGTGGTTTTCCACCCGCACGCCGGTTCTGATTCGGCCGCCCGCTTCCGCCACGGTTTCCAGCAGGAGGCTTTCCAGCCTTTCCCGCGGAATCCCGTAGCCGGGGCGGCCGTCTTGCGCGAGGTCCAAGGACGTTTCGGGCCCGGCGGCGGAGGTGAGGCGCGCTCGGCGCACAGGCACGGCGCCCGCCGCGATGACTTTATCGAGCGCGCCCAGCCACTCCAGGCGCGATGCGGCTTCCGGGCGCAGGAACGCGCCGCACACGCGGCCCTGGGGGCGGTCCCGCTGTTCCAAAAGGGTCACGTCCCAGCCCGCCCGCAACAGACCCAAGGCCGCGCTGGAGCCGGCCGGCCCGCCGCCCACGACGAGGGCGCTAAATTTTTTCACCGCACAAGCTCACGCGGAACCAGGGTTCCCGGCGGGCCGCCAGGTAAGGCAGGCCCGATTCCCGCGCCAGGGCCGCCAGCTCCTCCAGGCGGAAAGCCCGCCGCACGGACAGGGGCCCGTCGTGGCGCACCACGCGGTTGCCCGCCAGCCGGCTCAGGGCCTTCACGGCCCAATAGCCCGCCCGCGAGCGCAGGAGGTCGCTGACGATGACGCCCCTCCGCGCCAGACGGTCGAAGGCACGCAAAACGCGGGGCGCGTCCTCCGGCGCGCAATGGTGGAGAAAAAGGGAGGCTGTCACGTAGTCGAAGGATTCGTCGCCTTCGGCCAGGCGGAAGAAATCGTCTTGTCTCACCTCGACGGCCGAGAGGGCGCGGATGTTCTCCCGGGCGATGGCCGCCGTTTCCAGGATCAGTTCAAGGGCCGTGACGCGCAGATCGAACCCGCGCCGCGCGGCCCAGCGGCTCAGGGCGGCCGGGATGTCGGCTCCGCCCGAGCCCACGTCCAGCACGCGGATGCTTTCGCCCGGTTTCCAGCGGCGGCTCCAGCGCTCGAAGCGCCGCAGAACCACGGTTTCCCCGCCGAAAAACCGGTTGGTCATGGCCAGGAACGCCAGAGCTTCCCGCAAATCCCGCTCCGGCAAAGTTTCTCCGTCCATGATCTCGGGCTCGTTGATCCTTCGGGATAAGTCCACCATCTCTTAAAAATTCCAGCCCGGCCGTTCTTCATCCTTCATGTTTATCCTTCATCCTTGTTCAAAACAACGGCCTTGCCGTTCTTAATCTTTCGTCATTCATCCTTGTTTAAAGCTCCAGCCGCGTCTTTTTCATCCTTCATAATTCATCATTCATCCTTTTTTTCGCTTGTTTAAAACTCCAACAAAGCCGCGTGGGCGGAAAACCCGGCACCGAAGGACGCCATGAGGCCCCATTCTCCCCGGCGAGGCGGGCGGCTTTCCATTTCCTCCTTCAGTACGAACAACACGGAGGGCGACGACATGTTGCCGCAGCGCTCCAAAACGCGGCGGCTGGAAAGCAGGGCTTCCGGCGGCAGGCCGAGGCGCTCTTGGGCGGCGTCCAGCACCTTCCGCCCGCCGGGATGGAGGATCCAGCGGCCGACGTCGGCCCGGGCCAGGCCGAACCGGCCCAGCAAGTCCGCCGACACGGACTCCAAGGCCTGGGCGGCTTGGGCTGGAACCTCGCGGCCAAGAACGTTGCGCAGGCGGCCGCCCTCCGTGCGGAAGCGCAGGGTGTCGCGCCACGCCGGAACGGTGAGGGAAGCGAAGCCGCGCAGGACAGGGCCGCCGCCCTTTTCTCCCGGCGGAGCCGCTTTTAAAACCGCGGCGGCGGACCCGTCGGCGAAAAGCGCGTTGGACACCACCAGGTCGGCCGCGTCGTCGGAAAATACGGCCGCGCTGCAGATTTCCGTGCAGACGGCGGCCGCCGAGGAATCCGGATGGGCTTGAAGGAAGTTGTAAGCCTGCTCCAGCGCGGGCAGGGCGGCCCCGCACCCCATGCCCGCCAGGTCGGCCAGCCGTGCGTCGGGCCGCAGGCCGGCCGCTTCGGCGGCGTAGGCGGAAAGCCCCGGGCACAGATAACCCGTGCAGGTGGCCGCGGCCAGGAAATCCAGCCCTTCGGCGGCAAGGCCCGCTCCGTCCAGGGCCCCGGCCAGGGCGCGGGCCGACAACGCCGCCCCCCATTTTTCAAAGCGCGCGTTCACCCTGTCGGGGGCGGGCTCCAGAA
>JBQTIM010000184.1:0-18061 GCA_052388135.1 Elusimicrobiota bacterium
GGCCACCCCCTTCCCGTTAGGCCGGCCGAGGGAGGACGTTCATGACAGAATCCACCATGGGAACCTTGCGCTTCTCCGCTTTTCAAACCGCCCCCGCCAACGATCAAATGGAAAAGGATTTCCTGACGCTGGCCGCCTCGCTGGCCGCCCTCAGCGCGCATCCGGCTTCGCCGGACGTGGTCCGCGTCGCCAAGGCCAACCAATGCCCGCAGTGTCCCGTGCTGGGGTTTCAGGATTTTCCCGGCCGCGGGTTCGGCGGGGCCGTGCGTTTGCCCGGCGAGGAGGCGCCCCGGGCCGTGCTGGTGGGCGCGCGGGAGTTCCTCCAGGAGTCGGGGCTCGAAATGCCGGCGCTGCTGGAAACGGCGGCCCGCCGCTGGGAGGCCGTCGGAGCCCGCGTCGTCTTGGGCGGCTGGGACGGCTACGTGCGCGGCGTCATGAAATTCGAGGAAAGCGGGGACGGAGAGCCATAATTTTTTCGCGCTCTCCCCGCCGAGACTGAAAACGCTGGTCATAGGCCATCGCGGCGCCATGGGCCGCGCGCCGGAGAACACGCCGGCCTCCTTCGACCTGGCCCGCCGCCTGGGGGCCGACGTCCTGGAGTGCGACGTCCACCTCACCCGCGACCGCCGGCTCGTCGTCATCCACGACGAATCCCTGGACCGAACCACCTCCGGCACCGGCCTGGTGAAGGACGCCCCTTGGTCCCAAGTCAAGCGCTTGGACGCCGGCGGCTGGTACCACCGTCGCTTCCGCGGCCAGCGCGTTCCCGATCTCCCGTCCCTGCTGGCCTGGCTGAAGGACAAGAAGGCCCTTTCCGGCGCTCCGCTCCGCCTCCTCATTGAAATCAAGAACGAGCCCGTGCGCTACGCCGGCATCGCCGACGCGGTGGCGGCCTGCTTGAAGGACGCCGGCATGACGGACCGCGCGGGCGTGATCTCCTTCGATCACGGCGCCGTCAAGCGCGCCAAGCGCCTGGCCCCGTCCCTCTTCACGGGGCTCCTCTTCCACGAGCCTCTCCCCGACGCGGCGGCCCGCCTCCGCTGGACCGGGGCCGACGGGCTCTTTCCGCGCCGCCATTTGGTGGACGCCCGCCTGGTTCGCTGGGCCAAGCGGCGGAAGGTGTTCCTGGGCACCTGGACCGTCAACGACCCGGCCGAGATGAAGAAGATGATCGGGCTCGGTCTCGACGGCATCGCCACCAATCATCCCGACCTCCTGGCCGCGCTTTTGAAAACCCGCCTAAAATGACCGGCCGTCCCCTCCGTCCTTGACCGCGTTCCACGATCTCATCGTCGCCGAGGTGCGCCGCCGCGGCGGCGTGACCTTCGAAGAATACATGCGGTGGGCCCTTTACCATCCGCTCCACGGCTATTACGCGGCGGGCCCGGCGCGCACCGGCCGGGGCGGGGATTTTTTCACCAGCGTCCAGGCCGGCCCGCTCTTCGGGAGCCTGCTGGCGGAAACCTTCGCGGAGATGTGGGACCACCTGGGTTCGGAGCGGCTGACCCTGGTGGAGCTGGGCGGCTCCGACGGCGTTCTGGCGGAGCGCGTGATCACGGCCCTCGGGGAGAAAGGCCGCGCCCGCGGTTTGGTTTATCGTCTGGTGGAGGCGAGCCCCGCGCGGCGCGCGGAGGCGCGCCGCCGGCTGTCCCGTTTCCCGCGGGTGGAGATCGTGGAAAGCTTGGAGGCCCTGGAGCATCCCTCCGAGGGCTGCGTTTTCTCCAACGAATTCTTCGACGCCCTGCCCTTCCACCGCGTGACGCAGGAGTGCGGCGCTCTGAAGGAGCTCTGGGTGCGGGAGGAGTCCGGCCGCCTGGCGCAGCGGGCCGGTCCCCTTTCAACGCCCCTCTTGGCGCGGGCTTTGGCGGAACAATCCGTCTCTTTGGAGGAAGGCCAGGAGGCGGAGGTGTGCCTGGCTCTCGAGGCGGCCGTGGGCCACATCGCCCGCGTGCTCTCGCGGGGTTTCGTCCTCACCCTGGACTACGGCGAACCGTCCGCCGACCTTTACCGGCCCGAGCGGCGGCGCGGCACCTTGCAGGTTTACCATCGCCACCGCCTGTCGGACGACCCTTTCGAGAACATCGGCGAGTGCGACCTGACGGCGCTGGTGGATTTCGGCCGCCTGGCACGCCTGGGCGCCGCCGAGGGGCTTCGGCCCCTGATCTTCGCGCGCCAAGGGGCGTTCCTGCTGAACTCCGGCGAGAAAGTCCTGCGGCGCGCCGTGGAGGAAACCCCCCGCCGCGGCGCGGGGGCGGCCGCCCAAGTCCAACAGCTCCTTCATCCCGACGCCTTGGGGGGAAGGTTCCAGGTCTTGGTGCAGGGCAAGGAGGTGGCCGAGCCGGTTCTTTCCGGCGGCCGGATCAACCGGATCGGCCGGCTGGCTCTGGAAGGCGCCTCTTGAAAAAGACGCCGCGTCGGAGAGCCTGGAAACTTTTCGTCCTGGCCGCCGCCCTCGCCTCGCCGGGCTCGGCCCGGGCCGACGGCAAGGCCCTCCTTCAGCAGGCCCGCCGGCATTACTTCAAGGGGGATCTGGAGCGGGCGGCGGAAGTTTACACGCAAGTTCCCGAAGGCGATGTCTTCCATCCGGAGGCGGTGCTCAGCCGGGCCGTGACTCTCAACCATTTGGGGAAACCCGAGGAAGCCCTGCGGGAATGGGTACGCTGCGAACGCCTCCTGCCCAAATCCCATTTCGTGCGCCGCCAGCTGGGTTGGACGTATTTTTCCCTCGAATCCTACGAAACCGCCGTCTATTGGTTCCAGAGAGCGCTCGACGGCGATCCGGATTCCTGGGAAGCCCTCCTGGGCCTGGGGTGGTCCTACGCCCGGCAAAACCAGTACGACCGCGCCCTGGCCGCTTACCAAAAAAACCTGTCTGAGAATTCCGACTCGGCCATCCTCTATTACATGACAGGCCGCCTTTTCGAGCGCATGGGACGCGCGCGCTTGGCCCTGACGGTTTACGGCAAAGCGCTCAGGCAAGATCACGCCATGGCCGAGGCTCGCATTGCTCGCGACGCCCTGCAGGCCGGGGAAGACCGTCCCCTGCCGCTTTACCGGCGGCTCCTGCGCATGGTGCCCGGCAGCGGCCTGGTGCTCCGCACCATCCGCCAGCTCGCCCCGCGGTCCGACTATCCCACCGTGCCGCCGGCCGAAGCCGTGCGGGAGCTCCCCGCCCTGGAACTGGCGCCGCCGCGGGCGCCTGCGGCCACGTTTTCCCGGGCGCGCAAGGCCCAGGTCCGGGTGGGTCTGGGGTTGGACGATCTCGGCCGTCCTCTGCCTTTGCGGGAGATAACCTTCACGTGCCGCTCGGAGTTCGACGTGGACGGCGGAGGGAAAGCGGCGCCCCTCCACGGCGCCGCGGGCGACGTTTGGAATGTGCGCTCGTCCGGGGAAGGCGTTTTGACGGTGGCGGGTCCTGGGAATATACGCCGCTCCGGCCTGAGCTCCGTCACCATCGACCCGCGCCGGGATGGAACCTTCGTCATCGAAAACCTAGCGGGACCGGCCGGCGAGCGGCGGGGCGGAGAATACAAAGGCCGCATGGAGATTTACGCCGGAGCGCGAGGCCTGCGCCTGGTCAACGTGGTGCCCATCGAGGATTACCTGGCTTCCGTCGTCCCCTCGGAAATGATTCCCTCCTGGCCCCTGGAAGCGTTCAAGGCCCAGGCGGTTCTATCGCGCTCGCTGGTGGCCCTGGGCGATTTCCACCGGGAGGAATACTCCCTCTGCCACGGCCAGCAGTGCCAGGTATAGCGGGGCGGGGGAGCCGAACCGCCCGGCGCGCGCCGGGCCGTCCAGGAAACCCGCGACGAAGTGCTCGTTTACGGCGACAAAGTGTCCCACGGGGTGTATGCCTCCAACTGCGGCGGGCACACCCAATGGGGGGCCGAACTCGTGAAGTGGACCAAAGCGCCCTATTGGCGCGGCGTGCCGGACGGCCCGGTGTCGCCGCCGTCATCGCCGGCGAGCGTGGAGCGCTGGGTACGTTCCATCCCCAGGACCTTTTGCCGTCCGTCCCGCCGCACCCCGCGGTCGGATTCGCGCTGGGTGCGGCTGGTGTCCGCCGCCTATCTCGAGGAGCGGCTGAGGCAAGGCCATCCCGACATCGGCCGCGTGCGCCGCCTGGTGGCGCGCCGCCGCTCCCGTTCCGGCCACGTGAATTCCTTGGAGATTGTGGGCTCCCGCGGCTCCGTGGTGGTGGACCGCGAACACAAAATTCGCAACCTGCTGGCGCCCGGGAGCCTGCGCAGCACCCTCTTCACGGTTCAGACGGTGCACGAGGCGGGGCGCCCCGCGCTTTTCGTGGTCTGGGGCGGCGGCTGGGGCCACGGCGTGGGCCTCTGCCAGGCCGGAGCCGCCACTCTGGCCGCCGAACAGCGCAGCTACAAAGACATCCTCAAACACTACTTCCCCGCCTGCCGCCTGGCCAAACTGCGGCAAAACTGACCCGCGAATTAAATCACCGGGCCCGTGTCTTTAAGGTCTTGGTATTGCCGGCTGGGCCGGGAGGAAAGGATTTACCTGGGGAAGGAAATGATCGAGGACGGAGACTCAAAAATTAAACGGTTCTAACGCTTGAATTCCGGAAAAACCACCCTCCGTAAATTCAACAATCGTCGTCGGTTGATTCGGAACTGTTTCTGGTTGACAACGTCCCCTAGCCCCCGACAGAAAATTGACGATGACGCCCGCAATCGTTGCCAGCAGAGTTAAGACCATGATTGCTAGCGTGAACATCTCTTTTCTATTCGGGCCTTGTGGCTCATCCAACGACACCGAAACATAAGGGAAGAGTTTCTGTTTTAGATTCATGTAGCTCGCTGCCCACAGCACGACCCCCGTTATGGCTATCGTGCTGGCCAGCAAGTACATCCCTTGCGCGGCGGCGAATGGCACTCCGACGGCCGCAAGGCCAATTCCAATTCCCCCAATGGCCGGCATAGCCTTGCCGAGGCGCCAGTGCCAAGGTTTGTGGTTCTCCAAGAAGCGGCCAATGTGCTTCTCGAGCTTCAAGAACGTCCCTTCGTCAGTGGCGTGGGGCTGCCAGGACACGTTGTTGTGATTAAAATTTAAGGAAACGCCAGCATCGATTTCCTGATTCGCAGTCCAGCGCAGAGCACGAACCGATAAATGGTCTGTCTGGAGATCTGGAAGTTTGGCAGCGAGATCGTCGACCGTTTCCGCCTGGACTGTTCGCCGTTCATCGCGCACAGCGAACTCTAGGTGGACGTCACCTCCATCAAGCGCCCTTTTCAAAGCATCCTGGAGTTCATTCAGGCCACGTCGGGTGAGCCGCGTTGGAGGGCCGTCGTTCAGGCTGCGAAATTCTTCTGTCATGGAGTTCCGCCTTTCTGTGCTCGCGCAGTCGTGGCGAAGCTTGTCCGCGAACTTAGACCTATTGCCCTGATGGGAGGCGGTAGCTAACGAATAAGCCCAGCCACGCGGCTTGGTGTGCCGCGTCGGCTGGAGCGAATTGTTATGCCGCACTATCGAAGCGTTTCCTCGCATATCTGCAGGTCGAGTTCGTCCGGTGGTTTACAATTTTTCCCAATTTCATAGTCCCAGCGCGCGTCAGGGGCGGCCACTTTGGTGTGTTGCTTATTAATCCATCGGCGAGCCTCGTCAGTCGATGAAAAAATAGGGCCTCTAGTGAAAATCGTGAGGTCGTCCGCATCAGGATAGTAAACGGGTTGAAACGTGTCTGGTTTCAAGCAGGCCGTAATGAGCATTGCCACAACTAAGAGACCCGGTTTCATTTGTCCTCATGCGCTCCGCTGAGCTTGTATTCGACCCCCCAAATGGGGTAGCATTTCGCCTGATACAAGCGAAGTTATCTATTTAGTCATTTAATGTCAACGGTTTTGTGGGCGGAGGGCGAGAGGCGTAATATGACGGCTCGGGCGGCTTTTAAGTCTTTGCATGCGGTGGACAGGCCTCGGGAGCGGTTGGCTCGACAGGGGGCCAAGGCTTTGAAGGATGAGGAGCTTTTGGCCATCCTTCTGCGCACGGGCTATAAGAACATGGACGTGCTGGCTTTGTCGCGGGAGTTGCTGAAGCTTTATCCGGGGCGGACGCTTTACGAGCTGGCTTTTCCGGAGCTTAAAAAGATCAAAGGGGTGGGGGCTTCGCGGGCGTCGGCGCTTCAGGCGGCTTGGGAGCTGGCGCGGCGCTATTTCGAGTCGCCGGACCGCCTGCCGGTTTTGCAGTCGCCCCGGGACGTTTGCGCGCAGATCGGCGAGATCCGCGCCCAGAGGAAAGAGCACTTCGTGGTCCTTTATTTGAACACCCGCAACCAGTTGGTGCACAAGGAGGCGGTTTCCGTGGGCACGCTCAACGCGAGCTTGGTTCATCCCCGGGAGGTCTTTGAACCGGCCCTGCGCCACTCGGCGGCGGGGGTGATTTTGGCCCACAACCATCCGTCGGGGGATCCGTCGCCGTCGGAGGAGGACCGGGAGCTGACGCGGCGGTTGGCGGAGGCGGGGCGTCTGCTGGGCATAGACGTGCTGGACCACGTGGTGGTGGCGGACGGGCGGCATTACAGCTTTCAGGAGAACGGGGCTTTGTGAGGATTGTTTCGCTGTGGGCGCCGCCGGCTCTGTGGTGCGGGCTGATTTTTTATTTGTCGGGCATTCCCGACTTGGGCACGGGCCTGGGGTTTTACGATTTGATCTTGCGCAAGGCGGCCCATTTCATCGAGTATGCGGTGCTGGCGCTTTTGGTGTGGAGGGCCTTGGCGGGGAGCGGAAGCGTTCCGCCTCGGGGGATTTTTTGGGGAGCTTTCGGTTTTTGCGTCCTCTACGCGGTGAGCGACGAATGGCATCAAGGTTTCGTCCCGGGCCGGGTTCCGTCGAGACTGGACGTCCTGCTGGATTCGCTGGGCGCCCTGGCGGCCGTTGTCTGGAAGCGCGGGCGGGGGCGGAGGGCGGCGGCGTGAAAAGCCATACCAAATATCTTTGGTTCGAGACCGAGAAGCGCCGGGAGCTGATCAACATCACGGAGGAGCTTCACAAGGCGGTGAAGGCGAGCGGCGTGAAGGAGGGCCTCTGCCTGGTTTCGGCCATGCACATCACGGCGGGGATTTGGGTGAACGACGAGGAGCCGGGGCTGAAGGAAGACCTTATGGACTGGCTGGACCGGCTGGTTCCCCGTGCCGACTACCGGCACCACCGCACCGGAGAGGACAACGGCGACGCGCATTTGAAGCGGACGCTGACGCATCATCAGGCCCTCCTGCCCGTCACCGCCGGAAAACTGGACCTGGGGCCCTGGGAGCAGGTGTTTTACGCGGAGTTCGACGGCCGCCGCCGCAAGCGCGTGGTGGTGAAGATCATCGGCGAGTAGGTTTTTCGCCGGACGCCGTCGGTGTGATATAATAGGACGACGGTGTCCTATGCCACGAAAGCGCGACTATTTTAAGAAAATCAACTTCGACAAGCCCTGGGAGGAGGACGACTGGGAGCTGTTCTTCCAGGCCCAGGAGACCCTTTTGCGGGAGCTGGGGCCCGCGACGGGCGCTTACAAGGACCGCGTTTTTTCCTCCCGGGCCATTTTGCGCCGCCTCCGCCTGCAGGCGGATCACGGCCCGGCGCCCGCGCCCCCGTCCGGCGGCTCCGGCGAGGAGTTTTGGCGCGAGGGCGCCGCGCCGGACAGCTTGCCCTCTTTCCGCCTGGCCGAGACCTTCCGCCAGGACCTTCGCCTTCTCTACAAGCGCCTCGGCCGCCGGCTCTACAAGAAATACGAGAGCCCGGCCCACGCCCAGGCCCAGCGTCTTTTGCACCGCATGGCCGCCCACGCCGCCCAGGCGCCCCGGGAGTTGGCCCTGGGCCACGAGCTGGGCTACGAGCCGGAGGGCGTGAAAGGCAACATCGCCCGCTGCAAGCGCGCCCTGGCCCACGCCGATCATTGCCTGGGCTGCCTGAGCCGCCTTCCCGCCCGCCGCCTGCCCGCCGGCGAGCATCGCCGCCTGTTCCAGGAGGCCGCTGCCGTGCGCAACGCCCTGTCGGCCTGGATCGCGTTCCTGCGGGAACACTTCGTCCGGGTCGGATAACCTTTTATGAACATGGACATTTTTCTCATCGCCGGCCTGGCGCTGGTGGTGGCCCTGGGTTTCGCCGCCATTTTTTTCAGCTGGCAGGGCTACAAGGCCGCCCGCGAATCCCGCGGCAACGAGCAGGCCACGCGCCTGCTTCAACAGCAGTTGGAGGGCCTGCGCCTTCAGCTGGCCGAGAACATCAGCCGGCAAACCCAGACCGTGAACCAGCAGTTGGACCAGCTCACGACCCAGGTGAGCCGCCGGCTGGAGTCCGTTTCCGAGCAGATGGTGAACTCCCAGAAGGCCGTGGGCGACCGCCTGGACAACGCCGCCCGCGTGGTGGGGGAAGTGCAAAAAAGCCTGGGCGCCCTGGGGCAGGCGTCGGAGCGCATCTTCGAGGTGGGCAAGGACATCGCCGGCCTGCAGGAAATTTTAAGCGCGCCCAAGATCCGCGGCGGGCTGGGCGAGTTTTTTCTGGCGGACCTGCTTCAGCAAATCCTGCCCGCGCGGCACTTCGAGCTTCAGCACTCTTTCCGGACGGGGCACGTGGTGGACGCCGTCATCAAGCTCGGCGGGCGCATGGTGCCTGTGGACTCCAAATTCCCCATGGAGAACTTCCGGAAGGTGTTGGACGCTTGTTCCGATGAAGACCGCCAGGCCGTGAAGCGCAAGTTCGCCGCCGACGTCCGCAAGCACGTGGACGCGGTGGCCGCCAAATACATCCTCCCCGACGAGGGCACCTACGACTTCGCCCTGATGTACATCCCGGCGGAGAACGTTTACTACGAAACGGTGATCAAGGACGACGCGGGAGAGAATAAGTCCCTGACCGAATACGCGCTGGCCCGGCGGGTGATCCCGGTTTCGCCCAACTCTTTTTACGCCTACCTGCAGGCCATCATTCTGGGGCTCAAGGGGTTCGAGATCGAGGAGAACGCGCGGACCATCATGGAGAACCTGGCGCGCCTGCAGGGGGATTTCCGGCGCTTCCGGGATGAGTTCGACGTTCTGGGCCGGCACATCGGCAACACGCGGACGAAATACGAGGAAGTGGAAAAGCGCCTGGGGCGGTTCCAGGACAAGCTTGTGGCCGTGGAGGAGGAGGCCGCGCCCGCGGCCGTCCTGCCCGTCGCCGCGGGCGTCAAGCCGGCGGAGAGGGATATTTAGGATTTTTTCTTTTTAGGCGAGCCGGCGTGCCGGCGCCGGCCGGTGTTCGGTATGTGAAACGTTTTTCAGATTCGGTTTTACTTCCTGGACCCCGGCCTTCGCCGGGGTGACGAAGAGAATCGGGTTTCCGAGGCTCCGCGCCGGCGTCGTGGGTCTAACGCTCCTTTACATCCGTCATTGCGAGGAGCGTCGTTGGCGACGAAGCAATTCCGGCTTTCAGCGCACGAAGAATGGCCTCAGCGCCGGGAAACCTGGGATTGCTTCGCCTTCGGCTCGCAATGACAGCCGGATAAGCCAAGGGACTTGTGAGACGCCGCGCTAGGGCTTGGGGGAAGGCGGGGGAAGTTCTTTGGAGCCCGCGGCCGGAACGGGCTCCTTCGGGGCGGACGGCCCGCCGGCCGCTTCGCCGCAGGCGGCCCGCGCTTCTTTAAGCTCGGCCTTCAGGCGGTCCACCAGGTAGCCGCCCAGGGCCATGGACGCGAAGGCCGCCAGCCACCCCGACCAAAGAGTGATGTGGCGCAAGACGCGGATGTGCGCCTTGCGTTTCTCCTCGCGCTCGGCTTCCGAAAGCTCAGACATTGAACCGGAAGTAAACCACGTCGCCGTCCTTCATCTCGTATTCCTTGCCTTCCATGGACACCAAACCTTTTTCCTGCACGGCCTTGTAGGTCCCCAGCTTCAGCAGGTCGTCGTATTTGTAGATTTCGGCGCGGATGAAGCCGCGCTCGATGTCGGAGTGTATTTTGCCGGCGGCTTTCACGGCCTTCGTGCCGCGCGGGATGAGCCAGGCCCGCGACTCCTGGGGACCCGCCGTGAAGAAACAAACCAGGTTGAGAAGGTCCTGCCCGCGCTGGGCCAATTCGGCCAGGCCCGGCGAGGCGATGCCCGCCGATTCGTAATAAACCGCCCGTTCCTCGGGGGGAAGCTGGACGATCTCGGCCTCCAGCTTGGCGCAGAGGACCACCACCCGCGCGTTGTCCTTTTTGGCCCGCTCCATCAGCGGCCCCAGCAGGGCGGGAGGGGGGCCTTTCTCGTCGGTGTTGGCCACGTAGAGAAGGGGCTTGCCCGTGAGGAACTGAAACTCCTGGAGGGTTTCCGGCGGGAGGCCCTGCTGGCGCGCCGATTTTCCCGATTCAAAATTTTTGATGATGCCTTCGACCAAGGCCAGTTTCTCCTTGGCGCCCTTCTCGCCGGAGCGGGCCGGTCCCTGAAGCTTGTCCAAGAGCTTCTGGGCCTGCTGAAGGTCGGACAGCAAAAGCTCGGTTTCGATGATGTCCGCCGCCTCCTGCGGGTTCACCGCGCCCAGCACGTTGACCACGTCGGGGTCCTCGAAACAGCGCACCACGTGGGCCACGGCGTCCACGGCGCGGATGTGGGACAGGAATTGATTGCCCAGGCCCTCCCCTTGGCTGGCTCCCTTCACGAGCCCGGCGATGTCCACGAAGCGGATGCCCGCCGGAGTGATTTTCTCGCTGGCGAACTTTTCGCCCAGGACCCGGAGGCGCTCGTCCGGAAGGGGCACCACGCCGACGTTGGGGTCTATGGTGGTGAAGGGGAAATTCTGCGCCGCCGCCGCCGCGCCCGTGAGCGCGTTGAACAGCGTGGATTTTCCGACGTTGGGAAGCCCGACGATGCCGATGTCCATGGCGTAAAGGATACATTAAACCGGACGTCCGCCACAAAACGGGCGGGTTCGGCTCGAGGGCGCCGGGGTCCGTATCGCCGGCCGCGCATGCCCGCGGCGGGATCGGCGTTTCTTTGATGGGGCGTCGGTGAAAGCCGGCGTTCGGAGGCGGAGGCGGTTCGGGGCAAGTTTTACGGCCTGGACCCCGGTTTTCACCGGGGTGACGAAGTGAAGAGACTTGTGTGGGGCGCCCCGCCGCTTTTGGCCGCGGCGCCTAGCCTTGGAGTTTCAACTCAACGAAGGCGGTGGGGTCGAGGACGCGGAAGGTGAAGGATTCGGAGAGATAGAGGCGGACGGTTTTGCTGTCGTGGGTTTCGTAGCCGAGGGAGAGGTCCTGGCCCAGGGTGAGCTCCAGGTCGCCGCCGCGGGTGGAGACGAGGAATCCTCCTTCTATGAACGGGCTCAAGGCGATGGGGCCGCCCAGGAGTTGTTCGACCTGCTTGCGGGGCGGGTAGGCGGCGTAGCTCCCCTGCAGGGCCTGGAAAGGGCGCGGGCCGAGGACCAGGGCGTAGGGGCCTTCCACCTGCTTGTCTTTGAGGACCAGCATGGCGCGGACCACGGTGTCGGGAAACTTGGCGGCGTCGGCGGCCAGGGGGAGAGGGGCGTTTTCGCCGCCGCGGGCCAGGCCCGCGATGCCGCCGGGCTCGAAGCCGTCGTAAACGGCTTTCTCCTCGAAACCGGCGATGCGGCGGGCGGCGGCGTCCAGGGGAGCGAAATCCAAATCGCGGGCGCCGCGCTCCACGTCGTCGAAAGACCACACGTTCAGCTCGAAGGAAGCCCGCGCCTCCACCAGAGGCAAAACGCGGTGGATGCCGTAGCACATCTTGTCTTCCGCCGGGCCGCAGGGGGCGACCGTCAGGCGGCCCAGGCCCACGGCGGCGAAATCCAGGCCTTTGGGCCCGTTGACGTCGGCGATGGCGCGGGCCGACAAATTGTTCCGGAGGGAGCGCCGCGCCTGGTCCTGCAGGGCGGCCCAGGCTTTGTCGGTGAGAGGGGCCAGGGATCGCTTTAAAATGTCCATAAGGTCCTCCTTATCGTCGGGGAATGAGGGACGAGAGGGCGCGCCGCGCCTCCGGCAGAACCAGCGGCAGGATGAGGATATGCGCCAGCGCCGTGAGGATGCAATAGACGCACCAGGAGCCGGATTTCCGCATGGTGTTGAAATACCACACGGCGGCCGCTCCCTCCGCCGACGCTTTGCCGGCCAAGGCCAAGGGGATGAGGGGAAGCATCGCGGCCCGGTTCACGCCGCCGGCGGCCGCGAGAACGACGTTCAAGCTGAGCATGGCCAGGTCCACGGTTCCGTCGGGCACGCCGTACATATAGGCGGTGTCGGAAGAGTTCACGGCGGCGGAGTCGAAGCGCGGGCCCAGGGGCGGGTCGGCGAGGCCTTTGATCATCCCCGTCTGGAAAAGGGACACGTAGGCCATGTTGGCCAGGCCGAAAAGGGACAGGCCGATGATCCAGCGCCGCCGCGCCATGTCTCCGCCGGGCCCTTCCCGTATTTGCCGCCGCAGTTCCTGAGGAGGCAGGCGGCCCAGAAAAGTTTTAGGGGCTGCGGTTTTCACCCGGGGTCCTCCTTCCGGCACGGACGGGACAACCGCGCCGCCGACGGCCATAAAACTCCGAAGGGCGTTCGCGGCGCGGCGGGTCACGAGGGTCTTTCGGCGCCGCGATTTTTCAAATTCCCCAGGCCCAGGTCGGCGGGCGCGTCCGGTCCGCCGCCTTTTTCCAAAGATTCTTCGACTTCGGTGATGGGGGCTTCGGTGAACAGATAGTTGCGGAGATTCTCGTCCCACTTCGGGCTGCGGCGGCGCAGCCACTCCAGCAGCATGCAGGCGTGCTCGATCTCCTCGTCGCGGTGGTGGGAAAGGACGGCTTTCAGCGCCTCGTCGCCGGAAGCGGCCACGCGCTGGTTGTACCAATCCACCGCCTCCAGCTCTTCCATGAGGCTTTTAACGGCTCGGTGCAGGTCGCGGGCGTCGTCGGGCAGAAGCTCGTAGGGCTCGTGGTACTCGGACATGGAGTCTCCAGTGAGCCTGAAAGGGATTTTCTCGGCGGGATGTGCGGGGAAGGCCGTCGATTTATTTTCCCATTTCCGGAGGCGGCGGTCAACGACGGCGGGTGGAATGGTATAATGGAAAGGAAGTTCCCCCCGCGCACCGACTCTCTCTCCCGACAACGGGTTCGCCCGACAATCCCGCCCGGCGCTCGCCGGACGGTCCCGTCCTGGAAGGAGGTTCCATGAAAGCCAGCGATATCATGACCCGTGAGCCGGCCGTGTGCCTGCCGCAGAGCACCCTGCGCGACGCGGCCCAGATCATGGTGGAGGAAGACTGCGGGGCGGTCCCCGTGGTGGAAAACCGCGATTCCATGCGCCTGGTCGGCATCATCACCGACAGGGACATCGCCTGCCGCGCCGTGGCCGACGGCGCCCATCCCCTGCAAAAAACGGCCGGCGACTGCATGTCGAGCCCGGTGGTCACCGTGACGCCCGACGCCAGCCTGGAGGAATGCTGCGAGGCGATGGAGGAAAACCAGATCCGCCGCGTGCCGGTGGTGGACCGCGACGGCGTCTGCGTGGGCGTGGTGACCCAGGCGCACATCGCGCGCCGCGCGCCCGAATCCGACGCCGCCCGGGTGGTGAGGAACGTGTCCGAGCCCACGCGGGAAGCCTCCCGCGTGGGTTGAAAGGAGGCGTTATGGAGGAAATGAAAACCATGGACCCCGTCTGCGGGCGGGAGGTGGCGGTGGACAAGGCCGTCCGCGCCGAGTTCGAGGGGGACGAGTTCCACTTTTGCTCGCCGGAATGCCGGGAGGTTTTCTTGAGGGAAATGGAGCATTTCCAGGAGGAAGCCCGTTCCCAGCCGGAAATCGGGAACCCGCGCTAGGCCGGATTCCCCGTCGGGCGCGAGGACCGAGACGGAAAAGACGGAGATTTTTACGAAACAAAAAAGTGAGAGCGTAGCCCGGACTACGGCCGGACTTTTTTGTGAAGGAAAAAAACCGGAATTTACGTCGAATCCCGCGATCCAAGCGGGGAATTCGGGCTAGGCCTTGCTCAGCCGCCTTTGGGCATGCGGGTTTTTCGCAGGATGAGATCGCCGAGCCTGGGGAAGAGGACGCTCAGCCAGGCGCCGGGGCGCACCCACCAGGGGACGTAAACCTCCAGGGGCTGTTTTTCCACGGCTTTCACCACGGCCCGGGCGGCGCGTTCGGCGGAAATGCCGCGGATGTGGCGCGGGTAGTCCCGAGGCAGGCGCGACCGGTCCACACTCTCCGGCATTTCCGTTTCCACGCCGCCGGGGTAGATCACGGTGAAGCGGATGTTCTGCGCCGCCAGCTCCAGCCGCATGGATTCCGTGAGGCCGGCCAGGGCGAACTTGCCGGCGGAGTAGACGGCCATGTAGGGCAGGCCGCGCCGGCCGGCGCCCGACCCCACGTTGACGAAGTGCCCGCCGCCCTGGCGGGCCATGACGGGCGCCGCCGCCCGCACGGCGTGGACGGCGGGCCAGAAATTGGTGGCGAAAATGTTCTCCATGTCGGACAGAGGCATGGACAGGACCGGCTCCATGATCAGGACGCCGGCGTTGTTGATGAAGACGTCGAGCCGGCCGTAGTGGTCGTGGGTCTTCTTGACGATGGACTCCACGTCCTCGCGCCGCCGCACGTCCGCCGGCAGGACCAGCGGCGGCGCGCCGCCGCGGTCCAGCAGTTCCCGCGCCAGCGATTCAAGCCGCGACACGCGGCGAGCCGCCAGGGCCAAAGCGTGCCCGCGCGCCGCCAAAGCCAGCGCCGCCGCCCGCCCGATGCCCGATGACGCGCCGGTGATGAGGATGACTTTCTTGATTGCGGATTTCGGAGGGCGGATTGGGGATTGAGGATCCGACGTCATTTTCCGTTCCGCTTGGCGGTTTTTATGGAAGCCACCGTCATAGTTCATTGCCGCTCAGCAATGCGCGATCCGAAATCCTCAATGTATTTATTCGTGACGGGCATGCGGCGGTCGCGGCCGAAGGCTTTGGGGGTGATCTTCACGCCGGGCGGGGCCTGGCGGCGCTTGTGCTCGGCGGCGGCGATGAGGCGCAGGACGCGCCGCGCGGCCGTTTCGTCCGCGCCCGCCTTTAAAATTTCAGCCAGGCCTTTGTCGCCTTCCACGGCCAGCTCGACGATCTTGTCGAGCGCGTCGTAGGGCGGCAGGGAATCCTGGTCCGTCTGGTTCGGGCGCAGCTCGGCAGTGGGCGGGCGGTCGAAGACGCTTCGCGGGATGATCTCGCGGCCGGCCCTCTCGTTGACGCGGCGCGCCAGGCGATAAACGAGATTTTTGGGAATGTCCTTGATGACGGCGAAGCCGCCGGCCGTGTCGCCGTAGAGAGTGCTGTAGCCCACCGAGGTTTCCGATTTGTTCCCCGTGGTGAGGACCATCCAGCCGAACTTGTTGGACAAAGCCATCAGCAGGACGCCCCGGACGCGGGATTGCAGGTTCTCCTCGGTGATGTCGGCGGGTTTTCCGGCGAAAAGGGGCGCCAGGGCCTCCAGGAACTTCTCGACCACGGCCTGGATCGGGATGGAATGGAACGCCAGGCCCAGGTTGCGGGCCAAAGTTTCGGCGTCGGAGCGCGTCTCCGGCGCGTTGAACTTGGAGGGGAGCGTCACCCCGACGACGTTTTCGCGCCCCAGGGCGTCGGCCGCCACGCAGGCCACCAGGGAGGAATCAATGCCGCCCGAGAGGCCCACCACCGCTTTCTGGAATCCATTTTTGCGCAGATAGTCCCGCGTGCCCAGCACGAGGGCGGCGTGGATTTCGTCCAGCTCCGCCAGCGGAGAAGCGACGGCCGGCGGAACGGCCGGGCGCGGCGCCGAGGGGGAGGGGAGGCTGAAAGCCGCGCGCGCGGGCTTGCGGGCCGGGGGAAGGTCCAGGTCCAGGGTGAGGAGGGCCTCCTGGAATTGGGGCGCGCGGGCCAGGACGCGGCCGCGGGGGTCCACCACGAAGGACGCGCCGTCGAAGACCAGCTCGTCCTGGCCGCCCGCGAGGTTGCAGTAGGCGACGTGGGCGCGGCTTTCCCGCGCGCGGGCGCGCAGGAGTTTTTCCCTTTGATCCAGCTTGCCGGCGTGGTAGGGGCTGGAGGAAATGTTGAGGATGAGGGAAGCGCCTTTCCGCGCCGCCTGGAGGGCGGGGCCGCCGGCCGTCCAGATGTCCTCGCAGACGGTGACGCCGGCCAGAGCGCCGCCGCTTTTGAGCAGGAGCGGGTCGCGGCCGGGGACGAAATAGCGCCGTTCGTCGAAGACGCCGTAGTTGGGCAGGAGCTGTTTGCGGTAGAAGGCGCGGACTTTGCCGCCGGAGATCACGGCTGCCGCGTTGAAGAGGCGGCCCGGCGCGCCCTCGGGACAGCCCGCCACGGCGGCGAGCCCCGGCGGAAAATCGCGCGCCAGAGTTTGCAGGGTCCGGGCGGCGGCCTTGAGGAAAGGGCCGTGGAGCAAAAGGTCTTCCGGGGGATAGCCCGTGAGCGCCAGCTCGGGAAACAGCACCAGGTCCGGGCGCAGAGGGGCGGCGCGGCGCGCGAAATCGAGGATCTTGGCCGCGTTGCCGGTTAAATCCCCGACGGTGGGGTTGATCTGCGCGAGGGACAGGCGGAAGGGCATAAGGGGCGGGCGCCGCCGGAGCGCGGGCCGGGCGGCTACCTTTTTAAATCTTCGGCCAGCAGGATGGCCTCGGCGATGTCCTTCATGGACTTGCGGCGGTCCATGCTCTGTTTTTGGATTTCGCGGAAGGCCTCGGGCTCGGAGACGCCGCGCTGTTTCATGAGCACGCCCTTGGCCCGCTCCACCAGCTTGCGGGTCTCCAGGGCCTCCTGGGCGGCCAGTTTCTCGGTCAGCAGGCGCGTGTGGACGATGGCCGAGGCGCACTGGTTGGCCACGGCCTGCAGGAGGTCCACGTCCTCCTTGGCGAAATGAAGTTCCTCGGCCGCGTAGGTGTTGATCACGCCCACGGCCTTGTCCTTGAAAAGCATGGGCACCGAGAGCATGGAGACCAGGCCCTCGCTGGCGGCGATGTCGGGGAAGCCGTAGCGCTTGTCCTTGCGCACGTCTGGCACCGTGACGGGTTTTTTCTCCAGCACCGCCTGGCCGGAGATGCTTTGGCTCACCTTGATGGGCGGCTTGTTGCGGTAGGCGTCCGACAAGGATTGGGTGGCGGCGATGCGCAGTTCCTTGCCGTCGTCGTCCAAAAGCATGACGGAGCAGGTCTTGGAGCCGAGGAGGGAGGCCGTCATGGCCACGATGAGCTGGAGGATTTCCTCCGGGTAGCGGTTGGACGCCACGGTGTGCGAGACGGCGGAGAGAGTTTGGATGGCGTCGGCCTTGCGCTTGGCGTCCTCGTAAAGCCGCGCGTTCTCGATGGCGCCGCCCACCTGCCGCGCGATGGTGGCCAGCAGTTTCAGCAGGCTGTCGCCGTGGGCCACGGGCTTGCGGTGCTGGACGTTCACCACGCCCGCCAGGCCGTCCCGCGCCAGAATGGGCACGGAGAGGAACCCCTCGTAGCGGTCCTCGGGCAGGCTCTGGAAGAATTTAAAGCGCGGGTCTTCGTGGGCGCGTTCGGAAAGCACCAGGGGTTTCTTGTGCTGGGCCACCCAGCCCGTGAGGCCTTCGCCGACCTTCAGGCGCAGGCGGCCGATCTCGCCGGGGTGCGGGGTCTTGGAGGCTGAAAGCACCAGGCTGTTGGAGGGGGGAGGCTCGTATAAATATAGGAAGCAGGCGTCCGCCTTGGTGACGCGGGTCACCAGGCCCACGATTTCCTGGAGGATGGGCTTCAGCTCGAGGGTGGAGCCCAGGATGCCGGTGATCTGATGGAGAAGATCGAGCTCGGCCGCCGAGTCAGCCGGGGCTGTTTTTTTCGCGCGAGGCATAAAAGGTTTGCTCCAGTCGGAAGGATTTTAGAAACTGTATCAGGCGCCGGGCCAGGTTGACAAGCATACACATGTATGATAAAAATTATTTATGAGGCCAAAAGTTCCGGTTCGCCGCGGGCCTTCCCGCCCGCATCCTGCAAGTCATCCGGAAACCTGTCATCGAGGAGGAGGCCGATTTTTCCGCGCCGAGGCGAAGAGCGAGAGGGGCGCAGGCCCTCTGCGGCCTGTAACCGACGAGCAACGAAGCCGCAGGGCGCGGAAAAATCGGAA
>JBQTIM010000185.1:0-7986 GCA_052388135.1 Elusimicrobiota bacterium
CCGAAAGCCGAAGTTGCAGCCCCAAATGGGGTTATTGAGATAGGCTCTTAAGTTATGTCCGCCTTGACCCAGGACGTGAAGTGCCCCTGCGGCGAAGAGTTCGAAGCCGAGCTTTTCGCCGCCGTCAACGCGCAGAGGGAGCCGGAACTCAAGGACGCCGTCTTGGCCGGCCAATTGAACGTGGTGGAATGCTCCATGTGCCGCCGCCTGATCTACGCGGAGCGGTTCGTCCTGTATCACGATCCCGCGGCCGAACTGCTGGCGTTCGTCTATCCCGCCGACTTTCAGGCGGAAGAGGCCCGATGGAAGGCCAAGACCGAGGAAGACTTCGAGGCCGCCGCCGCCGCCCAAAAACCGGAAGAGCGTTTGCCCTACCGCCCGATGACCCTCTTCGGCCTCGACGCCCTGGCGGCCCGGCTGTCCAGGGAGCAGGAGCAGGCCGACCAAGCCCAGGTGGCCGAACTTTTGGCGGAAGGGCTGGCCCTGCGCCTCCTGCGGCTCAAACCTTCCCTCGCCCGCTCCCAGGATTTGCCCCCCGTGCTCGTGCTGGCCAAGGAGGAGGAAGACCCCCGCCGGGCGTTGAAGCGCGGCCTCGAGCGCCTGCTGCTGGCCAACGACCGGCTGACGGTTTACGCCGCCCTGCGGGACAGGCTTTCCCGCGACGGCGAGAGCGTCTCCTGGACGGAGGCGAATTGATGCTGTCGGAAGTGAAGTCCTCCCATTCGCGGGAGCGCGCCTGGTTCCATTCCGTGGATGGGGACCTTTACGTGAGCCCCGGGCCCGGCGGGGGCGTCGCCGCTTTCGAGCTGGCCTGCCTCCACGCCGGCGCCGCCGGCCGCCGCGAGGTCTGGGCGGAATGGACGGAGAAAGGCGGCCTCCGCGCCGGACTGGTGGATTCCAAGGAGACCGGCGACCGCGGGCACGACATGATGTCGCCTTTGGTGAACTTGTCCGGCGCCGCGGGAGCGGAGGCCGTCCCCGTCCTGCTGGCGTTCCTTCGCCGCCAGGGCGAAGGGGTACCCGAGGCGTGGCGCTCGTTCATAGAAGAGAGGCTCGCGCGGGCGGACCATGGCGCTTAGAAGTCATCCGAAAACCTCCTTTCGGGCTGCAATTTCGGCTTTTGGCCTGCGTCTTTGCAGTCTTCGGTTTACATACCACCTCGGGTATGCTCGCCTCAGCCTGCTTCGACTGGGCTCAAAATCCGAAATTTCGCTTCCGAGTGAGGTTTCCGGATGACTTCGAACCTTTTGTCCCGCGTCCCTTCCCCGTGGCGCGAGCGCTTCGCGGAGCTGGGCCGCATGGCCCACGCGCGCGGCCTTTCCCTTTGCCTCGTGGGCGGCTGCGTGAGGGACCTGCTTCTCCGCCGCGCGCCCCTGGATTGGGACGTGGCGGGGGAAGGTTCCCTGGAGGAGTTCGTTCGGGAGGCGGCCAAGGTTTTCTCGGCGGGCCTCGTGGAGCACCCCGCCTTTTTGACGTTCACTTTCCATTTCCCCGACGGCACGTCGCTGGACGCCGCCACCGCGCGGCGCGAGACCTACGCTTCGCCGGCCGCCCTGCCCGCCGTTTCGCCGGGCGCTCTGGCCGACGATTTCGCGCGGCGGGACTTCACGGCCAACGCCCTGGCCGTGGGCCTCACCCCGGACCGGTGGGGGGAACTGCTGGATCCGTTCCATGGCCGTGCCGACATCGCCCGCGGGCTCGTCCGCGCCCTGCACGCCAAAAGCTTTGAGGACGATCCCACGCGGGTCCACCGCGCCGCCCGTTACGCCGGCCGCTGCGGCTGGACCGTCGAGCCGAACACTTTGAACTGGATCAAGGCCTGCGCCGCCGCCGGCCATCCCGCCCGCTTGAGCCCGGCGCGCCTGCGCAACGAGCTGGAAAAAATTCTGCAGGAGGAGGACCCGCGCCCGGCCCTGAAGCTCCTTCGTTCCTGGGGTTACTGGCGTTTTTGGAATCCCGCCTGGAAGTGGAGTCCTTTTTTGGACAAGGCTCTGGCCCCCGGGAAAGTCCTTCGACCCGCGGCGGGCCGCGGAGCAAAGGCGGATCGGACGCTTTTCCGCCTCCTGGCCCTCTGCCGCGGCTCGGCGCC
Source organism: Elusimicrobiota bacterium (assembly GCA_052388135.1). GTDB lineage: Bacteria > Elusimicrobiota > Elusimicrobia > FEN-1173 > FEN-1173 > JBQTIM01. The sequence goes on from JBQTIM010000185.1 coordinate 2,090, forward strand.
CGAAGCGGCGGCGCAAGACCTGGCGGCGCTGGCTTTTCCCCGCGCCGTCTGGGACGCCGCGCAAAGGGCTCTGTCCATCCTGCGGGACTTGGACGCCCGGCGTCTCCCCGCGGACGCTCCGCCCGCGGCCCAGGCCGCCACGGTGGAGGCGTTCCTGAGTTTCGCCGCCAAAGACAAAGGCGCGTTCAAACGTTGGAAATCCGCCGCGCCCCTCCTTTCCGGCGAAGACCTGCGCGCCATGGGCCACGCCCCCGGCCCCCTCTACCAGGAAATCTTCTCCTCCCTGGCCCGCGCCCGCTGGACCGGACGCGTGAAAACGCGCCCGCAGGAGCGCCGCCACGTCATTGACAATTTTCCGTTAAAGAAATAGTCTGAGAATCCCGATGACACAAGCTCCTTCCGCTTCCAAGACCAAGGTCATCCTCTCCGGCATGCGCCCGACGGGAAAACTGCATCTGGGCAACTACTGGGGCGCCCTCTCCCGCTGGCTGGAATTGCAGAAAGACCCCGGCTTCCGTTGCTTTTATATGGTGGCGGACCTCCACGCCCTGACCACCGGCTACCAGGACGTGAAGGGAATGAAAGCCGCCGTGGAGGACATGGTGCTGGACTGGCTGGCCGCGGGACTGGACCCGGAGAAATCCGTCATCTTCCGCCAGTCGGCCGTTCCGGAGCATTCGGAGCTGGCCGTCCTGCTGTCCATGATCACGCCCCTGGGCTGGCTGGAGCGCATCCCTACCTATAAGGAGCAGTTGAGGGAGCTCTCCGAGCGCGAGATCACCACCCACGGTTTCCTGGGCTACCCCGTCCTCCAGGCGGCCGACATCCTCCTGTATAAAGCCTTCGGCGTTCCCGTGGGCGAAGATCAGCTTTCCCATTTGGAGCTTTGCCAGGACATCGCCCGGCGCTTCAACCATTTGTACGGAGCCGTCTTCCCCGAGCCCAAGGCTCTGCTGGGGGCCACGCCCAAAGTGCCGGGGCTGGACGGACGCAAGATGTCCAAGTCCTACAACAACGCCGTCGAGCTTTCGGACTCCCCCGAGGTTTTGCAGAAGAAGGTCGCGCAAATGTTCACGGATCCGACCAAGGCCAAGGCCACGGACCCCGGCCATCCCGAAGGCTGCGTGGTCTGCGCCCTGCACCGCATTTACAACCCGGACTGGGAAGCCCGCGAAAAGGACTGCCGCGAAGGCAAAATCGGCTGCATGCCGTCCAAAAAATCCCTGGCCGGCCTGATGGACGCCTCCTTGCGGCCTTTGCGGGAGAAGCGGGCCGCGCTGGCGGAAAAAACCGGCTTGGTGGCCGAGGTTTTGGCGGCGGGAAATCGCCAAGCCCGCGCCGCCGCCCGCGCCACGCTGGAGGAAGTCCACCGCGCCATGGGACTTTCCTGAGCCAAATGCTAAAATACGCTTCGATCGCGCGCGGCGCGGCGCTCCCATGAAAACCTACGACGTGCATCTCGACATCTTCGAAGGGCCTCTCGATCTCCTCCTGTACCTCATCAGGAAGAGCGACCTGGACATCTACGACATCCCCATTTCCCAAATCACTTCCGAATATCTGGCCTACATGGACGTCATGAAGGACCTGAGCCTGGACGTGGCCGGCGAGTTCCTCGTGATGGCCTCCACCTTGATGCAGATCAAGGCCCAGACGCTCCTGCCCGCGCCCTCGGTGGAGGGGGACGACGGGCCGGACCCGCGCGCCGAGCTGGTGAACCGCCTTTTGGAATACCAGCGCTACAAGGAAGCCGCCAAGGAGCTGCACCACAAGCTGGAGGCGAACAAGGACGTTTTCTATCGCGGCGCCCCCGTTTTCAGCGAGAACGACTACCACATGGACGCCTCGCTCTTCGATTTGCTGGACGCCTTCCGCGACGTCCTCAAGGAGCTCAAGCCCGAGGTGAGGGAAGTCCTCTACGAGGAAATCCCCATTGAGTTCAAGACCCGCGAAATTTTGGATTTTATGGAAGGCCGGCCCTACGCCACGTTCCGGGAGCTCCTGCGCCTGGCCACCAACCGGCACGGACTCATCGTCACGTTCCTGGCCCTGCTGGAGCTGATCCGCCTCAAGCAGATCGTGGCGCGCCAAGTGCAGATTTTCGGAGAGATCCGCGTTTACAAAATCGAGGAAGGGCGCGAGATCCCCGATGTCGTCGAGGAAATGACCGCGGCCCGGCAATTGGACGAGCCGGCGGCGCCGCCCGCCGGCGAACCCGGAAGCGGCGAAGCCCAACAGCCGGGGACCCAGCCGTCCGGGCAAGACAATGGCTGAGGAACGTTCGCTCCGTCCGCGGCCCGCCCGCGCTCTTCCTGTGAGGATCTCCAATGGATGATTTAAGCCTTCGAAAAATATTGGAGCTGCTGCTCTGGATGACCGACCGCCCGCTCAAGCCGGCGGACTTCAAGGAGATTCTGGGCGAGGAGTGCCCGCCGGAGGACAAGCTTCGCGAGGAGATTCTGAACGTGGGCAAAGAGCTGGACCTTCGGGACGCGCCCATGCAGCTCATGGAGGTGGCGGAAGGTTTTCAGACGGCTTCGCGTCCGCTTTACAGCCCCTGGGTGCGCCGCTTATACAAGGAAAGGACCACCCTGAGGCTGTCGCCCTCGGCCCTGGAGACTCTTTCCATCATCGCCTACCGCCAGCCCATCACGCGGTCGGGCATCGAGGAGATCCGCGGCGTCGAGGTTTCGGGCGTTCTGGAGAACCTGCTGGAGCGCAAGCTGGTGCGCATCGTCGGACGCAAGGAAGTCATGGGCCGCCCCCTGCTCTACGGCACCACGCCCGATTTCATGAGGCAGTTCGGCCTCAAGTCCCTGGCGGAGCTTCCCCGGCTCGAGGAGCTGGTCCCCTTGGAGGAGGCCTCCGCCGCGCCGGCCTCCGACGGGGAAGAAGGTCAAAAGTAAGGAATACGCAGGCCGGAGGGAAAAGGCAAAAATGAACGTTCGTCGTTTCGGTTCCCGTTTCTCTCATGCCTGAGCTCCGGCGCGATCCCATCATCGGCCGCTGGGTCATCGTCTCCACGGACCGCAGCAAGCGGCCCAGCGACTTCGGCCGCGCCCGCGACGGCCAGGGCGCCATCCCCTGTCCCTTCTGCCCCGGCAACGAGGCCAAGACGCCGCCGGAGCTTTTGGCCTACGGGCCGTCCAGCCGCGCCGGCAACGCCCCGGGCTGGTGGGTGCGCGTGGTCCCCAACAAATTTCCCGCGCTGAAGGTGGAGGGCCAGCTCCACCGGTCGGGCGAGGGCCTCTACGACCGCATGGACGGCCTGGGCGCCCACGAGGTGGTCATCGAAACTGCCGACCACAACACGCCTCTGCAGAAGCTCGACGACGCCCGCCTGGAGGACGTCTTCTGGTCCTACCGCGACCGCATCGTGGATTTGAAGAAGGATCCGCGGCTCGAATACGTCCTCATCTTCAAGAACCACGGCTCGGCGGCCGGCGCCACCTTGAGCCACCCTCATTCCCAGCTCATCGCCACGCCCATGGTGCCCATCCGCGTCAAGCAGGAGATGCAGGGCGCGGCCGCCTACTTCGAATACAAGGAGCGCTGCATCTTCTGCGACATCATCCAGCAGGAGCAGTCGCAGAAGGTCCGCCTGGTGGACGAGAACCAGGATTTCGTGGCCATCGCGCCCTTCGCCAGCCGCTTCCCCTTCGAGACCTGGGTGCTGCCCAAGAAACACGACTACAATTTCGAGGACATCCAGAAGTCGGAGATGGGGCACCTGGCCCGCATGGTCAAGAGCGTCCTGCGCCGGCTGGACGGCGTGCTGGACGATCCGCCCTACAACTTCGTCATCCACAACTCGCCGCTGAAATCGAACTTCCTGGCGCATTACCACTGGCACATCGAGATCATCCCCAAGCTGACGCAGACCGCCGGTTTCGAGTGGGGCACCGGCTTCTACATCAACCCCACGCCGCCCGAACAGGCGGCGGCCTTCCTCAGGGAAATCGAATCCATCAACGGCGTGAAACCCGAATAGGAAACGGTGAACAGGAACGACCGCAAGATTCCCGCAGTTCCGTCGTTTGTCTTTTCGATTCACTATTCACGATTCACCATTCACGCCTTTTGATGAAGATTTTATTCGCCGCCGCCGAGGCGGTGCCTTTCTGCAAGACGGGCGGGCTGGCCGACGTGGCGGGCGCCCTGCCGCCGGCTCTGCGCAAGAAGCGGCACGACGTGAGGCTGATCCTGCCGAAATACCGCCGGGTGGACGCGGGGCGCTTCGGCCTCAAGCCCCTGAATCTGCAGCTCACTTTGCCGATGGGCGACGGCTACGAGAAGGCCGTTCTGTGGGAAGGGCGGACCGAAGGCCGCGTGCCCGTGTACTTCGTGGACTGCCCGAAATATTTCGACCGCGACGGCCTCTACGGCGACGCCTCCGGCGACTATCCCGACAACGACGAGCGCTTCATTCTTTTTTCGCGGGCCGTCCTGGAGGCGGCCAAGGCCGTGGATTTCCGGCCCGACGTCGTCCACTGCCACGACTGGCAGACGGGGCTCGTGCCCGCGTATCTGCGGACGCTCTACGCCATCGACGGTTTCTTCATCCCCACCGCCGGCCTTTTCACCATCCACAACATCGCCTATCAGGGACTCTTCCCTAAGAACGCCCTGTTCCTGGCCGGTTTTTCCTGGGCCGATTTCACGCCGGACAAGCTGGAGTTTTACGGCCGCATGAATTTCCTCAAGGCCGGCCTGGTGTTCTCCCATCTCGTGAACACGGTGAGCCCAGGCTACGCCGAGGAGACGCGGACCGACCCGTCCCTCGGGGGCGGGCTGGAGGGGATTTTGAAGCTGCGCGGCGCCGACTATTCCGGCGTCCTGAACGGAATCGACACGCGGCTTTGGAACCCCGCCCGCGACCCGCATTTGGCCCGCAAGTTCTCCGCCAAGCGGCCGGAGCCGCGGGCCGACTGCAAGCGGGACCTCCAGCAAGCCTGCGGTCTGGACGCCGATCCGTCCGCTTTTCTGGCCGCCGCCGTGTCGCGGCTGGACCCTCAGAAAGGCTTCGACCTCATCCTCGAGGCCGCCGAAGATTTCCTGGCGGACGGCGGCCAGCTGGCCGTCCTGGGCCAGGGCGACGCCGGGCTGGAGGAGGAGCTGAAAGCCCTGGCGGAAAAGCGTCCTGGCCGGGCGTCGTTTTTTTCCGGGTTCAACGAGCCTCTGGCCCACAAGATGTACGGCGGCGCCGACGTTTTTCTCATGCCGTCCCGGTTCGAACCCTGCGGGCTGGGCCAGCTCATCGCCATGCGCTACGGCGCGGTCCCCGTGGTCACGCCCACCGGCGGCCTGAAGGACACGGTGCGGCCCTACGGCGGGCCGGCCGCCACCGGGTTCGTGACGGCCGGCGTCTCGGCGGCGGCTTTGGCGGAGTCCCTGCGCCGGGCGGCCTCCGTTCACGGCGGCTCGCCCGAGGCCTGGCGCCGGCTCATGGCCAACGGCATGTCGGGCTCCTACGGCTGGGACCGTTCCGTGGACGATTACCTTCGTCTTTATCAAGAGGCGACCGCGAAGAAAGCGGCCGAGCCGGCGTGACGAGCGGCGCGTCCCACCAAGAGGCCGCCGGGGCGCCTTCTGGATTTTAAAGCGGCATGAAGCTTTCCGGGGCGGTCCTGGCCGCGGCCGTCCTGGCCGGGGCGGTTTTCACAGGTTCCGTCCTGCGCGAGCGTTGGGCCTGGGAAAAAGACGACGCGGTGGAGCTGTGCGTGGACGGCGAGGAACTGGCGGCCCTTTTCGCGCGGGACCTCAACGGCCTGGCCCCGGCCCTGGAGGAATTGAGGGACGCCGGCGTTTCCTCCGTCGGGATTTACTGGAACGGCACCGACCGCCTCGAGGAGCTTTGGGCCCTCTGGGCGGCCCGCCTGCCGGAAGGCGTGGGCGTC
>JBQTIM010000186.1:0-1644 GCA_052388135.1 Elusimicrobiota bacterium
GATTCGCGCCCACGTTGCAGCCCACCTCCAAAACCCTTTGGGCTGGATATTTGGACAGGAGGTCATTCCAAAAAGGGGCTCGGCCTTCGCTCGCCTTTTGGTTTCTCTCGATATAATCGTCGCCGAAACGTCCTCCCCACAAGCTCTCCAGCCTGCCGGCCTCCGACCCCATGTTATCCGTCATTTCTCCACCGCCTTTCACAACCTGACTTGAATTCCGCGTTCGCCCAGGAACCGCTTCGCTTCCCGGGGCGTCTGCTGGGTGAAATGGAACATGCTGGCCGCGGCGACCGCCGCGGCCTTCCCTTCCGTAAGGACGCGGGCCATGTGTTCGTAGAGGCCGGCCCCGCCCGACGCGATCACCGGGATGGACACGGACTCGCTGACGGCTCGCGTCAGGGAGACGTCGTAGCCTTCCATGGTGCCGTCGCGCTCGATGGAGGTCACCAGGATTTCCCCGGCCCCCGCCGCCTCCATCTCCCGGGCCAAAGCCGCAGGATCCCGGCCGGTGGGCCGCGAGCCGGAACGGGAAAAAACCTCCCAACCTCCTTTTCCGTCGCTGCGAGCGTCCAGGGAGACGACCACGCATTGGGACCCGAACCGGCGCGCGGCCTCGCGGACCAAATCGGGCGAATCCACGGCCGCGGTGTTGATGGCCACCTTGTCCGCCCCCACCTGCAGGAGACGGCGGACGTCCTCCAAGGAACGGACTCCGCCGCCCACCGTCAAGGGCATGAAACATTCGTCCGCCAGTTCGTCCACGGTTTCAAAGTCGGGGCAGCGGTTTTCCGCCGTCGCCGTAATGTCCAAAAAAATCAGCTCGTCCACTTCCCGCATATTGTAAACCTTGACGGCCTGCATGGCGCTGCCCACCCGCCGCCAACTGTCGAAACCCACTCCTTTCACCAGGCCCATGTCTTTGAACAAAAGCGTGGGCATGATGCGGACTTTCAGCATCAGAGGGAGAGGAAATTCCTGAGAACCTGAAAGCCGGCCTTCTGGCTCTTTTCGGGGTGGAACTGCACGCCGAACATCCGCCCGCGGCCGACGATGGATGCGAACCCGCCGCAGTACGGCGTTCGGGCCAAGACGCTCCCGTCGGCGGCAAGAAAATGATAGCTGTGGACGAAATAAAAATCCTTGCCCGGCGCCACGCCGCCCAGCAAGGGGCACGTCGCTTCCGGCCGCACTTCGTTCCAACCCACGTGGGGAATCCGCACGCCGGGCCCGTCGGGCTCCAAGCGCCTCACTTCTCCTTCGATCCAGCCCAAGCCGGCTGTTTCGCCCCCTTCCCAGCCCTTGCTCGCCATGAGCTGCATACCGAGGCATACTCCCAAAAAAGGGACTCCGCGCTTCAAAACGTGTTCGCCGAGCGCGGCGTCGAAGCCTCTCGCTCGAACGTTTTTCATTCCCTCAGAAAACGCGCCGACCCCCGGCAGAATGATGAAACGGGCGGCTTCTAATTCGCTGGGCTCAGAGGTCACCCTGGGATCGCCTCCGCACTCCTCGACGGCCCTGGCCACGGAATCCAGGTTCCCCATCCCGTATTCGATAATGGCCACCGTTTTCATGAAGTTCCCGGCGCGGCGGCCGCTTCGTTGTCGTCATTCACCTTCGTCAGGTTCCCCTCCTTGTCCTTGACAA
>JBQTIM010000187.1:0-7775 GCA_052388135.1 Elusimicrobiota bacterium
ACACCTCCTTGCACCCGGCTTCCTCCAGACGGTTGGCTAGAGAGCCGCGATAGAAACGCGTGAGGTGTTGATCGGCGTAGGAGACTTCGCCCAGGCGGTTAACGGCGGCTTCCAGCAAAGGCCAGAGGCTCGCGTAGTTGGGCGTGGAAAGCAAAAGGCGCCCACCGGGCCGCAGAACACGCTGGGTCTCCTTCAGCAAAACGACAATCTCTTTTTGAGGTAGATGCTCGATCAGCTCGATCATGGTGACGACGTCGAAAGATGCATCCTCCAGCGGCAAAGGACCCGGCTCGACGCATAAAAAATCGCGGCCCTCGGACCCGTAAGCGCTCCGGGCATAGGCGATCTGCGCCGAGGAAATATCGATCCCGAGGGAGGACACCGGCGGTTCCAGGGAACCGATGAAAGTTCCAGGACCGCAGCCGATGTCCAAATGACGGCTGCCCGCGGAGCCCATTTCTTCTCTGAACCGGGCGAACTTCATCCGGTGCCATTTGCTTTGAATGCCCCTGCCCAGCCGGTAAACGCGGTCATAATAACCGGGAGCGATGGAATCGTAATCGAACGATGAGGCCCCGGGACGGGTCGGTTCGGAGGGTGTCATGCGCGGCAAAGGTTTTCGGGCATATGGGCGCGGTGCTTGCGCATGGGGAGGTAAAGGCGGGAATAACATTGCGTCACACAATGACAAAAATCTTCCATCAGCCGCACCAAAAACATCCATCGAATTGCGGCAGCTTGAAAACGCGTGCGACCAGCGGCCGGCCGATTCGAGCGACTTTAGCCGATAACACTAGAAACCTCTAAAGAAACCGGCTCAGGCATAAAAAGCTTGAATGCCGTCGGCCGCATATTTAAGCTGATCCTCGGAGAGCTCCGGATAAACTGGCAAGGCCAGCGTTTCCCGCGCGGCTTTTTCCGACTCCGGAAAATCTCCTTCGCCGTGGCCGAGGTCCTTGAAACATTCCTGGAGGTGAAGGGGAAGCGGATAGTAGATTTCTGTGCCCACACCCCGGGCCTGAAGAAAGTCTCTAAGCTCGTCCCGTTTCTCCCCCCGAATGCAATATTGATTGTACACGTGGGTGCTCCGCGGATCCTTGAACGGCGTTTTCACTCCTCGCACGCCGGACAAGGCTTGATTGTAAAATTCCGCGTGCTTCCGGCGCGACTCCGTCCACTGTTCCAAATATTTCAACTTGACCAGCAAGATGGCCGCCTGAAGGGTATCCAACCGGCTGTTGATGCCGACCACCTTGTGGTAATACTTCGGCCGGCTGCCGTGGACGCGCAATATTCGGAAGGATTCAGCCAGAGCCTCGTCCTGCGTGAGGATCATTCCGCCGTCTCCCATTCCGCCCAGATTCTTGCTCGGGAAGAAAGACAGGCTGCCGCATTGCCCCATGGTGCCCGCCGAAACGCCTTCGAAAGACGCTCCTATGGATTGGCAGGCGTCCTCCACCACGAAGAGATTCCACTCCCGCGCCAGTTCCATAAGCGCCGACATATCGGCGCACTGCCCATAAAGATGCACCGGGATGATCGCCTTTATGACCCGGCGGGTGGCTTTATGCACCGGCCGCCCTTCCTGTTTCACACATTCCTTCTCCAGGAATCTCGCCGCCGCTTTTGGGTCAATATTGAAGGTCCGGGGATCGATGTCGGCGAAAAAAGGCCGCGCGCCCAATCGCGAGATAGAACCAACCGTCGCGAAGAAAGTGAACGGGGTGGTCAGCACGCCGTCTTCCCGGCCGACCCCCATGGCCATGAGAGGGATCAGTAGGGCATCCGAACCGGACGCCACGGCCACGCCGAATTTGGCACGGCATTGCGCGGCAACGCGCTTCTCAAGCTCGGCCACCTCGGGACCGAGGATGCCCTGCTGCTCGCGCAAGACACCTTCCAGAGCGGCCTGGATCTCGGGCTGAAGAGTCCGGTATTGAGCTTTCAAATCAAGCAACGGTACTTTCATATAAAGAGTCGATTTTCCTTTAAAGATTAGACACAAGCCTAACGATCCGGCTTCTCCGCCACCATCAAGACGGAAAGGCCGAAGGCGGGGTTCAGTTTTTTCTCAAGGCCCAGAAGCCGGATGAGGACATCGAAAAGACGCACTTGCCGGCTGGGGATGAGCCGGCGCCGCAAAATGCGGCCGTTGACGAACCACCCGAGGGCGCCCAAAACATTCAGGGACCGGCGATGCGTCACCCGAAAGCCCGCGGACTCGAGCAGTTCCAGGAGCGCCGGAGGATCGTAGCGTCGGTGGTGGCCTAAATGCTTATCCATGGGCGAAAACAAGGATTGATGAGCGGGAACCAGCAGAACCAACCGGCCCTTCGGTTGAAGGATTTCGAAGCAGCGGCGCACCGCGGTTTTGTCGTCCTCGATGTGCTCCAGGACGTTCATGGAGAGGATGGAATCAATTTTTTCGAGCTCCAGGCTCCGCACGGCATCCTCCGAGGTCATATCCACACGCTCGACGCGCACGTTGGGAAAGCCTCCGAAGTGCGCCCGCAACTCCCTCAAATGGCCGTCCGACACATCGCTCGCCACCACCCGGTCTCTGTCCAGCAGAAATTGCGTGATGTTTCCTATACCGGCACCCATCTCCAGCACCCGCGCGCCGAGGAAGGGCTCGCATTGCCGAAAAAGCCATTGATTGTATTTGCCCGCGCCTTCCATAATCCGCAAGGTCCTGAGCCCGGCGGAGCCCTCGGAATACAGGTCGTCCACGAGCCAATATTTCAATATGACATACAGGGCTTGAACTGCGTCTTTGAACCCGATTTTCTTGCCCTGGGCGTAAGTTCTTCCGTGATATTCGATGGGCACTTCATAGATTCGGCAGCCCAGCTTGGCGATTTTAGCCGTAACCTCGGGCTCAAAACCGAAACGATTGGAGCGCAGGGGAATGCTCTGGAGGATGGACGTGCGGAACATCTTGTAGCAGGTTTCCATGTCGGTGAGATTGAGATTGGAAAACACGTTGGAGAGGAATGTAAGCATCTTGTTGCCGATGGAATGCCAGAAAAACAAAACCCTCCGATGCGTGCCTGTGAATCGGGATCCGTATACCACATCGGCCTGCCCGTTCACGATGGGCTCCATGAGCTTGAGGTAATCCGCCGGGTTGTATTCGAGGTCCGCGTCCTGGATGACGGTCAGTTCCTGCGAGGCGTAAGGAATCCCGGCGCGAATGGCCGCGCCTTTGCCTTGGTTGCGGGGCTGGTAGACGACTTTCAGCCGGCCGCCGGACCCTTCCTTGCCCCAGCCTTCGGCTTCTTTTTCCAGAGCGCGCAGAATATCCCGGGTGCCGTCCGTTGAGAAATCGTCCACGATAATAATTTCCTTGGGAACGGACACATCGCGGACGCGCCGGACGATCTCTCGGATGGTGTAACGTTCGTTGTACGCCGGAATGATGACGGAGAGCATGGGCTGAAGGGATTCTAATCTTCCCGATGAACGCTGTCAATGAAGTTCATGCGGGTAAAGTATAATGAGGGCCATGAAATTCAGGGCATCCCTTTTGGACCTATACGCGCTGGCCGCGACCCTCGTTTATATCGCGTGGCGGGCCAGAGTCTTTCTGGAGAGAATTCTTCCATGATCCTGCACGCGCCGTCCTTGTTGCTGATGACGGGATACGCCGTTTTTTGGATCGAGCTGTACGCGGTGCCTTCTCCTCAAGGGCGGACAAGCCCGCTTGGGCTTGTTCTTTTCTCGTTCTTGATGTTGTTCGTCGCTTGGCGGGGAAGAGGACTCGTCGGCCCCTTCCTTCAGAGAGCGCGAATAGAGTGGCGCGAGGCGAGCCGTTTTGACCGGATTTATTTTGCGGCGGCAATGGCGGGAGCGGCGGCGGTTTTCATCTCAGCGGCCTGGGCCAGCCGTCTGCCCCCGCATATGCCGCCGGAATACGATGCCATAAATTATCATTACACATTGCCGCGCCAACACTTGATCCGGGGCGGTTTTTCTCACATCCCTTGGTCCACGGCCGATTTATGGCCTCTTCCGATCCAGTTCGCTTTATCCCCTTTCTGGTTCTTGACCGAGCTTCCCAACAAATGGCCTCAGTTGCTGTTCCTGGGAGCGCTCTGGGGCTTGGTCGTCCGCCTCGCCTTCAGGCTCCTGCCGCCAGGACAACGGCTCGCCGGCGGCTTGACGGCCCTTCTGGCCCTCGTCGCCAGCCATGGATTCGCGGTTCAATACGGCAAAGCGATGCTGGACATAGCCGCCTGCTACCTCATCATTGCTTGTCTGGACAGCTGGCTGGCGGGGAGATATTGGCTGGCCGCCGCGGAGTTGGCCTTTTACACTTGGTCGAAATCCTACACGCCTTTTCAAATAGCAGTCTTGGCCGCGGCTTTGGGATTGCTTTATTGGCTGGGAAAGCGGCGCGGATGGACCGCGGAATGGGCTTTTTCATCCGCTCGGCCGTATTTTCTGCCGGCGCCCAAAAAGATCGCCGCATTTTTCTTTCTCGCCAGCCTCGCCGTCGGACTGCCTTTCTGCGCCAAGTCCTTTTATTACTCCGGCACGCCGCTTTTCCCTTTCGCCTATGGCGTCCTCCCTCCTATTGCCGATGACATGAAAGACCGCCGCCCGGCTTTGGAGGCCAGCGCCAAATCGCTGTTGAACAATCGAAACGCTTATGGGGGCGAGCGGAACATCCGGGGATTTGTGACCCACTTCTGGAGGGTGGCGGTACCCGACAAGGGCGTGAACAACGAATTTGATTATCCTATAGGATTGCCTTATCTTGTTCTCTTTCCGCCGTTCCTATTCTTCCTGGCCCGGAGGTTGAAGAGGAAGTCCATGCCCCTGCTTCCCTTGGCCGTCCTATTGCTCTGGTTCTCCTGGTGGATGGGAAGCCGGCAATCGCGGTGGCTTTATGTCCCTTTGACGCTCATGTTCCTGAGCGTTGCGGGAGAAAAAGCCGTTCTGCGGTCCTGGGGCGTTCGCGCCGCGCTCTTGATATCGCTGGCCTTGACGGGGTTGTCCGGCATTCGGGAGAACAGGCCGGATTGGAGGAAGACCCCCCGGGAGGCCCTGCGCCCGCAGGACGAACGTCTCGTTCAGATGGGCGCCGGGCTAGCGGACGCGCGGTCCCCTGTTCCCCTTCCGGACAAGGAAGCCGCTTTCGCCGCCTTTCCCGTGCATGTGACCGCGGGAAGCAGCGACTGGGTATTGCCGGACCCCTAAGAGCTCAGGCGGCTGTTTCCGGAGCCCCGCGGCCCACGCCGTGGTAGCGGAAGCCCAGCTCGGAAACCTTGGCCGGGTCGAAGACGTTTCGGCCGTCGAGGAAAACGGGCGTGCGGACGAGCTTGCGGACTTTCTTGAGGTCCGCCTCCCGGAAGGCCTTCCATTCCGTGGCCAGGACCACGGCGTCGGCGCCCTTGGCGGCGTCGTAGGCGTCGCGGCAGAACCGGACGCCCTTGAGGAGCGGCCGCGCTTTTTCCATGGCCACCGGGTCGTAAGCCTGGACGACGCAGCCCTCGTCTTGAAGGCGGGCGATGATCTCCAGAGCCGGGGCGTTCCGAAGATCGTCGGTGTCGGCCTTGAAAGCCAGCCCCCACATCGCGATGACTTTGTGCTTCAGGTTCCACAAGGAACTCTTGAGCTTCTTGAGGGCCCACTCTTTCTGTTCGTCGTTTATCTTTTGGACTTCCTTTAAAAGACCGAAGTCGTAGCCCGCGTGCTCGGCCATCTTCACGTAGGCCTTCAAGTCCTTGGGGAAGCAGGAGCCGCCGAAACCCAGCCCGGCGTTGAGGAACGAGCGCCCGATGCGCGCGTCGTGGCCCATGCCCTCCGCCACGCGGGTCACGTCGGCGCCCACGCGCTCGCAGACGTTGGCCACGGCGTTGATGAAGGAAATCTTCATGGCCAGGAACGAGTTGGAGGAGTGCTTGATGAGCTCCGCGCTCTTGATGTCCGTGACGATGATGGGCGCCTTGAGCGGGGCGTAGAGCTCCCGCATGAAATCTTCGGCCCGCTTGGATTCCACGCCCACCACGATGCGATCGGGCTTCAGGAAGTCCTCCACGGCGCTCCCCTCCCGCAGGAACTCGGGGTTGGACACCACGTCGAACTCGCCCATGGTCTTGCCGCAGAGCTGGAGGGTCTGCTTGATCTTCTCGCCCGTCTTCACGGGGACCGTGGACTTCTCCACCACGATGGTGTAGCGGCGCATGTGGCGCGCCACTTCCCGCGCCACGGCTTCCACGAAGGAAAGGTCCGCGTCGCCGTCTTGCAGGGGCGGCGTGTTGACGGCGATGAAGACGGCTTCCGCCTTCTTGAGCCCCTCCTGGATGTTGTCCGCGAACACCAGCCGGCCGGCCTTGCGGTTCTTCCGGACCAGCTCGTCGAGGCCCGGCTCGTAAATGGGAATTTTTCCGGCCAGGAGCGTCTTGATTTTTTTCTTGTCCTTGTCCACGCACACGACGGAATGGCCGATTTCCGCCAAGCAGCTCCCCGTGACGAGACCGACGTAACCTGTCCCTATGATGGCGACGTTCTTTTTCACCGTTTTGTCCTCCCGGATGCAAGCCGGCGCCCGTACTGGCGCGCGTAGTATGTCTTATACCCGGCCCTCCCGGATTTGATGGGCCTCCACCAGTCCTCGCGCGAACGATACCACTCGATGGTTTCGATGAGGCCCCGTTCGAAGGAACGCCGGGGCGTCCACCCCAGCTCCCGTTTGATCTTTCGGACGTCCGGCGCGTAACGGACGTCGTGCCCCGGGCGATCGGGGACGAACCGCATGAGCCGCGGCGACCGTCCCAGGCGGCGCAGGATGAGCCTGGCCACGTCGATGTTCCGCCATTCGCCGGGCCCGGCGATGTTGTAAATCTCCCCGGGCCTCCCCTTTTTCAAAACGGCGTCCAACGCCTCGCAGTGGTCCAGGACGTGAATCCAATTGCGCACGTTGAGCCCCTTTCCATAAAGGGGCAAGGCCTGCTCGTCCAGGGCGTTGGTGATGAAAAGCGGCAGAAATTTTTCCGGATACTGGTAAGGCCCGTAGTTGTTCGTGCAGCGCGTGATCATGGCGGGGAAACCGTAGGTCACGGCCTGGCAGAGGACCATGTGGTCCGACGCGGCTTTGGAGGCGGCGTAGGGGCTCGAGGGGTTCAGAGGATGATCCTCGGGCGTCTTCCCGCGCGGGATGGAGCCGTAAACCTCGTCGGTGGAAACGTGCAGGAAGCGCTTGACGCCGGCCCGTCGGGCGGCGGACGCCAGAGTGTAAGCGCCCTGGACGTTGGTCTGGATGAAGGCGTCGGCGTCCAGAAGGGACCTGTCCACGTGGGTTTCGGCGGCGAAATTGACCACGGCGTCCACCCCGGTCAAGGCCCGCGCCACGGCGGCCGGGTTGCGTATGTCTCCCCTCAGAAACCGGTGCCGCGGGGAGCGCATGGCCTCCTTCAAATTGGCCAGGTTGCCGGCGTAGGTGAGCTTGTCCAGATTGACGACGCGGTCCCCCGCGTATTTTTCCAGCCGGTGGCGCACGAAGTGCGACCCGATGAAGCCTGCCCCGCCGGTGACGAGAAGTTTCACTGTATTGATAGGACGGACATCGGCTGCATTGTAAGAGCAACAAAGTCCCAGGGGCTCCACCCCTGGACCCGGCCATACTTTCTTTTTGCTTGTCCAAAAAGAAAGTATGGAGAAAGAAAAAGGACACCCCCGGTGGCCTGTGACCGAGGCGTGGGAGCCGAGGAAATGGTTGGAGGGCGCCAGCCCGGAAACCGCGCGCGCCCTTTTTGCGGCGGCCCTCCATT
>JBQTIM010000188.1:0-2480 GCA_052388135.1 Elusimicrobiota bacterium
GGCTCCCCCCCCTGTAGCGCCCGTCCATGCTCCACACAACGCACATCCAATTGTTCCCCGTGGAATATCACGCCCTGAGTGCCGTGGAGGCGGCCCTGCGCCTGCGCGCCCGCGCTCCCGAGGCCGCGCGCGCCGTTTCCGTCGCGGTGGACACCTTCGAGGCGGCGGTGGACATCATCGGCCGCGACCGGGAGAAATGGCGCCCGCGCTCCCGGGAAACCGCCGACCACAGCCTGCCCTATTGCGTCGCCGCCGCCCTTTCCGACGGGAAAATGGGCCCGGCCCAGTTCAACCCGCGCCGCCTGCGGGACCGCCGCCTGCTGGCCCTCGTCCAAAAAGTCCGCGTGCGGGAAGACAAGGCCCTCACCCGCGATTACCCGGCGTTCCTCCCCTGCCGCCTCACCGTGCGGACGGCCGGCGGCAAGACGCTCACCGAATACGTCCGCGCGCCCCGCGGGCACGCGAAAAACCCCATGAGCGACGTGGAGGTGGAGGAAAAGTTCCGCCGGCTGGCGGGCCCGCGCCTGCCGATGAAACGGATGGAACAGGTTGTGGAAACCGTCTGGAGTTTGGAACGCGTGGCCCGCATGGACGCGCTGATGAGGCTTTTGAGGACGTCGTGAGGAATTCTCCGGGCGCCCGCTTCAAGAAGCTGATGAAAAAGGGCCTCGTGGTCTGCCCCGGCGTTTTCGACCCCATCACCGCGCGCCTGGCCGAGGACGCTGGCTTTCAGGCCGGCTATATTTCCGGGGCCGGCCTCCACGGCCGGAACGCTCTTTCGGACACGGGGCTGCTGACCCGCGAAGAGATCGTCCGGGAATGCGCCCGCATCGCCCGCGCCGCGGCCATCCCTTTTCTGGCCGACGCGGACACCGGCTTCGGCGGAGCGCCGGCCCTTCCGCGCACCGTCCGCCTTTTCGAAAGCGCGGGCGTCGCCGGAATTCAGATCGAAGACCAGCGGTTCCCCAAGCGCTGCGGCCACCTTCCCGGCAAGGAGCTGGTGAGCGCGGAGGAGATGGCGGACAAAATCCGCCGGGCGGCGCGGGCTCGGCGGGACAAGGATTTCCTGATCATCGCCCGCACCGACGCCCGGGGCGTGACCGGTCTTGCCGACGCCGTTCGGCGCGCGTTAATTTACCGCCGAGCGGGAGCGGACCTTATTTTCCCGGAAGCCCTGGAAACCCGGTCCGAGTTCCGCACCTTCGCCGCCGAAGTCCGCGCCCCCCTCCTGGCCAACATGACCGAGTTCGGCCGCACGCCCTTGCTTCCGGCCCGGGACTTCGAAAAAGCCGGTTTCGCCGTCGTCATTTTCCCCATGACCGTCTTCCGCGCCATGATGGGCGCGGCCCGCGACGCCTTGCGCGTCCTGAAAGAGGAGGGCGGGCAAAAAAAAATCCTCCCTCGGCTGCAGACGCGGCGGGAGTTCTATAAACTCATCCGCTACCGGCCTTAGGGGGAATCCGGGCGGAAGGCGGCGGGAGCTGCGCCGCTTTTTTCTCATGACGTCGGCAAAGGAGGCCTCATGCCTCCGGAAATAAACATCCATTACCCGGCCGTCCTCGCGGCCATGGCGGCCAACATCGTGATTGGTTTTGTTTGGTACGGTCCCCTGTTCGGCAAGGTTTGGGCGCGGGAGGCCGGCCTGCCCGCCGACTTTAAACCGGACCCAAAACTGTTCGCGCGCGCCATGGGCCTCATGGTCGTCGGCGCCTTTCTCACCAGCTACGTGCTGGCTCACGAAGTGCGGGTTTGGCGCCCCTCCGTTTGGGGCGCGGGCACGGACTCTCCCGACGCCGTCTACGGCTTCTTCGCCGCCTTCTTCGTTTGGCTCGGTTTCTACCTCCCCGTGCTCTCCGGCGCCGTGGCCTGGGAAAACAAATCCTGGAAACTCTTCCTCATCAACGCCGCCTTTTACTTCGTCGCCCTCCAAGCCGCCGGCATGATCTTGTCCTTCTGGCGTTGAGACGAACAAAGGCCCGGCCGCACTGCGCGGCAGGGCCCTTGGGTGGAATTCGGCGCGGGAAGAAAGCGGGACTCATAGCCCCGCCGCCAACCACCCTTCCACGCCGACAGGGGATTTGGCCTTCCAGGATCATGGATATTGGGAAAACTACGGTTCTACGGGCGAACACAGCCGGCGGCGCGCCTTTTTAAAAGAGGCTGCCTCATCAAGGACATGGCAGGGGCCCAAGCGGCCCCGGTTGTTGCGGAAAGGATTTGAGAGGACCCCGGAGGCGTCCCGGTTGGGTTGGCATCCCCCCTTAAAAGGCGGGGAAGGAAAGTGGGTGCGGCATTTTCTCATGGGGCTTCCCTTTCGCCGAAGGGATTGCCCGCCTCTATTTAGACCCCGCTCCTCCTGGCCCGCCGGCCCACTTCTCCAGGACGGCGGCAAGCTCTTCCAGGTGGGCGGGTTTGGCGATGTAGTCGTCCATGCCGGCCGACAAACATTTTTCCCGGTCGCCCGGCAGGGCGTGGGCGGT
>JBQTIM010000189.1:0-7812 GCA_052388135.1 Elusimicrobiota bacterium
CCGGCCGCCTGGAGCGGGAATTGGCCCGCCATCACGAAGAGGCCGGCCCCACCGCCGGAGCGGTCGGCTTGCGGCAACTCCTTCAGGCGTTCCGCGCCGCTCGCAACGGCCCGCCTCAACCATGAAAGCGGCTCTCCCGTTTTGGGAGCGCCGCCTTTTGCCGGGCGTCCTGTGGGCCGCCAGCGGCGCCCTGTTTTTCTCCGCCCTGTCCGTTCCCCTTTACGACGCCGACCTCTGGTGGCACCTGGCCGCCGGCCGCGAGATGGTGGAGCGCGGGGTTTTCCTGCGCCACGACATTTTTTCCCACACCCTCCTGGGCGCGCCTTGGACAAACGTCGAATGGCTCGGCCAGGTTCTTGTCTATGGTCTCGTCGACGCCGGCGGCGCGGAGGCCCTTTTTTACGCGAAAATCTTTCTCAGCTTGGCCGCCGTGGCGGTTCTGGCCGCCCTGCTGCGCGCTTGCGGGGCCCGGGGCCCCGTGTGGCTGCTGGGGGTCTGGGCGGGATTTCTCGTCCTGCGACCCCGCCTTTTTGAACGCCTGGAGCTGGCGACTCTGATCCTCCTGCCGGCGTTCTTTCTGGCGCTTTTGCGGGGGCGGAGCGCCGGTCGGACCGAGCGCCGGGTCCTGGCGGGCTTGCTCGCCCTCTCGATGGCGCTGTGGTGCAACATCCACTTCGGCTTCGTTTATGGAGCGGGCCTTGTGGTTTTGGTGTCCTTGGGCGCCCGTTGGGCCAAGGAGGACCGGTCTTACCTCCGGTTTTTGGACATCACGGCCGCGGCGGTGATCCTGTCCGCGTGGGCGACGCCGCACGGGTGGAACGTCGTCCCCCTTTACGCGGAGGTGATGGAGCAACTGAAAAGCGCCGGGGGACTGATCGCCGAATGGCAAGAGGCGGACGTTCGGGCGACGCCTTTTTTTTGGCTGCTCTTTCTCGCGTCCGGGAGCGGCTTGGCGGCGGGCCTTTTGAAGGACGACCGCGCGGCGCGGTTTTGGGCGCCCGCAATTTTCGCTTTCGCGGTCTGGGGCAGCCGCCATTACCGCAGCACCGTTCTCCTGGCCGCGCCGGGCCTTGCGTTCCTGGTGGAATTCCTCGCCCGCCGGTTTCCGGCGCCGTCGGCGGTCCGGCGGCGCGCAGGCTGGGCCGTCTGCGCCCTTCTCATTTCGATGCAAGCCGCCCCCCTGGCCCGGTCCTTTCCGGCGGAAAAAATCCTGCGGAGCCGCGCGCCGGACGGCGCCTGCCGATTTTTAGAAGCCCAAAACGTTCGGGGTAAAATGTTCAACTCCTACAGCTTCGGCGGGCATATCAGTTGGGCCCTTGGGCCCGAACGAAAAATTTTCATGGACGGCCGATACCTGTTCTATCCGCTGCTCCAGGAACAGCGGGACGTCCTGTCCGCCCGCGTTTCCGGCGATGAGGACGCACCCGCGCGCTTTTTCTTGAAATACGGCGTCGATCATTCCGTCGTGGATTACACGACCGTTAAAACGTTCCCGAGGGAAGGCGGCCCGGTCGAGATCTCCGCCGCCCGGTTGATGTTTCCCCCGGAGGATTGGGCTTTGGTGTATTGGGACGACGCCGCCATGGTCTTTTTAAAGCGCCTGCCTCGATGGGACGCTTTGATTCGGCAAAAGGAATACGAGACGGCCCTTCCCCATCGGCCGGAGGAAACTGAGCGCCTGCTGAAGATCGATCGCGCCGCAGCCCTTCGGCTCGGCGCGGAATTGGATCGCCACGCCAGGGAAGCCGGCTTTACGGTCACCGGGAGCCACCTCCGGCGGATGCTGGAACAGGCTGCACTCCCCGCCGGCAAAACTTTTCCCGGTGACTAAAAGAAAGCATCTTGTTTCCGTCGTCGCGCCCGCCTTGGCGCTGGCCGCTTTCGTGGCGGCCGGAGCCGTCCTGCGCCTGCCCCAGACCACATACGGTTTGCCCTTCGCGCGTTTCGCCGACGGCGCCAAGACGGCGGACGTCGCCTGGCGGCTGGCTGACGATTGGCGACACGGCCGGCCCTCCGTGGATCCAAAGACTTACCAATACCCAACGTTGTACATCAACGCTTTGGCCGTCCTCTGCGCCGCGGCCGGGCCGGCTCGCGACCCGGAGGAGTTGGGCCGCGCTTTGTCCGGGCTGTTCAGTCTTCTCATCGTGTTCCCGATTTTTTTCCTCGGCCGACGCCTCGGCGGAACGGCGGCGGGGATCGCCGGGGTCTCTCTCGCCGCCTTCGGATACCTGTTCGTTTTCCAAGGCCGGCATCCCGCGCCCGATTCCCTGCAGGCCTTCTTGACGGCCGTCGGTTTTTATTTTCTTTTGCGGAAGCTTTATCCGGACCAGCGGGATTGGGCCCTTTCGGGTTTTTTCATAGGGTTGGCGGCCGGAACGAAATACACGGCGCTTATCTTCGCGCTGCCCGCCGCGGCCATGCGGCTGGGAAATTCAGGCGCGAAGATTTGGGACGGCGCCGCCCGCTGGAGCCTCGCCGCCGCGGCGGGGTTCCTGGCGGCGACTCCCTCTTTCCTTTTCCGCGCGCCGGAGTATTTGGAGCGGATGGCGCTTGAAGCGCGCATCCAACGCTCGGGCGCCGTGGGAGTTCCCTGGGGAATTTTCGATTTTCTGTTTTCCAGCGACGTGCGGCCGCCTTTCGGGCCGTTCGCGGATTCCATCGCCGGAGCCATGGGCTATGCCTTTGCCGCGGCCGTCCTGGTTATTCCGCTCTGGACCGCCTTTTCCCGCGGCGCCGATCCGAGAATGCGTGCCTTGTCGGCCGCGTGCATTTTCAGTTATATCTATTTTGTCTTGGCCTCGCGGATTCACACCGTGCGATTTCTGCTGCCCTGGGCCGTTTTGGTGATCGTGCTTTTGACCGTTGAGCTTGCCCGAATCGCCAAAGCCGCCCCGCACGGACTTGGAAAATGGTTGTCGGCCGCCGCGTTGACCGCCCTTTTGGCGCCCGGCGCTGTGAAGAGTGCGCGCTATGTAGCCATGATGAAAAATCCGGACACTCGACATGAGGCCGGCCTCTGGATTTTGGCTCATGTGCCGCCGAACGAGAGAATGTTGGGCCTCATGCACGGGCCGGCCGTCCCCCTCGGGCGCCCTTTGGTGCAGTGGAAGTTCCCCGAGTATCGTTTTCAGTTGGGAACATTTCCTCCGCCCTCCGCGCGCAGACTCGAAGCCGAAAACATTCGCTGGGTCGTTTGGAACGATCACTACACGGCCCGATTCCGGACGTTCGAATCGCAAGGGGCGGAAGGGGATTACGCCCGCGCTTGGCGAGACTTCGAGGCCTATCTCCGAGAGAGCGGCGCCGCGCGCTCGCGCTTCAAGGCGCCAAGCCGGCCGCTGTCCCCCGAAATTGAAATCTTTGAGATCACGCGCGGTTAAAGAGACGGCAAGAATCTCCGGCGGAAGCCGTCGCCGGAGCGTTGCTTTATCGGCCGCGCGACGCAACGGAGGGCGCCCGACGTGAGTGTGTTTTGGCGAAGCAACCGATGACCGACATTCAACCGAAGGGCCCGGCCGAATTCCGACGCGGCGGGAAACGCCCGGCGGCGACGGACGTGAACCTCGGTTATTACGGCCGCCTTTCCCTGGGCCGGTCGGATTATTGGCGGAAGATGCCGGCGCCCCTGTTCCGCCTGGAGACGTTTTTGGCGTTGCTCGATGAGCACCGGCCCGCCGGCCTCGTGGATTTGGGGTGCGGCAACGGGGAGATCCTAAGGGCCTTCCGCCGGCGAAACCCCGGCTTGGACTTGGCCGGCATGGATTTATCGGAAGCTCAAATCCGCCAGAATCAGAACCTTGACCCTTCGATACGCTGGCTGGCGGCGGATTTGGCCGCGCCGCGCGCGTTTCCGGATTCCTTCGCCGAGCGCTTCGATGCCGTCGTGGCGTCGGAAATCGTGGAGCACGTCGAGGACCCGGCGGTCTTCCTCCGGAACGCCTTCGCTTTGGCCAAGCCGGGGACGGGCTTGCTGTGGCTGTCCACGCAGAGCGGCCCCCTGCGGGAAACGGAAAGCCGAGTGGGCCATCGCCGCCATTTCAGCGCGGCCGAAATGGAAACCCTTCTCTCCTCCTGCGGATGGGCTCCCCTGCGCGTGTGGAACGCGGGCTTTCCCTTCCACGATTTTTCCAAGTGGCTGGCCAACCTGAGCCCGGAGGCTTCCATGCGGCTGTTCGATGCCGGCGCCTACTCCTTTTTTCAGAACGCGGTTTGCCGGGTCCTGCGCCTGGCCTTCCGCCTCAATTCCCGCCGCCGAGGAAATCAGTTGTTCGCCGTGGCGAGGAGGGCTTAGCGCATGGCGCGAAAAATTGCGGCGAGGTTCGGAGCGGAGTGGGATATTTACCGGGAAATCATCCCCCTCCACCGGGAACAGTTTCTGGGCTGGATCCAGCCGGTCCCGCTGTCGTTTTTTCAAGGCAAGCGGTTCCTGGACGCGGGGTGCGGCATCGGGCGCAACAGCCTGTGGCCGCTCGAGGCGGGGGCCGCCTCCGGCTACGCTTTCGATTTCGACGAACGGACCGTGGCCGCGGCGGCGGACAACCTTCGCAGATTCCCCGAATGCCGGGTCGGGTTCGAGTCCATCTACGATTTGGACCGGCGGGGAGAGTTCGATGTCGTCATGTGCATCGGGGTCGTCCATCACCTGGAAGATCCCCGGCGGGCGGTGGAGAATCTCGTTCGCGCCCTGAAGCCCGGCGGCACGCTCATCCTTTGGGTCTATGCGCGCGAGGGCAACCGCCTCTATCTGGCGTTCGTGGACCCCTTCCGACGCTGGATCAGTTCGCGCCTCCCGCCGGCTTTGACCCGCTCCGTCAGCCGCCTTTTAACCGTCCTCTTAAAATTTTATCTTCTCTGGCCGTGGAAAGATCCATACTTAAATTCCCTTAAGAAACGTTCCTTCCGGCACATAGAGGCCATGGTCTTCGATCAGCTTTTGCCCACCATCGCCCGATACTGGACCCGGGACGAAGTTCTGTCTTTGGTGCGCGGCCTGCCGGTGCGCGTCAAGCATTTGACGCACACGCACGGCATGTCGTGGACGCTGGTGGCCGAGGCGGAATAGCCCAACCCGGATTCCCCGGTCGGGCGCGAGGACCGAGACGGAAAAGACGGGGATTTTTACGAAAGAAAAAGGTGAGAGCGTAGCCCGGACTACGGTCGAACTTTTTTGTGAAGGAAAAAGCCCCGGATTTTACGTCGAACCCCGCGATCCAACCGGGGAATTCGGCTAAGTCGGCAGGCGGTAAAGGTGGTAGCCTCCCGCCGAGCCCGCGCGGGAGGCCGCGCGGAAAAACTCTCCAACGACGGCCCACCCGTCGGCCGGCCAGGCGATTTGCTCTCCCTCGATGAGAACGTGCGTGATCCCTTTGGCGCGCCAGCGGTCCAGCAAATCCTCCAGGTTTCGCAGGCCTCCATAATGCACGTAGGCCTGGTCCGCGGGATTGCCCCACACGTAATCCCGGTCGATGTAAAAACCTTTTCGGTTGTTCAACAGCAACACCCGATCGCCCGGCCCCAGCGCGGCGTTGATGAGGCGCGAGGCGGGGTAAACGTCCAAGGACCGCGTGAGGTATTCCTCCTGCGGCATCAGTCCCAGGACCACGCGCGCTTTTTCCGCCAGCCGGTCTTCCCGGCCCGGGAAGCGGAACGCCGCCATCAGAACGATCAGCCCGCAGGCCGCCCAGCGGGCCGCGCCGCCCTTCCTATATAAGTCGTGCAGGCCCGCCGCCAGGCCCAGGGCCATGAGCGGCAAAATAGGCGTCAGATACCTCAGCGATTCCGGCAGCAGAACGAGGTACACGGCCAGATAGAGAGAAACGGCGGCCAAGAAGCCGCGCGGCCGCTTGGGAAGGAGTTTCCCGCGGCGCCAAGCCAAAGCCGCGGCGAAAGCGGCTATGAAGGGCCCGCGAAAAACGGCGGCCCCTCCTTCGGGAAAGATCAGCCCCTTGGCTTTGATGAGCACCGATTCTCCCCACCAGGAGCCCCCCAGGTTTTCTCCGCTCCCCAAGCGCGCCCAACGCTCGGCCTGCGCCGCGTCCCAATATTTCCCGCCGAAAACCCCGTAAAGGTTGGGCCAAAGGGGATTTCCCGTGTCCCACCAACTGCGGATCAACCAGGGCAGCATCAGGCAGACAAAGGGACCCAGGAAAATCGCGGCTTCCGTGAGAACGGGCCGCCATTTCTCGCCGCGCCAATCCCGCCAGGCCAGCCAGAGGATGCCCAGAACGCCCAGCCACAGGACCCCGGTCAGTTTTACGGCGCCCATGAGCCCCGCCAGGGCGCCGGTTAAAAAGAGCCAGGGATTGCGCCGCGTTTCCGTCCAGCGCCAAAAGGCGTAAAGCGCCGCCGACCCGTAAAGACCGGCCGCCAAGTCCACCAGGGCCGACACGGCCAGGATCTTATAGACCGGCGTGGTGACGAGGAGCGCCACGGCCGTCCAGGCGATCCAGGAATTCCCGTAGCGCCGCCCGACGCGGTGCGTCCACAAAACCAGCAGGAGCCCCAGAAACCCATGAAGGATTTGCGCGGCCTGGGGAGCGCCCGCCGACAGCGCGGGCATAAAGAGCATGTTCAACAGCGCCGGCCATTCCGATGAATTGATGTGCGGTATGAAAGAAATGCGCCCCTGCTGTAGATAAATTTTAGGAAGGGCCAAATGGTAGGACACCACGTCCGGCGTCACCGGCGGCGCTCCGGCCGCCAGGAAGTACAAACCCAGGCACGCCGCGGACACCGTCGCCAAAACTTTCTCGAAGGCAGGAAGGGCGGACCATGCTTTCCAGCCGCCGGCCGCCGCGATCCGAAGTCTCGAAACCCCGACCGGCCGGGACACGGCGTGGAGGAGCGCAGGCGTTCCCGCCCAGAGCCAAAGCCACCAGGGCTCCAGCACGCCGCTCCAGCCCAGGGCGAAAATTCCGTATCCCAGGACGCCGAAGCCAAGGAGGAACGCCAGGCCCGCCGCTTCCCATTCCTCCAGCGGAACCCGGAAAAGCGGCCGGAGCCGGCGCCCCCAGGCCCAGGCCGAAGCCGCCACGATGAAAGCCGCCGCGTAAGGAAACATCCGCATCAGTCTAGAAAATCGTCCGTGGAAAAACGAGCCGCCCCGCGCCGCCTTTGCTAGAATAGCCGCCGTGCTCGCCAAAATCCTCAGCGCGGCGGTCCATGGGGTGGACGGTTTTTCAGTGCAGGTGGAAGTCTGCCTGATGCCCGGCCTGCCGTCGTTTTCCACCGTCGGTCTTCCGGACGCGGCCGTGAGGGAATCCAAGGACCGCGTGGTGGCGGCGGTGCGCAACTCGGGGTTTGATTTCCCCGTGCGAAAAGTGACGGTGAACCTGTCGCCCGCCGACATAAAGAAGGAAGGCACGGCCTTCGACCTGCCCATCGCCTTGGGCGTTCTCGCGGCGCAGGATCTGGTTCCGGCGGAAAAACTGTCCCGCTACACCTTCGTGGGCGAGCTGGCTTTGGACGGGCGCGTGCGGCCGGTGAAGGGTCTCCTGCCCATCGCGTTGTCGCTGGCGCCCGGCGGCGGACTGGTGTTCCCAGCCGACAATTGGCCCGAGGCGTCCGTGGCCGAGGGCCTGGACTTGGCGCCGGTTTCCTCCCTGAAGGAAGCCGTGGACTTCCTGCGCGGGACCTGGTCGCCGGAAAGGCCCGGCGCGCCGGCTCCCGCGGCCCCGGCCAACGGCGCCTCCGCGCCCGATTTCTCCGACGTGAAAGGCCAGATGTTCGCCCGGCGCGCTCTGGACCCGGCGGCCGCCGGCGGCCACAACGTCCTCACGAGCGGCCCGCCCGGCTCGGGCAAGACCATGC
>JBQTIM010000190.1:0-1992 GCA_052388135.1 Elusimicrobiota bacterium
ACCGCCTGCACGCCATGGGGCGCTGTGTGCCGTTGGCACACGTTCAGCGCGCCCGCGAATGCGGGCCGGGTCCGTCAGGACGATCTTGGAGGGCGAGTGGGACGAGGTCTTCGCCGTTGTGAGGAAATGCTACGAGCGCATGCGGAAGGACTGCCCGCGCGTGGTCGTGACCATTAAAGTGGACCACCGGCGGGGCGCGCGGGGGCGGCTGGCCGGCAAGGCGGCGTCGGTGGAGAAGCGGCTGGGGCGGAAATTGAGAACCGTCTAGGCGGCGAAGCGGTGAAGGAGTTCGGAAACCAGGGTTTGGTATTTGACGCCCAGCCGTTCCGCCTTGCGTTTTATGCTGTCGAGGTCTTGGCGGTTGACCCGGACATGGAGCACGGCTTTTTTTCTCCTGCGCGCGATGGCCTCCGCGATCTCCCTGAGCTCGGCGTCGGGGGCCTCGGCATATTCGCCCTTTACAAGCGCTTTCTCCAGGCTTTTTTCTTCCGCGCTAAGCTTTGATTTTTTCATGGCGCACCCCGCTTATGGATTCTCGTGTATTTCCGGCTGGGATAGAGGGTCTTTAAAAAAATGCCGGACGGCCCTTTGACGTAGGGAACGATCCAGATATAGCCTTCGTGCTGGAACAGCATGATATTCCGGCGGAGCCTTTTAGGATGCCTTTTAACCGCGACCAGCTTGGAACCGATGATGTCCTCGAAAGAAGCGCCGCGCGTTCTTTTAAGATACCGGCTCTTCTCGGGGTCCCATTGGATGTCCGCCACAAACAATAGGATACATTATGTATATACAATTGTCAACATATGTCCCTTCACTACTTCATCGACGGCTATAACGTCATCATGAGCGCCGACTGGCTGGCGGCGGGCGCCTTGCGGGACCGGCGGGAGAGGCTTTTGAAGTTCATCGAGGAGAAAAGGCCCCAGGGCGGCGCCGCGAACCGCGTCACGGTGGTCTTCGACGGACGCGAGGACGTGTCGGGGCCGGCGTGGGCGGGGCCCACGCGGGTGGTGTTTTCCCGCGGGCCGGACGCGGACAGCGTGATCAAAGACGAGGTGGACCATTTGCCCAACCCGCGCGAGGCCGTGGTGGTGACCAACGACAAGCCTTTGCAAGCCTGGGTGCGGGGCGCGGGCGCGCGGGTTTTGCCGTGCGCGGAGTTTCTGGCGGCGGCCCGGGGCCCGGCGAAGCCCGCTTCGTCTCCGCCGGAGTTGGACCCGGAATCGGCGCGGGACATCAACGAAGAGATGAGGAAATTTTGGAAGTTGAAATAAAGTTCGCGCCGCCCCTGCGGGAGGGCGTTCTCATCAAGCGGTACAAGCGTTTCCTGGCCGACGTGCGCTGCGGGGACGAAACGCTGACGGTCCTTTGCCCCAACACCGGCAGCATGCGGGCCTGCAGCGAGCCGGGCCGTCCCGTTCTCCTCAGCTACCATCCCGACGGCGGCCGCAAATATCCCTACACGTGGCAGATGATCCGCATGGCCGATTCCTGGGTGGGCGTGAACACGGCCCTGCCCAACGCTCTCGTGGCCATGGCTTTGAAGTACGGCATGATCCCGGAGCTCATCGGGTTTCCCACGGCGCGCCGCGAGGTGCCCTGCGGCGAGAGCCGGTTGGACTTTCTTTTGGAAGGGCCGGCGGGCCGGTGTTTCATGGAGGTGAAGAACGTCAGCCTGGTGGAGGACGGCGTGGCCTCTTTTCCCGACGCCGTCACCGAGCGCGGCAAGCGGCACCTGGAGGAGCTCATCAAGGTTCAGAAGGAAGGCCACCGCGCCGTCATGTTTTTCCTGGTCCAGAGGAGCGACGGGAAAATCTTCCGCCCCGCCGACCACATAGACCCGGCCTACGGCCGGGCCCTGCGCCGCGCCCGCGACGCCGGCGTGTCGGTTTGTGTTTACCGCGCCGACGTCTCCCCGCAAAGCGTGCGCTGGGGGGATGTGATGGTGAAGGATTTGTCCTGAACTGTTCCAGTCAAACCGGCGGTGCC
>JBQTIM010000191.1:0-13119 GCA_052388135.1 Elusimicrobiota bacterium
CCGCGCCCGGCAGCTGGCCGATGAGGTAGTTGACGCGGGCGGTGCGGGACGGATCGCTGGGAGTGCCGGCGCCGTTGAGCGATTTCACGCGGTAGAAGTAGGTGCCGGGGGCCCGGTCCGTGAAGACGAAGAAGGTTTTGGCCGTGGTCAACGCCAGAGCCTGGGCGCCGGGGGCGGCGGCGACGGCGGCTCCGGCGGAGGAAACGGTCTTCCAAATGGGGCTCAGTCCGAAGCGCTCCTCCAGAACGTAGCCTTGCAGGCCCGACAGGGTGGTCTGGGCGGAAGGCCAGCTCACCACGTAGCCGCCCTGCTCCACCTTGACGGCGATGTCCAAGGGCGGCTGGGGCTTGTTGACGTCCACGCGGATACCGTCGGAGACGCCGACCTCGCTCCATTTGCCGAAGCTGCTCTTCACTTTGATGAACACGAAATAGGTGACGCCGTCCTCGAGGGCCAGCGCGGTGATGGGGAAATCTCCGGGGATCGGCGACAGGGACGTCCAGTCCCGCACGTCCCGCGCGCCGCTGCTGGTTCCGACGGCGTAAAAGGCCTCTTCAAAGGCGCCGGACAGCAACGTGGAGGACCAGGATATGTCGAGCTGGAGGACGCGGTTGGTGAAGGCGCCGCCGTCCCGCACCACGGGCTGGGAAGGCGTCCGCAGGTCGCGCACCCGGGCCAGGCCCGAGAATCCGTTGCCGGCCAGCGGGGCCAGGACGTCGGGAGCGGTCACGGTGATGTAGGCCGATGTGGAGACGGCCAGGCCCACGGTGGCGTCGGCCGTGGCGCCGTCGGCCAGGGCGGCGGCCAGGAAATAGTTCGAGTCCGCTGCAATAATGTTTTCAGCCAGCCCGGCGAACGTGGCCGCGCCGCCGACGAAAGGAACCGCCGCCACCAGCGCGTCGGAGCCGGTTTCCAGGACGCCGGAGCCGTTCTGATCACGATAGAGGGCGGCGCGCGTGACGAAGGCCTCAGCCAAGGTTCCGGCCAGGTCCACCCGCAGGGACTGAAGGGCGGCGCGGTCCTGGTCCGTGCGGACCGACAGTTTCAGGAAGGCGGTGTCGCCCGCGCCCTGGGGAACTTCCGCGGGCGCCTGGTTGATGGCCGTTACGAGAACCGTGTCCGGCGTGTCCAGAACGGTCACCGGCGAGGATGTCATGGGGAAGTTGGCGTTGACCACGAAATCCGGGGAGCCGACCGAAACGTCGGAAGTCGTGGAGACGGACAGAGTCACGGTTTGGCCCGGAGTCGCCAGCGACGAGATGTCCGCGCCCAGGAAGTAGGTTTCCGTCGCCGCGCCCAGGGTTTGAGCGGGCTCCAGGGCCACGGCGGCGCGGCCGCCCACCAGGACGGGATGGCCCAGCGCCAGCTCGATGTCGGAGGCGTCGTAGGAGCCGACCGTGCCCGCGGACGGATTGTCTTTGTAGAGGTGCAGGCGGCTGATGAACCCGTCGGGCAAAGAGCCCGTCTTGGTGACGGCGAGGCTCTGCCACGTCACCGTGTTGGACGCCGCCGAGGCCGCGATCTTCAGGAAAATGACCGAGGTTCCCTGGGAGGCGTTGGCCGGAGCCAAATTGGCCGGCGCCATGTTCAGGCCGTCCACGGTGCCCTGAATGAGGGTAAGAGCCGAGTCCAGAGGGAAGGTCCCCGCGGCCACGTCCGGCGCGGCCAGCGTGAAGGAGGCCGAGGAGTTGATCCGCGCCCCGATGGTGTGGCCGGGGACGGCGGAGCCGGACAGGTCCAGGGCCACGAAATAAGTCCGCGTGCTGGACGTGATCAGCTGCGTCGGGAAAGACAGAGCCGCGCTGGCCAGGGTGAAGGTGTTGCTGGCCAAGAAAAGGTCCGTGCCCACGTCCAGGACGCCGTTGCCGTTCTCGTCGCGGTAAAGCTTGACGCGCTGGGCCTCGGCGTCGTTGGATGCGCCCAGCCGGCTCACCGACAGGCCGCTCCATTCCCCCGTGAAAGACTCCATGCGCACGTCCAGCTTGAGGAACGGGACGTTCTGAGAGCCTTGGGAAACCACCCCGGGTGCCAGAGAAACGGCCGATGCGAGCATCTGGACCGGCGGCTCTTGAACCGTGACGGGCGCGGTGTTGAAAGGAAATCCGTCGGAGGACACCGTGTTGGGCGCGCCCACCGTCGGATAAGCGTTGGTCAGGAGGCGGAGCCCGTGAGTCGTGCCGGCCTCGGCCACGGCGGCGAAATCCCCCACGACGAAGAAGTAGCCGGTGGACGTTCCGATCAGTTGCGAGTCGAAAGTGAGAAGGGTCGTATTGGCGCTGAACGTGCCGCTGGCGATCTGCACGTCGGCCACGGAGTTGAACGCGCCGTTGAGGTCCGCGTCTTTGTAGAGGCGGAGGGCGGCCAAGCCCGAGTCCTGCCCCGAGCCGGTGCGGTCGAACCGGATGCGGGTGAGGGGGGCATTGGAGAGTGAGGCCGCAAACCCGAGCCGCGCCAAGGCGACCCCGGTTTGACCCGGCGTCACGGAGGCCGGCGCGAGATTTTGCCCGGCCATCGAGACGACGTCCGGGTAATCCTGGATGGTGGACAAGGAAGAGGCGTGGGGGAAGCCCGTCGACAGGACTTGGTCGGGCGCGGACAAGAGGAACGCAGCGGTGGTGTCCAGGGACAGCCCCAGGGTGCGGCCGGTTTGGGCCAGGGGGGCGATGTCCAGGCCGACGAATATGTATTGAACCGCCGGCGTGATGGAATAACCGGACGTCAAGGAAACGTTGGCCAAGCCGCCGGAAAAGGTGTCCGAGCCGCCGCTGATCTGGGTGTCGGTTCCCGGGCCGTCCCAGACGCCGTTGCCGTTGGCGTCGCGGAATATCTTCACGGCGCGCACGCCCGCGTCCGAGCCGTCGCCCAGCCGCCGCAAATTTAAGCCCGTCATGGTGGCGCCGTGGTCGTCCACGGAAAGCCCCAGGCGCAGGAAGACGCGGTCGGCGTCGCCCTGCGTCACGCTGCCGGGCGCGAGGTCCAGACGGGCCACGGAAACGGAATCCACGGTGGCTTTGATTTCGGTTATCCCGGAATCCAGCGGGTAGCCGGCCGCGTTGACCTCGGTGTTGAAGTCCAGGACGCCCACGGCCGTGCGGTTGGAAACGCGCAGGCCCACGGAGTTGCCGGGGGCCGCGTTCTCCGACAGGCGGAAGACGACGAAATAGGAGGAGGTGCTGGTGGAAATGGTCTGCGTAGAAACGCCCACCACGGCGTTGGCGCCCGACAACGGCGCGGTGCCGATGAGGGTGTCGGTGCCGGGCTCGAAGGCACCGGCGACGCCCAAGTCCTTCCAAATTTCCACGGCGGCCACGTCGGAGTCCGCGCCGGAACCCAGGCGGAAGAGGGACAGCGATGTCCAGCGCGTGTCGCTGTGGTCGGTCCAAAGGGAAAGGCGCTCCGAGGCCACACGCTGGTCCTGGAAGGCCGTGGCGGGGGCCGTGCTCTGGCCAGTCATGAACAAAACGTTGTCGGGATGGTTGGAGATGGACCGCAGGGCCGTGGAGAAGGGCAGGTTGGACGAGCTTAAGGCATCGTTCTGCGGCGCGCCGCTGAGAGTGAAGGCGCCCACGGGCAGACGGATTCCGAAACTGCCGACGGCCGCCGAGGCGGCTATGTCACCCGTCAGGAAGTAAACGGTTCCCGCGGGCACGGCGGGCTCGGCCGCGCCGAGGGTGACCGTGGAAACGCCGTTGACGAAAGCCCAGGAAGCCGAAAGGGCGGTGTCCGAAGCGGCGCTGAAAACTCCGTCGCCGTTGTCGCGGAAAATGCGGAGCGAGACGGCGCCGTCCCCCGCGGTGCCCAAGCGTTCCACGCGCAGTTTGGTCCAAAAGGCCTGATCCTGGTTGACGGAAACGGTCAGCTTGGCCAGGGCCGCGCTGGTTCCCGGGTTCAGGACGGCGGGGGAAACGTCCTGCCGCGCGCTCAGGGAAACCGTGTCCGGCGCGTCCAAAACCTGCACGCGGCCGGAGGGTTGCTGAGTGAGCGCGCCCACGGAAACGTAGGCATTGGAAAAATCAAAATAATAATTATTGACCGTCAAGGACAAACCCACGGCGTT
Source organism: Elusimicrobiota bacterium (assembly GCA_052388135.1). Classification (GTDB taxonomy): domain Bacteria; phylum Elusimicrobiota; class Elusimicrobia; order FEN-1173; family FEN-1173; genus JBQTIM01. The sequence continues at coordinate 4,058 of JBQTIM010000191.1, forward strand.
GCCTCCGGTGATGGTTGCGGCAGGCGACAGCGTCATGGTGACGAAAAAAGTCTTGGCGGCGGTCCCGATGATTTGGGCGGGAGACATGGCCAACTGCGCCTGGCCGGCCGTGAAGCCGACGTTGGACGCGGTGACCAAAGAATCGGAAACGGTATCGAAAATGCCGTCCCCGTTGTCGGCGTATACACGCACCGCCGACACGTCCGCGTCCGAGCCGCCTTCGCGGCGGAGCCGAAGGAAATCCCAATTGGCCGAGCCCGCCAGTGTGTTCAGCGTGAGTTTATACATCATGGAGGTGGAGCCTTGCTCGGCCGCCGCCGGCGCCTGGGTGGAAACAGCCACGTTGACATAATTGGCCTGGGGATCCGTGTGGCGGAGGACGCGATGCCACCCCAAATCCGTGAGGAAAAGCCTGTTGCGCCAGGACATCAGCCCGGGCACGTGGACCATGGTTTTGGCGTTGATGCCCGACGGAACGGTGGTCATATCGGGCGCGCCCAGGACAACGTCGGCCGCCGCGCCGTTGGTGGCTGGAATGTTGTTCCAAATCAATACGCGCCGCCCGCCCGGGCTGTTGTATTCGCCGATGAAGAGGCGCTTGCCGTCGCTCCAGAGGCCGTAGGGCGTCTGGACGCAGGTCGCCGACGGCCAGGGGGAGCACGTTGAGCCGGTGAAATCGGGATTCCCCACCACCACGTCCGCCGCCTGCCCGTTGGAGAGCGTGTTGACATTGTTCCAGATCAAGACCCGGCCGTTGATCCAGTCCGTGACGTAAAGCCTCTGGCCGTCGGAAACGACGCGCAGGGGCTGGTTCAGCGTGTTCGCGGCGGCGGTCCCGCCGCGGTTGGGTCCTGCGAAAACGTCCAGCGCGGACTGGCCCAGAACCACGTCGGCCGATGCGCCGTTTGTGAGCGCGTCGACGTCGTTCCAGACGAGGACACGGTGGTGATGATGATCCGCCACAAAAAGCCGTTTTCCGTCCGAAAAGACCCCGGACGGGAAGTAAAGCCAGCCCGCCTTGTTCAAGAAGGGGTTGTTGGGGGTGCGGCTGACGAAGTCGTTTTGGCCCAGCACGCCGTCGGCCGGCTTGCCGTTGGACCAATTGGAGACGTCGTTCCACCACAAGATGCGATGGTTGTAATGGTCGGCCACGAAAAGGCGCCGCCCGTCGGAGGCGATGCCGTGGGGATAATACAGGGATTGGGCCGTCACGGGGTCGAACCCCGACGTGCGGAAGTCGGGTTGTCCCAAGACGAATTGGGCGGCCTCGCCGTTGGTCAGCGCGTCCACATTGTTGAAAATCAACACCCGGTGGTTGTAGCGATCGGCCACGTAGAACCGCGTGCCGTCGGTCGTGATGTCCGCCGGATGGTGGAGCCCCGAGGCGTGCGGGCCGTTGTTGGGGGATCCGTAGTTGAAGCGGCCTTGGTGGCCCAGTTCCCGGTCGGCCGCCCCGGTCGCCACCGTCGGGTAGGACACGATCCGATGGTTGTATTGATCCGCCACCCAAATGCGGGTGCCGTCGCTCCAGACGCCGAAAGGATAGGTGAAGCGGTTTTCCGTGGGGCCGCTGGTGTGAGCCGTGAAGTTGGGGACGCCGATGACTTGGTCCGCGGCCTGGCCGTTGGCGGGCGCGGTGCTGGACCAGATGAGCACCCGGTGATTGTACCGGTCGGCCACGAATATCTTGCCGCCGTAAATGCCGGCGAAAGAAGGGTGCTCCAGCGTGTCGGCGGCCACCGCGCTGCCGCTCCCCGTGCGGTTGGCCAGGTTGGAAACGAAGTCCGCCTGACCCAAGACGCGGTCCGCCGGCGCGTGGTGGGTGGTGGGAATGGCGTCCCAAATCAGGACGCGGTGGTTGCCGTGATCGGAAACGAACAAAGAATGCCCGTCGGAGAAAACCGCGATGGGATGGTTCAGGTCCTTCGCCGAGACGGGCTGGGTGCTGTTGGTGACGAAACCCGGCTGGCCCACCACCACGTCGGCCGGCTGGCCCGTGATCACGCCGGTGCTGTTCCAAATCAGGACCCGGTGGTTGTTGTAATCCGACACGAAGATCTTGCCGCCGGCCGACCAGACGGCCCAGGGTGTGCGGAGAGTGTTGGCGCCGGTGCCGGAGCCCGAGCCGGTGAGGCTGACTTGGCCCAAAACGATGTCGGCGGCCTGCCCGTTGGTCAGCGACGCGGCGTTGTTCCAGATCATGACGCGGTTGTTTGAGACGTCCGCCACGTAGAGACGCGAACCATCGCAGTGGACGAAGCCGGGGTAATGCATGCCGCCGGCCTGGACGCCGCCGCCCCGGTTGGGCCGGTTGGAGGTGAAGTTCGGCTGGCCCAAAACGACGTCGGGCTCGGCGCCCGCGGCCGGGGACGCCGTGTTGTAGACCAGCACGCGGTGGTTGTAGCGGTCGGAGACGAAGGTCTTACCGATGGGCGTGGAAATGAAAACGTTGCTGGGATAGTAGAATCCGCCGCGTTCGGGGGAATCTGTGGCCTTATCCAGATCGGCCGTGAAGAAATTGTTCTGGCCTAAAACGAGATCGGCGTCCTGATAGGTGGCGAAATTGGCGCGCGCTCGGCCCAGGGGAGCCAGGCAGAGAGCCAGGGCCAGCATGGAAAACTTGAGTTGAGTGGGCGTCATAAAATTTGAGAGCGCGTCTCCATTTCGTTCTACCGCGACCGCACCAGGACGATTTCCACCCGGCGGTTCTGGGCGCGGCCTTCGTTGGTGGCGTTGTCGGCGGCGGGGCGGTTTTCACCGTAGCCCAGGCCGGAAAGCCTTTTGCGGTCCACGCCGTTGCGCACCAGGAACTCCATCACGTTGTGGGCGCGGGACGCGGACAAGAAGAAATTGTTGGGGAACTGGGCCGTGCTGATGGGCCTCGAATCGGTGTGGCCCTCCACCACGATGTCGTTGGGCAGATCCTTCACCAACTGAGCCAGGGTGGCCAGGAGAGGCTGAGCCCGCTGCTTCAAATCGGCCTGGCCGGACTCGAAAGAAATGGACTCGGGCAAGACCAGCCGGACGTTTTCCTCGTCGCTTTGAATTTGGACGAACTGGGAAAGGTCGCTGGCCTCTTTGGTTTCTTTGAGCTTGTAGGCGAAGGCCTCTTCCTCTTCAAAGCGCTTGACCCGCTCCATGCGCTCCGGGTCAATTTTTCCGCCGAAAGCCTTCTGGAGGTCGGTCAGTCCCTTTTCCAAACGGGCGCCCCGGGCGGCCGCGGCGCCGTCCTTGCCCATATAGATGGCGAAGAGCGCCAGGAAGAATATCATGAGGAAGCTCATGAGATCCCCGTAGGTCACGGCCCAGAGGGCGCCCTTGTTGAGGGCGTTTTCCAGGTCGTCGGCCCGCTCGTGATATCCGGCGATTTCTTCGGACATAAATCCTTTTAGGAGCGCCTAGCGCGCCCGAGCCGCGGCCAGGGCGGGCGAGGAGGCGGAGAACCCGCCTTCCACGGCGCCTCTGTTCAGGAAAGCCCACAGCCTTTGTTCCACCACCAAGGGGAGTTCTTCGCGCAGGACGCGGAGAAGGCCTTCCAAGATCAAAGTTTTGGTTTGTTGTTCGTCCATGGCGTAGGCGCGCAGCTTGCCCGCCATGGGGACGCAGACCAGGTTGGCGAGGCTGATGCCGTAGAAGGCCGACGTGATGGCCACGGCCATGGAGGTGCCCAGGATTTCGGGGCTGGCGATGTTGCGCAGAACGCCGATGATGCCGATGAGCGTGCCCAGCAGGCCGAACATGGGCGACAGCACGCCGGCGGCCCGGAAGACGTTGGAAATTTCGTTGTTGCGGATGCGGGAGGAGTTGATCTGCCTCTCCAGCAGGACCTTCACCAGGTCGGGGTTCTGCACGTTCTGCAGGGCCACGTCGGCGGCGCGGGCCAGGAACCCGTCGGCCACGTGGGACGGAGCGTCGCGCAGGGCAAGGACGGGGCCCCTCTGCCGGGAAATCTCCGCCATGTTGGTCAGAATGGGAATCAATTCGTGGGAGTTCTTATAAGGAGAGGGCTTGAACACTTTGCCGAAACCGCGCAAGGCGTCCTTGATGTGGGACCATTCGCAGTGAAAGATCACCGACGCGATGGTGCCGCCCAGGACGATGACGATGCCGTGGAGGTTGAGGAAGACGCCGGTGACGCCCGCCTCCCAGAGGCCGAAAAAGATGACGCCGAAGCCGGCGATGAGACCGAAAATAGACGTGATTTCCATAGTTTAGCTCCTTGCGATGTCCTCGGGCCTCCGCCGGAAGGCGGGGCCGGAGATCTTTAAATTAAACCAGCTCTTCGGCGGCGTCCGCCCAGACGGAGGCGGTGATTTTCCCGGCCTTGCGCAGCTCCATGAGGCGCGCGATGACGGCCGAGCGGGCCTTCTTGATTTTCGGCATGGGCATGGGCTTGGAAAGGCGGATGGCCTGGTCCAGGTGGGCCCGGATGCCGGCTGGCAAAGGCCCCGCCATGGCTTGAATGAATTCGTCGGACATGCCCCGCAGAGCCGCGGCCAGGGTGTCCATGGGAACGCCGGACAGCAAAAGAAGGCGGTCCTCCTCCGGCAGTTCGGACAGATTGTCGAAGTGGATGATGGAATCTTTCAAGGAGCGGGCCAGAACAGGATTTGCCTTGCGCACGCCCTCGACGATGTGCCTTTGGATCTCGGGCGAGGCGCTGACGAAAATTTCGGACAGCTTGCCCGGCGAGTCGTGGCAGGAGTGGATGAAATCCTCCATCCGGCGGGCGATCTCGCGCTTTTCATCGGGGGTGGCCACCACGAGCCCGCCCAGCCTGTGGAGGACGTCGGAGCGCAGGTCCGGCGGAAAATGTTCCAGAATGGCCCCGGCGATGAAAGGGTTGATGGACGCGATGACCACCGCCACGGTTTGCGGGTCTTCCTTCTTCAGGAATTCGGCGGCGAAAGCCGTGTTCTTGTCGCTGAGGAAGGCGAAAACGGGATCGTCCTGGGAGCCGGCCGCCGCGGTTCGCGGGGTGGGCGCCGCCCCCGGCTTGTGGGAGCCGTTTTCGCCGTTGCCGTTGGCCAAAAGCGGAGCTTTCAATTCATCGGCCATATCCGCCAGCTTGCGCCGCTCCGAAAGCACCGACATGGCGAGCTCATGCCGCGTGGAGCTGAGCTGGCTGCTCACCGTGGTGACGGCGTTGGCGATGTAGCGAGCCGCGGCGAAAAGCGTGGCCAGGGCCGCCAGGGCCAGCAGGCCGAGCAAAACCCACAGGGCGAACTGGAAAATGCGGGCCGGGGACGAAAAATAGAACTGCCAAGGGTTCACCAGCCGGGTTGCTTGAACCGTCAAAATGTCGCCCCGGCGCGCGTCCAAGCCCAGGAGGGGGGTAAGAGCGGTCTTGGCTTCTTCAATACGCGGCTGTGAAACGCTTGAATCCACCTGGAGAAGGGCGTTGACGCCCCGCACCATATTGGAATAAGGGGAGAAAGAGCGGGAGAAGTTCTTGGGGGGCGCCGGGGGCGGCGCCAGAGGGGCCGTTCCGCCGTCGGCGTAGGCCGAAAATCCCGGTAAGATATGAGGGCTGGATGTTTTCGGGTCTTTCCATGTGAAGTTGCCGGTGTTGTCGCCGTTCTGGGCCACGGGATCGAAAGTGAGCCTCTCGGTCGAGACGGGGTTGATCGTCAGGTTCACCAGAATCTTGGATTTGCCCTGTCCCAGCATGCCGTCCAGCATGTCCTGGGCCTTTTGCTCCAGGACGCGCTCCAAAGATATCTTCTCCGAGGCGTAGGAAGACGTCGGATCGGACGCGGAAGGGCGGGGCTCAGCCGCCGAGGTGATAACGGGAACGGTGCTCAGCACAGCAGCCGTCACCGCCAGAAACATCGCCATCCGTTCCAATTTGTCTGTCAGACTTCTCTTCATTTATACTCCCCTTCGAAGTTAAAAATTTCGGCCGGCCACCGCCGGCCTTGGGCCCACATCTCATGAGGCGACTCCCGCCGCCCGCGTTTTTTCAAGAGTCTAGCGCGCCGCACCGTGCCACATGCGACGAAATTGCCAAAAATGACTTTTTCGCAATTTCGAATGCTCGTCACAAGGCCCTAAACAACCCGTAAATGGCCTTATGCGAGCGCGAACAAATTCCGGATTGAGACAAACGCGAGCGTCCTTCTGGCTGGCATTGAGAGCTGCGAAGACCTTGGGGATCCCTCGAGTGCAGATGGTAGCATTCCGCGGGGATTTTTCGATTAACAACTTGTAAAAAAATTGTAAACATTCATGCATGCAGCTTTTACAACAATTCGAATTAAGGAAGTTTTGCCTTTAATCCGATGCGCGGGGGGCCGGCCACGAGGGCCGGAACATTTAAGGGATTTTCTGGATTTTCAGCCGCTGAATGACGACGGGCGTGTTGGGGCGGTCGGCGGAGCCGCGGGGAACTTTGGAGATGGCGTCGACGACGTCGCTCCCCTTCACGACCTCTCCGAAAATGGTGTGGCGGTTGTTGAGCCAGTCCGTGGCCGCCACGGTGATGAAGAATTGGGAGCCGTTGGTGCCGGGCCCGGCGTTGGCCATGGCCAGCTTGTAGGGAGCGTTGAACTTGAGGTCGGGGCTGAACTCGTCCTCGAAACGGTAGCCGGGGCCGCCGGAGCCGGTGCCCAGAGGGTCGCCGCCCTGGATCATGAAATCGGGGATGACGCGGTGGAAGATGAGGCCGTCGTAGAAAGGCCGCTTGGCCTCCTGGCCGGTTTTGGGGTCGGTGAAGGGTTTGGTGCCTTCCGCCAGGCCGGCGAAGTTCTCCACGGTCTTGGGCGCCTTCTCGGGGAAAAGTTTGCAGACGATCTCACCTTGGGTGGTTTCGAAAATAGCGTACATGCCTTTCTCCTTTTTCCATTTGTCGGCGGCTTCCGTGGGACGGGCCGCCAGGGCCGCCAAGCCCAGGGCCAGCGCGAATGATATCCGGCGTTTCATTTGTCACCTCGCGAGTTTTTCAGGCTCTTTAGGAATCGAACCAGCGATTCTATCTCGGCGTCGTTGAGCGGGCCGCCGCGGGAGGAATGGAAGGCCGGCATGGAGGTGCCGGGCAGGCCTTCTCTCACCGCGCGGTCCAAAGCGGCCTCCGACCGCGACGCCATTTCCTCGGCCGGGGGCGCCAGCCGCCTTCCGATTTTATGATGTTCGTGGCACATGGCGCAATCGGCTTGATAAAGCGCCTCGCCGGTCCGGCCGCGGCCGCGGTCGGCGTGGCAGGAGGCGCAGGAGCCTTCGAAGAGGTTCCGCGTTCCCGTCATCTCGGGATGCTGGGAGGCCGTCACCAGGCCCCGCACCACGAGGTGCGTGACGGGGCTTTCGGGATCGTTGGAGCGGACGGCGACGAATTTCTCCACGGGGCCCATCTTTCCCCGGGAATCGTAGGTGACGCGGATGCGGCTCCGGCCGCCCGGTTTTACCAGGCGGTTTTCCGGCAGGGCCGCGGTGCAGCCGCAGGAGCTGTCGGCGGAGTAAATTTCCAGAGGGGCGCGGCCGGCGTTGCGGAAGGCGAAATCGTGCTGGACGGTGGCGCCCTGGACGAGCGGGCCGAAATCGAAGCTTTTCTCGTCGAAGACGAGCCGGGGCGTTTTCGGTTCGGCGGCCAGAGGCGCCGCCAGCAGAAGAAGAGGAAAAAGGAGCGGGGCCGATCTCACAGGGCTATTGTAGAAAATTTCGACGGATCGCCACCGCTTGACGCGGTGTTCCCATTAAAATAAAATATAAGTCCTACCTGCAGACAACGTCACGATCGATGGTTTGGAATATCCTCGCCTCGCCCATGAAAGGGGTCGCACATGCTCAACGAAGCAGCCGTTGCTCCCGCGGTGAAGAAATCCGTTTCCGATGCCTCCGATATCGTCGCTCCGGAAGTGCCCCGGGATGAGAAAGAAGTTCTGCACATTTATCGCAAAGCCAAGCAGATGGGCTACGCCGACATCAGCATTTCCATTCAGGAGGGCAAGCGGGTCAAGCTCTGGCTGACCGAGAAGCTGAAGTAGCTTCCAGCCGCCCCCGGCCGCCTTCGGCGCGGGGGTTCCGGAACCACCTATAATCCATCCCTCCCCTTCGGGGGAGACGCGGTTCACACGAAAACGTGAGACTCGGCTGTCCGGGTCTCGCGTTTTCGTTTTATCGGCCCTCTCCGGCCCCACAAGGAGGCGGGGGAAACCATTTCGAGGGGAGCCGGACATGAACGAATATTTGGTGGAAGACGCCGCCCGCGCGGCGGAGGGGCCGTGGTCCGTCCGGCCGGCGGCGGACGCGTGCGGCTGTTCGCGGGACAGGGCGCGGTTCCTGGCCAAGCGGGTGTTCGACATCGCCATGGCTTCGCTCATGCTTCTGGCCGCGGCGCCGGCCATGGCGATGATCGCGCTCTTGGTGAAGCTGGATTCCCGCGGGCCGGTGTTTTACGTCCAGCCGCGGGTGGGAATCAACAGCCGGCGCAGGCCGCGCCGGGGCGACGAGTCCCGGCGGGCCAACCGCGTCTCGCCCGGGCGCCGAGCCCGGCGGGACAACCGCTGCCGCGCGGCCTGCGGCCGATCCATCCGCGTGATCAAGTTCCGCACCATGCGGACGGACGCGGAAGCCGGCGGGCCCATGTGGTGCCGCCGGAACGATCCGCGGGTGACGCGCCTGGGGCGCTGGCTGCGCAAAAGCCACCTGGACGAGCTGCCGCAGTTGTTCACCGTGCTGCGCGGCGACATGAGCTTGGTGGGGCCGCGGCCCGAGCGACCCGAGTTCGTGGAAGATTTGAGGAAGACCATCCCCCGCTACGAGCACCGGCTGCTGGTTCCGCCGGGGCTCACCGGTTTGGCGCAGATCCGCCACCGGGCGGACCTGGAGGTAAGCGACGTGCGGCGAAAAGTGCGCTACGACATGCTCTACTTAAGGAAGGCTTCGGTCTGGACGGACGTGAAGATCGTGCTGGGGACCGTGCCCATGGTGTTCGGCGCGCCGGCCGGCGGCCGGAGAGCCGCGTGAGCCCCCTGGCCGTTCCCCTGGCGGCCGCGAGGCGGTTGGCCGGCATGCATTCTCTTTTCCTGCCCTTCTCGCTGGTGGCCGCGGTGTTTGGGGCTCTTCTG
>JBQTIM010000192.1:0-6422 GCA_052388135.1 Elusimicrobiota bacterium
GCCGCGCGGCCTGCCAGAGGGACACCGCCGCCGCGCCGGCCGCCGGCGACGCGCGCAGGAGGCCGAACCCCATGGGCCCCGCGCCCAGCCGGTCGGCGAAAATGGGAAAGAGGGCCACGGCGTCGCCGAAAAAGACGGCCACCATGTCCAAGGACATGCAGGCGAGGATCAAAGGCTGGGAGCGGACGAAGCGCACGCCTTCCTTGATCCCCTGCCAGGTGGCGGCGGCGGGCGCGGCGGCCGCCGGCAGGCCGCGCAAGGCCGCCGAAAGGATCCAGGCGGCCAGGGAGAAACCCGCGGCGGCGGCGTAGGCCCAGCGCGCCGACGCGGCGGACAATATCCACCCCCCAAAAAGCGGGCCCACGACCACCGCCGATGTGAACATTCCCAGGTTCCAGGCGGCGGCGCGGGAGAACTCGGCCTTGGGCACCAGCCTCTGCACGAACGCGCTGGAGGCCACGGTGGAAAAGCTGACGCCGACCCCCGCCAGGGCCGCCGCAGAGTAAAGGGCCGCCAGGGGGACCCGGGGCAGAAACGTGAGGGCCCAAAGGGCGGCCGCGCAAAGGAGGAGGATCCCTTCGGCGCCCACGAGGTAGCGCCGATGGCCGCGGCGGTCCACCAAATGGCCCGCCCAAAGCGCCGCCGCCAAAAAGGGCAGGGCTTCGGCCAGGCCGATGAAACCCAGGGCCAGCGGATCTCCGCCCGACAGGCGGTACACCTGCCAAGCCAGGGCCACGCCGGCCGTCTTGCGGGCCATGTGGGAGCAGAACCGGGCTCCCAGCCAGAGGGAAAAGTCGCGGGAAAACAGCGGCGCGGAAGGCGTCAAGCGGAGGGCAGGGAAGGGCGGACGGAAAGCGCGAGGCGCGCGGCGTCCGGCGGAAAACGGGAAAACGGCCGCGCGCGCCGCCGCAGGGACTTTCCCGCCGGGCCCGTCACTCTCGGCTCGCCGCCTTTAGGAAAACGACACCTTGACGGCGTTGCGCTCGTCCGGGTTTTCGATCCGCAAAAGCTCCGCGGGTTGAAAACCGAACTGCCCGGCGATGAGGTTGGACGGAAACACCTCCCGCGCCGTGTTGTAGGACATGACCGCGTCGTTGAAGGCCTGCCGCGCGAAGCTCACACGGTTTTCCGTGGACGTGAGCTCCTCCATGAGTCCGTTCATGGTCTTGTCGGCCTTCAGGTCCGGGTAGGATTCCTGCAGAGCGAAGAGGCGGCCCAGGGCCCCGGTGAGGCCCGTCTCCGCGCCCGAAAGGGTCCGCAGGGCCTCGGCGTTCTCGGGATGGGCGGCGGCCGCCTGGCGGGCCGTGTCCGCGCTGGACCGGGCCGCGATGACCGCCTCCAGCGTCTCCCGCTCGTGCTTCATGTAGCCCTTGGCCGTCTCCACCAAGTTGGGGATGAGGTCGTAGCGGCGTTTCAGCTGGACATCGATTTGCGCGAAGGCGTTCTTGAACCGGTTCCTCAGGCTCACAAGGCCGTTGTACGCGCCCACGGCCCAAAGGGCCAGGCCGGCGGCGACGACGAGGACGACGATGACGGACACAGGCATGGAGCTCCTCCTCTTACCCTTGCGGGATCATCTTTCGGGCGGCAAAAGCGGCAGCGGGCATTCCAGGCATTCCGCGAAGGCCCGCAGGACTTCCCATTCCTCCGGCTCCGCCCGCCCGTCGGCGAAAACGCAGGCCGCGCAGGCCTCCAAAAGCCGGCGCTTGGCGGAAGGATCGGCCTCCGCCAAACGGTCCAGGGACGCGGAGGCGGCGTCGGGCCCGCACAGGTCCCAGGGCAGAAGGATCTTGGCGCCGGCGCCCAGCTTGGCGAAGCCGGCGCTGAAGGCGGCCTGGGCGGCCCGCTCGGAACCCGCCGCTCCGGCGTACGCCAGATACGATAGCAAACAGGCGGCCTCGGCGGGCAGGTCCTCCGCGCGCCACCGGCCCGCGCCGGATTTTCCGCCGGGGAACAGGGCCCGGGACAAAATGGTTTTGGCGGCGAACTCGAAGGGCTGGAGGCGGTTGTCTTCCACCGCCAGGCGGCCGGCGTTTTCCAGAAGGACGCGTTTGTCGGCCTCCTCCAGCCGGCGCAGGGATGGAATGGCCAGTTCCAGCAAGGGCAATCGCAGGCGCAAGGCCGCTTCCGTCAAGGGACGGCTCGCCTCCTCCGCCGCCGGACCTTCGGCGCCCAAAATTTCCAGCTGCCGCCGGCGGACTTCCATGTCGTCGCTCAAGAGAAGCGCGTAAACCACGGCGCGGCCGCCCTCGGGGCTTTCCAGGCGGGACGTCACACCGGGCGGAAGGGACGATTTGTAGCGGGCCGCCGCCAACACGTCCTCCGCCGTGGGCCGCCCCACCATGGCCGCCACGGCCAGAGCGGCGGCCGGAAGCGGCACTGGCGCGACCGGGGACGTGCGGGTTGCGGCCGGAGCCGGCGGCGCGGATTTCCTTTCCGGCTCCGCGGGCGCGGGGCTTTCCTCCGCCTTCGTTTCCAAGGAAAAGTTCGGGTCCACGGCGCGGATGCGCTCCTCCAAGGGGGGATGCGTGTCGAAGGACCACGTCAGGATGGTGTTGAACCCCTGGGCGAACAGCAGGTGGCTCAATTCCTCCGTCTGGGGATGGGACAAATAAGACGCGTAGGGCTTGCTCCGGATTTTGTTCAGCGCGGCCGCCAGAGCGCCGGGATTGCGCGTGAATTGCACGGCGGAGGCGTCCGCCAAAAATTCCCTCTGCCGGGAAATGGCCGCCTTGATGAACCTCGAAAAAAACACGCCGATGTAGCCGATGATGAGCAAGGCCACGCCCAGGACGAACAACCCGCCGGCCGATCCTTTGCGGCGGCCTCCGCCCCCGGATCGGCCGCTTAGGAAAATCCGGCCCAGGACGGCGATGGCCAATATGCCGTGCATCAACCCCAGCAGGCGCACGTTGATCCGCATGTCGCCGTTGAAAATATGGCTGAACTCGTGGGCCACCACAGCCTGCAGTTCCTCCCGGTTCAGCTTGGCCAGGGTTCCCCGCGTCACCGCCACCACGGCCGCGTCGGGCCGCCAGCCGGCCGCAAATGCGTTGATGGAGGTGTCCTCCAAAACGTACACTCCAGGCACCGCCACGCCGGAGGCCAGGGCCATCTCCTCCACCACGTTTCGCAGACGGCGCTCGCCCTCATCTTCGGTGCCGGGCCAGACCGGCTTGCCGCCCAGCATCCCGGCCACGGCGGCCCCGCCCCCCCGCAAGGCGTAAAGCTTCTGGGCCATCCCCAAGAGGATGAGGGTCAAAGTCGCGGCCGACGTCAGGAGGAGGAACTTCGGCGTGGCCACCGACCAGAAACCGCCCGAGTGGAGCCCCGCGACGCGATTCCCGTCCAGGTTCAGCCAAACCACAGCGACGGCCACCGCGTTCACCGCCGCGACGATAAGGGCGATGGCCATCGTGAAATAAAAAACCAGCAGGGCCGTCCGCCGCCGCGCCCGGTCCTGTTGCTCGAAAAAGTTCATGGGCTTTAAGCATATACCGGAGGCCCGGCGATTGCAACCCGGCGACCGGCCCCCCGACGCGCGGCCGAGTTTGTAGAATATAAAGACGGCCGCAAAATCTTCCGGGAGGCGCTTATGAAATCTTGGTTTTTCTGGGCAGCTCTGGTCCTGGCGGCGCCGGCTCACGGCGCCCTGAGGACAAGCGTGGTGGAATACAAGGACGGCGGCGTCGTCCTGGAAGGCTATTACGCCTACGACGACGCCGTCAAAGGCCCGCGCCCCGGCGTCCTGGTGGCGCACGAATGGACGGGCCACGGCCCCTACGTCCGCCGCCGGGCCGATGAGCTGGCGAAGCTGGGCTACGCCGCCTTCGCCGCGGACCTTTACGGCAAGGGCGTGCGCGCCAAGGACCACACGGAGGCCGGAAAGCTGTCCTCCGCCTTCTTCGCCGACCGCTCCCTCACCCGGCGCCGGACGGCGGCGGCCTTGGACGTGCTGCGCGGAAAGCCCGAGGTGGACGGCCGGCGGCTGGCCGCCATCGGCTACTGCTTCGGCGGAATGGCGGTGCTGGAACTGGCGAGATCGGGCGCGGACGTGGCCGGCGTGGCGAGCTTCCACGGCGTGCTGGCGACGCCTTCCCCGGCGGAGCCGGGCCGAATCAAGGCCAAGGTCCTGGTCCTGCACGGATCGGCCGACGCCCACGTCAATCCCCAGGTGCCGGCGTTCCAGGAGGAAATGCGCAAGGCCCGGGCCGACTGGCAGCTGGTCGTTTACGGCGGCGCCGCCCACGGCTTCACCGTGCCCGAAGCCGGCGACGACCCTTCCACCGGCAAAGCCTACGACGCGGCGGCCGACCGCCGCTCCTGGCAGGCCCTGCGGAACTTCCTGGACGAAATTTTCGGCACAAGGTAAAACCGGCGCGGCGGGGCTCTCCCGGCCGGCCCGGAAAAAGTTATAATCAGTTTTCGGGCCGGGGTGGCGAAATCGGCAGACGCGCGAGACTCAAAATCTCGAGCCGCTTAGGCGGCGTGGGGGTTCAAGTCCCCCCTCCGGCAGTTTTTTCCGTCCCATCGCGGCGGCCCGTCCCTTCAACGACCCGTCGCGATTCCGGGGCAAATCATTCCAAAAAACCCGCGCCGCTTGTTTTCCTTTGCAAGCGGCGCGGGTTTTTTTTATGCTGTATCGGCGGGGAGCGCATCCGGCGCGGGGACGGAAGGCGGATGCGTTTGTGTCGAAGCGCTCCCTGGGAGGGTTTGTGGACAAGGACGTGGCGGAGCTTCCGCGCTCGGAGAAGGCGGCGGCGGTCGTCGTGGAAGACGACCGGTATGTTTTGGATTTCCTGAAGTTCACCCTGGTCCAGCTGGGGCTGGAGGTTTTCGGCGCCGAGGACGGCGAGGCGGGCTGGGAATTGATCCGCAGCCGAAAGCCGGCGCTGGTCCTCATGGACCTGATGCTCCCCAAGCTGGACGGTTTCGGCCTTTTGAAGAGGATGGCGCAGGAGCCGGCGACGGCGGCGGTCCCCGTGGTCGTTCTGAGCGCCTACACGACGGGAGATTCCATCCGGCGGATGGCCCTGGCCCAGCCCAACGTTCGCGACGTTTTCAACAAACCTTTGCGCGGCAAGGAGCTGCAGAACCGCCTGAAGGAAATTTTGGCCGGAAGAGGCCCCGGCGCCTAGCGCCGGGCGAAAAGCCATGCGGATGTTCCTGCGGTCCAAGATCCACAACGCCGTCGTCACCGAAGCCAACCTTCGCTACGTCGGATCCATCACCATCGACGAAGCCTTGATGCGCAAGGCCGACATCCGGGAGTACGAGCGCGTGCTGGTGGTGAACAACACCAACGGCAACCGGGTGGAGACTTACGCCATCCTGGGCCGCAAGGGCTCGGGCGTGATCTGCGCCAACGGCGCGGCTTCCCACCTCATCCGCAAAGGGCACGAGGTCATCATCATGACCTTCGAAGGCACGGACCGCCCGCGCAAGCCGCGCATCGTGCTCGTGGACAAGAAAAATCGGTTCGTCGGTTACTATTCCAAGGCGAAGCCCCAGGGGCGCGCCGGCGGATAGCAAGGCGCGGACCCCTTGACGCTCGCCGAGCCCCCTCCTTTTTCGAATTTCAGTTCCCTTCGCTGAATTGGCGCGCTCCCGCCGAAAGCCGATCAAAGCCGCTTACAAACGCAGGGGCGGGGGTTGGCTTTATCCCCTCCTGGCTCTTCTCCTCCTGCCGGCGGCGGCGGCCTGCGCGGCGGCGGCCTGGCAGACGCTGCGCGGGTTGGGCTCGGGCCGGTCCTGGCTGTGGCCGGCGGCGGGCGCCGCGGCTTACGGCGCCTTCCAGCTGTTGTTCCGGAAGCCCATGGGCCTCTACGTCTTCGGCCATGAGCTCACCCACGCCCTGGCCGCCTTCGCCACGGGCCTTCAAGTCCGCTCCTTCCGCGCGTCTCCCGGCGGCGGCGAGGTGCTGCTGAGCGGGACGAACGTGTGGGTGGCGCTGGCGCCCTACTGCGTTCCCCTTTACACCGTTCTCGTGCTGGCCGTTTTCCAAATCGTGCGATGGCACGCGCCGGGCGTGGGCTGTCCTCCGTGGTTCGGCTTCGCGGTGGGGTTCACCCTGGCCTTCCACGCGGCGCTCACCCTGCACGCCCTCTCTCAAAACCAGCCGGACCTGCGCCACGCCGGCGCGTTCTTCTCCCTCACGCTGATCCTGCTGGCCAACGGCCTGTCGCTGGTGCTCGTCGCCAAGGCGCTTTTTCCGTCGGAAGTGTCTTTGCGTGTCTTCGCGTCGGAATTTTTGCGGAGCGGCCTGTGGGCCTGGGAGATGGCGGCGCGGGCGGCGGCGAGGTGAACGAGGGGATAGCCCGGGAGCTGAAGCGGAAAGCCTTCCACGGACTATTGATGCCTGCATAAATTATGACCTATTTGGCCGGGGTGATTTTGGAGCGCCGGCAAGGAGCCGAGGAGCG
>JBQTIM010000193.1:0-6451 GCA_052388135.1 Elusimicrobiota bacterium
GGCGCCTTCTTTTATTTTTTACCCGCTTCGCTTTGCGGGCTTGTTCGTCCTTGGTCCGGCGCGGCCGCGCGGGGCCGGCGGCTCCGGCCCCGCTGAATCCACAACCGCGCCGCCGGCCTTCTCCGCCTTCGGGAGAACCGGCGCCGCCGCGAAACGGGGACTTACAGCTTCGGCTTGCGGTTGAGAAGCTCCTCTATGCTCACGCCCACTTCCGATTTCCCGCCGAAGGCCGTGCCCGGCGTGCCGGCCACGAGGCGCTGGAGAGCTTGTTGGTAATTCCCGGAAGGAAGGGCCACGTAGCCCACTTCCTCCGCCAGAGCGCCGCCCTCGTTGAGATAAAATTCCATGAAAGCCTTCACTTCCGGCTTTTTCATGGACTCCCGACTGACGTAAATGAACACGGGCCGCGAGAGGGGCTGATAGGACCCGTCCTCCACGGACTGGTTGGAAGGCCCCACGCCGCCCTTGCCGCCGTCGATCTTCACGGCCTTCAGTTTGTCCTTGTTTTCCTGGTAATAGGCGAAGCCGAAATAGCCGAGGGCGCCCTCGTCCCGGGACACGCCCTGCACGAGAACGTTGTCGTCCTCCGACGCCGTGTAATCGCCGCGGGAGGATTTGGCCTTGCCCACCACCGCCTCGGTGAAATAATCGAACGTTCCGGAATCGGCGCCGGGGCCGTAGAGCTTCAGGGGTTTGTCCGGCCAGCCGGCCCGAACCTGGCTCCACTTGGTGATGGAGCCCTGGGCGGAAGGCTCCCAAATTTTCTTCAGGTCCGCCACCGTCATGGTCTCGGCCCAGGCGTTGCCGGGGTTGATGACCACCGTGATGGCGTCGAAGGCCACGGGCAGTTCCACGTACTGCACCCCGGCCTCCAGGCAGGCGTCCATTTCCTTGCGGAGGATGGGCCGCGAGGCGCCCGTCAGATCGATCTCGCCGCGGCAGAACTTCTTGAAGCCGCCGCCCGTGCCGGAAATGCCGACGGTGATCTTGACGTCGCGGTTCCGGCCCTGGAACTCCTCGGCCACCGCCTCGGTGATGGGGTACACCGTGCTGGAGCCGTCGATCTTCACGATCTTCGGCTCCGCGCCCGCCGGCCGCGCCAAAGCCGCGACGACGGCCAAACCCACGGCCTTCATCAAGCTGTTTTTAAGCATGTTTTCCTCCGCGCCATAGTATAGCGCCGTTTGAGACGGCCCGTGTGACGTTCGTGTGACGAAACGCCCCGGTCGTCCCCAACCTAGAATTTAGAATTTCACCTGCAAGTCCAATTGATAGCGGTTGATGTCGTCGGGGCCGCCGAGCTTCGTGTTGACGACCTTCGTGTTGAACGCCTTCAAGGACACCGTCACGCCCTCGTTGAGCCCGTAGCCGATCCAGCCGATGTGGCCCTCGCGGTTGGTGCCGCCGTCGCCGAAATCGGAGTCGGCCACGTCCGCGACGGTGGCGTCCGTCTCCGAATATTTGCGGAAGTAGGCCGCCTCCCAGGACCCTTTGCCGGCGGCCTTTCCATAAATCAGGCCGAACTGGTGCCCCTGGTCCGCTTTTTCGTTCGGAGCGGTCTGCAGGAGCCTGGAGTCCAGGTAAGCCGTGTTCTTGATGTAGGTTCCCTGCAGGGACAGCGGCCGGCCGAGAATGCCCGTCAGGAATTCGCCCGTCAGCTCCATGACGCGGAATTCGTTCTCCAAGACGCCGGAGGCGTAGCGCCGGTTGCCTTCGTTGGTCGCGAGCTGGCCCAGGGTGGCCCGGGAGCCGGCCGATCCGTTGAACGAAGGCGATTTGTTGGTGGTGGTGGTTTCGTGGACCCACTCGTGGACCGCTCCGGCCAGCGTGAAGCGGGACGCGGAGAACACCGGCACGATGAAGCCGGCCTGCCCGGACACGAGCCACTGGTCCACGTTGGTGGCCGAATCCTCATCCACCGCGGACTGCAGGCCGTTGAGGAAGAAACGCCCGCGGCCGAACAGCGAGAAAGTGAGGTTTTGACCGGCCCCCTCCGGGTTGAAGTCGCCGTCCCAGACGATGTCGCTGGAATAGACGGTCCAAAGCGGATTGCCCATGCGGCCGCCCGTGAGCTTCAGAGGGTCCCAGGGCTTGTATTCCAGGGCCGCCTGATCGATCCAAACGCCTTTTTGGGCGGAGAGGTTGTCGAAACTTTGGTTCGTGGACACCTGCTCGCCCGTGCCCGACGCCAGGCGGAGCTTCGCCTTGAGCCGGTCGCTGAAAGGCAGCTCGGTTCCCAGCCGCAGACGGAAGCGCTGGCGCGAGCGGTCCACGTCCTGCCGCTTTCGGAAATTTTCCTGCCTCAGGCGGAAATCGCCCTTGATCTCGATCTTCTCGATTTTTCCGATGACGATCTCGGCGGCCGAGCCGGGAGCGGCCATGGGCCCGGCTAGAGACGACGCGAGAAGGGTGAAGAGGATTGGTTTCAGGCGCGCCCTGCGTTTGGCTTTCGGTTCGTGCATTTCATGTCCTCCATTGCTTGTCGTCCCGCGCCGCGCCCTGCGAATCAAGCGCCGCCGGTTCAGAAAGATTTAAGCGGCCCGGCGGAGACGCTTTAAGCCGCGCTCCACGCGCTCCAATTCGTCCACGACCGCTTCCCAGGGAATGTTTTCCCGCTCCATATCGTCCGCCAGCGCGCGCAACCGGTTTTCCTCGGCCCGCACGACGGCCGCTACCAAATCCGTCGATCTTTTATCCATCCGCATGCTTTCTCCTTTGAGCGAGTCGCTTATGAGCTTCTTCATTCTAGGGGTTGCGCGGGCGGAAGCCTATAGCGGCGGGGTAAAACGCGCGTGACGTTCCGGTGACGGGCGGAGGGAAGGCCTTCCGGCGAGATGGGGGGCTAAGAGACTATCTCAATAACTCCATTTGGGGCTGCGACTCCTCAAAGCGGATTGTTGAGACGGGCTCTAAGCCGGCGAAGGAATCGCTTCGCCGAGGGCGGCGGCGTGGTCTTCCCGGGTGTCCAGGTCGCGGAAGGAAAGACCGATGGGGTCCGTCCGGCGGATTTCCTCCTCGCTGAAAATCCGGGTCCGCGCCAGGCCGGTCAGGTCTCGAAGGGGCCGCCCGTCGCGCAAGAGCTCCTGCGCCGCCGGCAGGATGCTTTTGGCGTAGACGGCGCAAAGAGGCTGGAGGGCGCCGCCCCACAGAGGAAGGACGGCGTCGAACCCGGACGCGGCCGCGCAGAGCGCCTCCACGAGAGCGGGCTGGAGGAAGGGCATGTCGCAGGCGCAGGCAAAGACTCGTTCCGTGGGGCAGGCCCGCAAACCGGCGGCCAAGCCCGCCAATGGATGACTCTCGCCGGTCCCGTCGGCCAGGGCGCGCAGGCGCGGTCCTTCCAGAAATCCATAGGCGGCCGGGTCTTTGGCCGGCAGAAGAGTGAGGGGAAACAGGCCCGTCAAGATCCGGGCCGGACTTTCCACGAGCTTTCCGCCGCGCCAGTCCGCCAGGGCCTTGTTGGACCCGAAGCGCCGGCTCCGCCCGCCGGCCAACAGCAGCCCGGTGACGCCGGCGATCACGGCGTCAGCCCGAACTCCCGCGCCGCCGGGAGGAAATTTTTGTTGGCGTGGTTGGGGCGGCTCAGCTTGATGAGAGCGAACCTTTGCAGGCGCGTCAGCTTCGCCCAGCGCTCCGGAGACAGCGAAAAACCGGCGGCCCGCGCTTTGGCTTGCACGATGGGAGGCGCTTCGCCGGCGCGGTCCCAAGCCGGGTCGCGGGCGGGTTCCATGAATTTTGGCGGCTCGCCGGCCCGCCGCGCGATGATCTCCGCCAGGAAAGCGCGATAGGAGGAGACCTCCCCGGCGTCGCCGCAAGGCCTGTCCCAAAGCGCTTGCCGGTCCTCTTCCGTGAACTTCAGCCATTGCCGCAAACCCAGCTTCACGCCGCAGGTGTCCAGCTTGAGCCGCACCGCCATGGGGATGCAGCGCATGCCCTCCATGAAATCCCGCTCGAACCGGAAGGAGCCTTCCATGACGGTCCCGCTCACTCGGGCGCCAGGTCCACGGCGCAAGCCTTGTAGGACGGCTGCTTGGAATAGGGATCGAAGGCGGGGAACGTGAGCAGATTGGCGGCCTCGTAGTGCATGGGGATGAAAACCTGGCCGGCTCCCACGGTGGGCGTCACCCAGGCCCGCGCGCGGACGACCCCGCGGCGGGACGCCACCTTCACCCACTGCCCGTCCCTCACGCCTTTCTCCGCCGCGTCCCGGGGATGAACCTCCACGTACATGTCGGCGGAATAAAGCTTGCGGAGCACGGCGGATTTGGCCGTGCGGGTCTGCGTGTGCCACTGGGCGGAGGACCCGCGCCCGGTGAGCAGCGTGTAAGGGTAACTCTTGTCCGTGGGCTCATACAAAGGCCGCGCGGCCTCGAATACGAAGCGGGCCTTTCCATCCTCGTGAAAGTAGCGGCCGTCCTCGAAGAGCCGCCTTTCGTTGTCGGGCAAGAGGCCGTCCGCGGCGGCTCCTTCCGGACAGGGCCACTGCACGCCGCCGTTGTCGTTGATCGTTTTGTAGTCGGCGATCCCCGAGAAATCGCAGGGCGTTCCCTTGGAAAGACGTTTCAAGATTTGAAACGCCTCCTCCGGCGACGACCATTCCTCGAACATCTCCCCGCAGCCCCAATAATCGGCGACGAGTTTGAAAATAAAAAAGTCGGCCAGGGCCTGGCCGGGCGCCTTGGCCACGCGCTTGTAAAGGCCGATGCGCCGCTCGGAATTGATGACGGTGCCTTCTTTTTCTCCCCAAGCCGCCGCCGGCAATATCAGGTCCGCCATTTGGGCGGTTTCTGTGGTGTGGTACATGTCCTGCACCACCAAGAAATCCAGTTTTCTGAAAATGTCCTTCAAGGTCGAGCGGTTGATCCACGAGTGCCCGGGATTGGTGGCGATGATCCAAAGCCCTTTGATTTTCCCGGCGTCTATCCCATCGATGATTTCGTTGTAGGCCCAGCTGTTGCGGTCGGGGATGCGATCCGGGGAAATCTTCAGCAGGCGGGCCGCTTCATCCCGCTGCGCGGGGTTCAGGAAATCGCGGCCGCCCAGGAGATTGGTGGTGTTGCTGAACAGGCGCGACCCCATGGCGTTGGTCTGGCCCGTGATGGAGTTGGCGCCGGTGCCGGGCCGGCCCATGTTGCCCGTCATCAGGGCCAGGTTGATGATGGCCTGGGCCGTGCGCACCGCCTCGTGCCCCTGGTTCACGCCCATGGTCCACCAAAAGGAAACCCGCTTGCCCTTGTGAATCGCCTCGGCGAACTCGTAAAGCTCCTCCACGCTCAGGCCTGTGGCGCGGCTGACGGCCCCGGGCGGAAAACTTTTCAGATGCTCCCGGAACGCGTCGAAATGCAGGGTGTGGGCCGCGATGTAATCCTCGTCCACCCAGCCCTTCTCGGCGAGGATATGGGCGAGGCCGTAAAAAAGCATCAGGTCCGATTTCGGAGCCAAGGCGTAATGCCGCGTGGACTGCATGGCCGTTTCCGTGCGGCGCGGGTCCACCACGATGATGCCCGGCTTGTTCTTGTTGCGGCACACCCGCTCCCACAGAATAGGATGGGCGATGCAAGGGTTGGCGCCCACGAACACCAGCACGTCGGATTCCTCGAAATCTTTATACGTGAAAGGCGGCGCGTCGAAGCCGAAAGATTGCTTGTAGGCCGTCACGGATGTGGCCATGCACTGGCGCGTGTTGCCGTCGCCGTGGATCATGCCGATGCCGAACTTGGCCAGGGCGCCCAGCAGGGCCATCTCCTCCGTGCAGATTTGGCCCGTGCTCAGGAAAGCCGTGGATTCGGGGCCGTGCCGTTTCTGGATGGCCTTGAACTGCTCCACGAAAATCTTCAGCGCCGTGTCCCACTCGATGGGGTTCAGCCTCCCGTCCGCTTCGCGATAGTAAGGGGTCGTGGCCCGGTCCGGCGCTTTGAGCGGAGCCAAGGCCTCCCAGCCCTTGGGGCAGGCCTGGCCCAAATTCACGGGGTAATCCGTGGTGGGCGTCAGGTTCACCGCCTCCCCGTCCTTGATGTGGATTTTCAAGGCGCAGCCCGTGGAGCAAAACCCGCAGACCATGTCCGTGGTTTTCTCCGGCAGGAGCCGCGCCGGCAGTTTGCCCAGGCCGAAGGCGGCCGGCGTCTGCACCAGGTCGCGGGTCAAAGGCCCGGTGCGCTGGCGAAGAATGGAGGAAAACAAATTTCTAAAGTTCATGGAAGTTTTGTTCAACCGAATTCTCGGTCCTCAACCTTGGCAGGAAACGCCGGCTTGGCCCGCGCCCGACGGGCCGGGCATTTGAGGCGGAGCCGCGGCCACGAAGAAAAGATGCCGCTCCAAAAGCTCCGCGCCCCGGCGGAGACGCAGCCCGGCCGCCGCCACCGGTGGCGTCGGCCTGCGGACGCCGGCTCTGAGTATAATACGCCTGGCGCCGCCTAAAAACGCCCGGAGCTGGAAAAGGCTTTTCAAAGGACCG
>JBQTIM010000194.1:0-11696 GCA_052388135.1 Elusimicrobiota bacterium
GCCCTACGTCTCCGAGCGGCACCTGGATTTCCTCGGCGACTGCCTGGACCTGCTTGCTCCGGCGCTTTATCATGACGGGGAGGTGGCCCTGTATGAGCTCCCCCAAAGCGGTTAACACGTTCGACGGCATCTCCGGCACGCCGTCGTTCTGGAAACGGCGCGACGTGTGGGCCTGGGCGCTTTACGACTTCGCCAACTCCGCCTTCGCCACCACCATCCTGGCCGTGGTCTTCAATGTCTACTTCGTCCAGCGCGTGGTGCCGCCGGAAGGGTATCCGATTTTCGGCGCGCGGGTCCCGGGCCCCGCCCTGTGGGGCTACACGGTTTCATTCTCCATGCTTCTCACTTTCGTGCTGGCGCCTCTTTTGGGCGCTTGGGCGGACGGTTCCGGGAAGAAAAAACTTTTTCTCGCCCTGCACTGGGCCGCGGGAAGCGCCGCCTGCGCCGCGCTTTTCTTCGCGACGCCGGGCCGCACGGGTCTGGCCATGGGCTTCTTCGTGGCGGCCAACGTGGGGTTTTCGGGAAGCAATGTCTTTTACAACGCCTTTCTCCCGCAACTTTCCACACCGCGAAATTTGGGCCGCGTGTCCGGCTTGGGCTGGGCGCTGGGCTACGTGGGCGGCGGGCTATGCCTGGCTTTAAACCTGCTCATCATCAAATCGCCGCAGTCGTTCGGCCTGTCGGCGGAAAATTTCCTGCCGGTTCGGGCGTCGTTCCTTTGCGCGGGGCTCTGGTGGTTCTTTTTCGGCTTGCCGCTTCTGTTCTGGGTCGAGGAGAAACGGGGCCCGGCCGGCCGCGCGTTTCCCGCCCGCGCGTTGAGCGCGGCCTGGGCGCGCCTTTTGGAGACGTTCCGGAACCTGCGCCAATACACCAACCTCGCCAAGTATTTGGCCGCCTACGTGGTGTACAACGACGGCATCGAAACCGTCATCCTCATGGCTTCGCTCTTCGGGGCGCAGGCCCTGGGCATGCCCGCGGACGAATTGATCCTTTGTTTCCTGATGATCCAAGGCGTGGCTTTCGCGGGGTCCCTGGCCTTCGGCTGGCTGGCCGATAGAATCCAGCACAAGCGGACCATCTTCATAACGCTGGCCGTGTTTTCGGCGGCCGTGCTGTGGGCGGCGGGGATGGAGTCGGCGCGGGAGTTTTGGTTCTTGGGCGCGGTGGTGGGCTTGGTCCTGGGCGGCAGCCAGGCGGCCAGCCGGTCCCTGGCGGCCCTGCTGATCCCGCCGGAGAAGAGCGCGGAGTTCTTTTCTTTCTTCGGCCTGGCCGGCAAATTGACCAGCGCTCTGGGCCCGCTCCTCTTCGGCGCGGTCAGCCAGGCGGTGGGATTGCGCGCCGGGGTGTTGTCGTTGCTGGTGTTTTTCGTTCTGGGCGGCGGGCTTTTGCTTTTCGTTCAGGAGCCGGACCGCAGAGAAACCGGCGGGCAATAGACGCCCTTTTCTTCCCGCCGCCACCAGACGCCGTCGGCCCGGCGCTCTTCCGGCGAGGCGAACCGGTAGCGGAAAAGCCGGGCCCGCAGGTGGCGGGGCGGCTTGTCCGGGAAGGGGTTTTCAGCGAGAAGTTCCAACACCGGCGGCGATCCTTCCAGAACGCGCGCCAGGAAATTCAGGAACCAGGGGTTTTGCCGGATGGTCCCCAGGGCGGCGAACCACATCTGCCAGTCGAGGCGGGGTTGATGGGGCGCCACGAAGGCCGGACGCCGCGCCGGATCGCCGGGCTTCCATTTGAACTCGTAGGGCCGCCACTCCTCCCCGTCGTCGCTTCCTTCCACGATGATTTCGTCCCGCGCCGTCGTCATGACGGCGAACAGGCCGTAGGCGTTCACGGTGCGGAATGGGTCCGCCCAAGCCAGGATTTTCACGGCTCCGTCCGCCAACGCGCCCCGACCCAGGAACCGGCCCGCCATTTGGAGTCCGCTGAGGACGAGAATGGCAACCGCCGCCGCGGCCAAAAACGGTTTTTTGTAGGCCGGGGTGGGGCGGAAAGCCCCGCGCGGCCGGCCGCGCCGCCAAAAGGCGTCTTCGAAAAGGAGCAGGCACAGGGCGATGGAAAGAAAATTGAAGAAGCAGTAGTTGCCCGTCAACAAAATGGCGACCTGCAGGCCCGCCAACACGAATCCCGCCGCGTGGCGGACCCGGCGCGGACCAAAGACGAGGAAGGGAACGGCCAGTTCCACGACGAAGAGCGCTCCGGCGGAAAACCTCTGGAGGCCGCCGGGAAGCTGGTGGGCGTACCAGCCGATCCACGTCGGCAGAGGCTGCGTCTCGTAATGGAATTGAAGGGCCGTGAGGGAGCGCCAGGCCGCGTCGCCGCTGGCCAGCTTCACCAGGCCCGAGGAAAACTTCAGCCGGAACAACAGCCATCGAAACAGCCAGATCGCCGACGGAGGGGGAGGGTCCTCCCGCCAGGCGCCGCGCGATATTTTCCACGGCGCCAGGAAGATGGCCAGGAACCCGGCCTCGAGCAGAAGGTTGTCCCATTGGAAGGCCATGAAATCCCGCCCCACGGTGGCGAGGGACAGGTAATCCGCCCAAAGCAGAAGGAGGATGGGCGCGGGCGCCACGCCGGCCATCAGCAAAAGCGCCAGCACGGCGCCCGCGGCGCAAAGGCCCGCGAGGAGCGCGTCTCCCGCGTCCAGCCAGGCCAGGGTGGGGGCCAGGACGTAGGCTCGGGCGCCGAAGCGGTCCTTCACCGCCGACAGGAAATCCGCCGCCGGCAGGATGCCCCGGGAGCCGACCAGCCCCTCGATCTGCGTCCCCAGCGAAACGAAGGCGAAAAAATAGGCGGCGCCCAGGCAGGTGATGAACAGGCGGCGGGAAACGAAATAGCTGGACGGCTCCGCGGATTTTCCCCAGAGGGCCGCGGTGAGGAAGGAAAAAAACGGCCGGTTCCCGGCCACGCGACGGTAAAACCATTCGCTGGCCCGCGCGAAGCCGGGCAGGCGGCGGTAAAGGAGAAGGCCCCACGGCCGGCCGGGCGCGGCGGCCAGCGCTTTGAAAACGCCGGCGGCGCCGGGCGTCACCGTTCCGTCGGTTTCGATGTAGTGCACCGCGCGCGCGAAAGCTTGCGGCGGAATTTCCGGGAAGCGCTCCGCCGCCTCCTGAAACGGAGCGAAATCCACCCGGCCTTGCGCGCTCCGCCGCCAGCGCGCCGCCCAGCGCCGGCAGAAGCCGCAATCCCCGTCGTAAACCAGGAGAGGCTTGCCGGCCGGCGGACGGGCCACCCGGAAAGGCGGACGGTCCGGGATTCTGGTGCGGTGTCTCATAAGTCCCTTGACCTATTGGGATGTCATTGCGAGCCGAAGGCGAAGCAATCCCATCCAGTCGGAGTGGCGAAACCAGGATTTAAGTCACTCGAAGTCTGGGATTGCTTCGTCGCAAAGAGCGCTCCTCGCAATGACAAAAGTAAAGAAGTGTTGGAGACACTACAGCGCCTCCCCAAATGAGATAAAATGTGGCCCATGAAATTCACGCCCCTGTCCATTCCCGGTTTAATCCTCATCGAGCCCGACGTCCACAAAGACGAGAGGGGCTATTTTTTGGAAACCTTTCACCAGGAGAAATACAGGCAAGGGGGTCTCGACGCCGTTTTCGTGCAGGACAACCGCTCCCGCTCCGTCCGGGGGATCCTGCGCGGCCTGCACGCCCAAAGGAAACGTCCGCAAGGCAAGCTCATCTGCGCCGTCGAAGGCGAAATTTTCGACGTGGCGGTGGACATCCGGCCCGGCTCCGCCACCTTCGGCCGCTGGGAAGGGGTCGCGCTGTCGGCCGAAAACTTCCGCCAGCTCTACGTGCCGCCGGGCTTCGCCCACGGGTTTCTCGTCCGTTCGCCCACGGCGGTGGTGGAGTACAAATGCACGGAGCTCTACGACCCCGCCGACGAAATCGTCCTGTTGTGGAACGATCCCGACGTCGGCGTGGAATGGCCTGCCGCCGATCCCGTTCTATCCCCCAAGGACGCGAAAGGCAAAACGCTCAAGGAGCTTTCGGCTCTTCTTTCCGCCTAGAGTCTGCGGGCCGAACCCATGCGGGCGCCGGCGTCGGCGAGAAGCCGCCGCAGGACGGAGCGGTGGCATCTGTCTTCCCTCTCGCAATAGCATCCCACGGAAAAATTCGCTCCCCGCGACAGCGCCGCGAGGATTTCCACCAGCCGCCGCGGGCCCGCCGCGCGCATCTCCCGGCGGTAGGCCCGCGCGAACTTTTCCCAGCGGGGTCCCGTCCAGGGTTCCGAAAGCGCCCCGCGCAACAGCTCCGCGCTCGGCGACAACTCCGGCAGCCAAACATCGTAGAAGTTCCGGCGGGCGTAATCTTCCTTGCGGACGCCCCGCGGCGGCCGCCGTACGGTACCCAGTCGGGGGCCTTCTCCCGGCGCGCGCGGGCCGCCCAGGCGCACCACGCGGACGGCCATCAGGCCTTTGCGGGCCGCGCCGCCCGCCCGCGGCCGGCGGGGAACGCTTTTCTACTCCTCAAATTTGAACCGCACGTAGACTTGCAGGGACGGATCGGGGAAGTCTTGGGGAAGGGGGGGGAACGGGGCGGAAACTTCCACCGCCCGCTCGGCCTGCCTGTCGTAAGACGGGTCGCCGGATTTTTCCGTCAGCTTGATGTCCGCCACGCTTCCGTCCCGCCGGATGACGAACCCCGCCACGCAGACCTTGCCCGTTTCCTCTTTGCCGTCCCAGTTCTTCCACAGGCGGCCGTAGATGATGTTGATGTAAAATGCGAAGGGGAACTTCACGCCGATGCCCCCGCCGCTGCCGCTCCCGCCGCCGCCGGCCCCGAAGCCGCCGATCTCCACGCCCGTGCCGCCGCCCAAAAGCGAGCCTTTGCTTTTGCCCGACGCTTTGGCGGACTCCTTTCCCGGAGCCGCGGCGGGAGGCGCCGGCTTGGCGTCTTTCTTCGCGGGGGCCACCTGGGTCGGCGCCTGCTTGGCCTTCACTTCCTTTTTGGGGACTTGAATTTTTTTCGGGTCCGGGGCCACGAAGTCGGTTTTCTTGGGAACGGCCTCGGGCTCCGGCGGCGGAGGGGGTTGGGCCGGACCGGCCTCCGGCGCGTCGGAAGCGCCGCCGGCCGCGCCGGGCCCGAAACCGGCGCCCTTGGGCAGGAAGTCCACGCCGTAATAAACCGGCGCCTTCCGCGCGGAGGCCAGCGGAAGGAGGATCAGCAGGGCCAGGCCCGCCGCGTGCACGGCCGCGGAATAGAAGACGTAACGGGTCAAGGGATCACCGGTTTTTTCATATCAAGGCCCGGCCTCGGAATGTCCGCGGCCGCGGGCGGAGCTCCTATTTCGCGGAGGGCTCGGGTTCCGCAACCGGCAGGGCCGCCACGCCCACCTTGCCGGCCTCCAGCCGCTCGGCGGCGTCCAGGACGGCCACCACGTGCTGGAAGGCCACGCCCTTGTCCGCCTCGATGAGCACGGTGCGGTCCTTGCTCTGAAGCAAGGCGGAGCGCAAAATCTGGTCCAGCTCGCTTTTGGCCGCGGCCCGGCCGTTCACGTGCACCACGCCCTGGCGCGTCACCTGCACCTTCACCGGCGCGTCGCTGGCCGCCGGCGTCACGGCCACCGCCTGGGGCAGGTTCACCTGGATCTGCGATTGCACCAGGAAAGGCGACATCACCATGAAGATGATCAGCAGAACAAGCACCACGTCAATGAACGGAATCATGTTGATGTCCGTCAGCAGCCTCTTCTTCATGATGTGGCCGGTGGCTTGCACGGTTAGGCCCTCCGCGCTAAAAGGAAAATCACGGCAGGCCGGCGGCCTGGGCTATTTTCTGGCTGCGGTAGGAAAAAAAGTTGTAGAGCATGGAGGCGGGGATGGCCACGGCGAGCCCCATGGCCGTGGCGAACAGCGCCTCGGAAATGCCGCCCGCCACGGAGGCCACGCCGCCGCCCGCGTTCACGGAAATGGTGGCGAAGGCGCGGATGATGCCGATGACGGTTCCCAAAAGGCCCACGAAAGGCGCGGCGTTGGCGATGGTGCCCAAAAGCGCCAGCCGCCCGTCCACAAGCTCCAAATGCTGGGCCAAAGCCTGCCGCTCCGCCGGCGCGTAGCGCAAAAGCCAGCGGCTGCGCCGCAGCACAACCCAGCATTGCAGGGCCGCCGCCAGGGCGATGATGGAAAACAAAAGCAAAACGCTGAGCACGGGCCAGCCCAGCTGAATGATGTGCTTCAAATCAAGGTTCATGAGGCTCCTTCCGGTTCCGCCGCCGGTCCCGCCAGAGGGCCGGGCCGAAGCCGCAGAGTGTTGAACGACTCCCATAACAATAGCAAGGCGAGGCCCAGCAACACCAGCGCCACCGCCGGAATCGTCTCCCAGTGCCCCTGGCCCGACGCCAGCGCCGCCGCCCAGGGCCGGATGGCCAGGACCAGGGCCCAAAAAGTCATCCCCAGCATGAAAACCATGGGAACCGCGGTGACCTGCCACAGCCCCTTGGTCCGCTTGAGCCAAACCGTCAGGCCCAGGAACGTGAGCCCGGCCAGAAGCTGGTTGGACGTGCCGAAGATGGTCCAGAACATCCGCCAGGCGGGCACCGCGCGGCCGGCGGCGTCCGTCAAAGTGAGGCTGACGAAAAACGCCGGCGGCGCCAGCGTCAACAGGGTGGCCGCCGCGCCGCCCTTCCAGCCTTTCCACCCCGTGATTTCCTGCAGAATGTAGCGGCCCAGCCGGGTGGCCACGTCCAGCGTGTCGTAAATGAACGTGGCGAAAGCCAGCAGGGCGAAGGAGCGCGCGAAAGCCGCGTTGACGCCGAACTGCTCCACGAAATGCGCCAGGCCGTTGGCGTAGATCACGTCCGGCGTGGCGCCCAGGGCCGGGTCGCCGGGCTTCAAGAGCATCACCGTGGACAGCGCGATGACCGCCACCAGCCCCTCCAACAGCATCCCGCCGTAGCCCACCATGCGGCAGTCCGTCTCCGTCGACACCTGCTTGGACGTGGTGCCCGAGCTCACCAGCCCGTGGAAGCCGGAGCACGCCCCGCAGGCCACCGTCACGAACAGCATGGGAAAAAGAGGCATGCCCTTGGCGCTGGTCAATCCCAGGAACGCCGGATATTGCACGCGGTCGCCCGAGAGAAAAAGCCCCAGCACGCCGGCGATGAGCGCGCCGTACAAAAAGAACCCGCCCAAATAACCCCGCGGCTGAAGCAGGATCCACATGGGCAGGATGGAGGCCACGAAGCAATAACCCAGGATCAGATAATTCCAAACCAACTGGGGCCGCTCGCCGCCGAAAAGGATGGGAATGCTCTGGCCGTACCAAATGGTGAACCCCACCAGCGGCACGAAAATCTGCGTGGCCAGCCAATGATGCATGCGCAGGCGCGTGAGGCACAGCCCCATGGCCACGGCGATGAAGAGATAGAGGGTGGAGGACGCCGCCACGCCGCCGCCGAACTCGGCCTGCGTGAAGGACGCGGCGGTGATGTCGGTGAACGCGGTGATGACGTAAACCAGCGAAAGCCATATGAACGCCAGAAAGAAGGTGTAAGCCCGCGGGCCCACGTTCTGCTTCACGATCTCCGCCACGGAGCCGGCCTTGTGCCGCACGGACCCCACCAGGCTGGAAAAATCGTGCACCGCGCCCAGGAAGACGGAGCCCAGCACGATCCACAAAAGCGCCGGCAGCCAGCCGAACCAAATCCCCGCCAGGATGGGCCCCACGATGGGCCCCGCCGCCGCGATGGCGGAAAAATGCTGGGACAGCAGCATGGGCGCCTTCACCGGCAGAAAGTCCACCCCGTCCCTTTGAACGTGGGCCGGCGTGGGGCGGGCCTTATCCAATTTATAAACGCGCGACAGCCAGCGGCCGTAGACCGCGTAGGCCAGGAGGAATGTCAGACAGGCGGCGGAAGAAACCAGGGCGAGGCTCATGCGAACCGGTCCATGGGAGAGGCGGCGTTATTCAGCGGCCGGCCGAGCGCCGGCGCCGTGAAGCCATAAAATAGCGTTTTCCTCCGGCGGGATCAAGCCGATCGGAGCCCTATTTGCGCCAACTCGTCACACATTCATGCGGCGAAGAGAGACGCTGTCCTTTTGGTTCAAAAACCCTCTATTGGGCAGGTTTTTCGGCCGGCTCGGAAACACCATAGCGCCCGTGGATTAATAGACCACATTAGTTCCTCCCGCCTAACGATAAAGTTAAGCCGCGTTTGGCGCGCGCCGCGTGACAAACGTCGGCTTGAAGGACTTGTTGGACAGGCTAGTTTTTTTAATTGCATCCATCTCCACAGCATTCGGGAGTGCACTGAAGTTTTGTGGGGTCTGTGGTTTCGAATTGTCCGCGGGTGGTGGTGATTGTCCAGGCGCGAATGGCCTCTAGCTTACATCCCTCCGCATCTAGTTTCTTTACGACGGCCACAAATCCAGTCGGACGGTGTTCATCCGAGCCTTTCAGCCCACATGGCATCGCCATGTGAAATTCGGTTTTGTCCAGCTCCAGAACATCCATTACTTCCCGTTCGGTTTGGTTGATGTGCTTTTGTAACCAGAGCATTCCACTATCCTGGCGCTCCACCTGTGTAATTGAAAGACTGCCGGTTGACGAGCCAACCAACCATCCGCCAATCGGTTTGACTTCTGGCGCTCCCGGGATGGGATCGTTTGCATCAGGGCCTGCCTTATATCGCAGCCCAATATGAGATTTGGCACGTGATTTTGTCAGCGGTTCTACCGCTTGGATCCTAGCAAGGGTTAAACAAGCAAAAAATGCCGCTATTCCTAAAAGTCTAAGTCCCTTTCGCATGATTTCGCTCCGTTGGCCCAACGAACGAGCTTAGCCACGCCGCGACGTGCGCGGCGTCGGCTGCGGCGCCTTGTTAGGCCAGATTAGATTTTGCATTGCTTGCGATGGCAGCATATACGATTGCCGTTTCTCTGGCCGACGGGATCACCCACTTTAATGCTTGTTTCTTCGCCCGCGCAATTTCAGGATAACGGCGAAATATTTTCTCTACGTCCATGTAACCCACTATGGGGTAAAGGACCCTTGGCGACGGAAGCGGCCAAATGAGATGTTGGAACCGGATCTTGCAGAACTGAGCGGCACACTTGATAACTTTTTCACCCATCCGGCCAGCGGTCACAACCCGATTTGGTTTTAATAAATCGAGCATTTTTCCCCATAGTTCTCCGCTGTGGGTCATTAGTTCACGGGATGGAGTATCATTGTTCCCGTTTTTCAATAGCGACCATAGAACAGCATTGGATACCGCCGTTTCTTCAGGCTTTAAACCCAGCACCACGTGGATGGCCATCTTAAGACAGCCGTCGTCCCAGGGCCGCACTCCGATGTTAGAAATCAGCCCAAGGCGAACGACTCGGCTCTGCGCCGACAATGCACGTAGTCTCGCGAGATATGAGCCAGAGTGGTTCTGGGCTTCGGCGAGAACGAGTGTTTTATTCCAATTTGTGGGCACATGCGGAATATAGGGCTGTGGGACCGTCGTCCTGAAAATTCGAGGACAACACGTCCGGAGACAAAGTGCTATAAGAGCGCGCCTGGTTTCTGGTTTCATTCCGATATGGCCTAACAAAGAGGTCGCCGGCGCCGGCCGCTGTGTGGCCGGCGTCCGGGGGAGCGATTTGCTGGGCTATTTATAGATTTTTTTTCTGTGGCCAAGATCAATAATAACAACCATAAGCCGGTTGTGATATGTTTCATAAAGTATGCGATAACTACCCAGTCTATAAGAGGACATGCCTCGTAATTGGCCGTGCAGTGGCTTGCCTTGAGCGGGGTCTTGGGCTATGGAGTGGAACGCTTTAAGGAAGCGTTCGTAGAGCGAACGGTCGGAACGGTATACGACTACAAGCTCTTTCTCCGCCTGGCGAGTGAGCTCAATTTTATGCACGCTCTAAGCGGGAACGCAGGGCCTCAAGAGAAACGGTTTTGCCGGCTTTTGCCTGTTTTCGGGCGGCACGGATGCGTTTAATGGCGTTTTTATCCGAAAGGATATCAATCGTTTCAAGGAGGCCCTCATAATCCTCCGGATTGACAATTACCATAACCGGATGGCCCCGTTTGGTCACTACGTAACGGTCATATTTTGACTCGATAGCATCAGCTACCTTGGGAAGGCCGGGGCGCAACGCTTTTAAAGTAATTGTATGGGTCATAAGCCCTCCTTTTCAATAGTATACACTAAAGAGTATACATTCTCAATGGTTTTATTGCCCAACGATCGAGCTCAGCCGCGCCGCGACGTGCGCGGCGTCGGCTTGAGCATTGGTTAGGCCACGCCACTACTGTTAATTCTTGTATGGTTTCTGATTCGATAGAGTCCATAGGTAATTGAAACAACAGCGGTTAAACCAGCGGGAAATAGTAATGCTGAGTAGTCGAAGGCGTGGAAGGCTAAGGTGCCAACGATTCCGCCGCTCAAAAATCCAGAAATAACCAAAAAACAAAGCTGCAAACGCTTTACATTGATGGGAAGGCCACGCATTGCATGGCCAAGATAGATACCAAGATCCGTAAACATGCCGGACAGGTGTGTGGTGCGAACCACGGCTCCGCTATACGCACTAACCATGGCGTTTTGAAGCCCACAGGCGCACGCGGCCGTGTACATGCCGCAGACATTCCTATGCCTGAGAAGTGGAACGGAAACAAAGAGCAGTAGTGATTCTAACAAGAGAACGGCGCTATAACGCCGGCCAAGTTTTAACGTGCTGTCTTGGATGAGGAACCCGCTAAGGGCGGTGCCGGTGATGAAGGCGCCGATGAGCGCCGCGAAGTGAAGCGTTGCCGGTATGTCTAGATTTGCCAGTGCCTCGCCCAGCCGGGACGTATTTCCCGTGAGATGAGAGATTGTCTGTTGCTCAAAACCCAACAAACCAACCACATTGATGATGCCGGCGATGAAAGCCAATACCCACGTGCCGATCCATACCCATCGAGGAAGCTTTGAAATCATAATTTGTGTAATGCTCCGAGGGGCCTAACGCTTGAGTTAAGCCGCGCCGCAAAGCGGCGTCGGCTTGAACGAATTGTTAGGTGCTTGGTTCATGGTGTCTCGGCCGCGTCCCAAAGCTTGCCATACGCCGAGACCGACTGATTGCACTTGGTAGAAAGCTGCTCGACCGACAAGCCGAGGCGTGCTGCCTCTACAGACCAGAAGCGGGTCACGAACTCGTCACCGCCATCAAGTTTGGTGGTCTGTTGGAACTGAATCATCGAGTCTAGTATCCCGCAGGCACCGGCCATCTTTCCGATTGCCAAGATGCCTTGGGCGGACAGGTCGTCTTTGGCCGATGCTGGTAGTCCGAGAACAGCTGCAAGCGCCACAGATGCGACAAGAAATTTTACGGTTCCCATGATGTCTCCCTAAGTACCTAACCCGGAGCTGAGTGAGCTGGCGGACGGGGGCGGGCGCTTGCGCCCGGCCGCGGCCGACAGGTCACTCGAGCGATTTTGTTCTGGCGGCGAGGCGCCGGAGAAATGTCCGACCGGAGCGTTCCACGCCACGCTCTTTGAGTGCCTTGCGAACGATGATAACTTGCCGACAAAAATCGATTTCGATGTTTGGGACGCTCCGATTTTAGCATTTCATTCACTTTCGGCCGCAACCGAAAGCGGCTAAGGCGGGCTCGGCGCTCGTCCTCGTTTTCATTGGGGGTCAGGAATTCAGGCTTTCCAAAGGCCGGGCAGCCGCCCGCGGTCCAAAAAAGATTCTGTCCGCGCGGACAGAAT
>JBQTIM010000195.1:0-4624 GCA_052388135.1 Elusimicrobiota bacterium
CGGAGAAAACGCGCCTGGGATCGAGCCGCCGGCGCAGGTCCTCCAGCAGGGACCAAAGCGCGGCGGTGTCTTCCGCCGGGACGACGTAGCCCTTGCGCCCTTCGCGGACTTCGTCGGGGAACAGCTCCAGGTCCCGGCCCGCCCAGGCGCCGGCCTTGCCGGCCCATTGCAGCCAGCCGGAGTGGATTCCCAAACGTTCGATGAGTCGCTTCCAGCGGCGCGCGCGGCCGCCGCCTTCGGCGAAGCGAAAATAGGGCGAGCCGATGATGTCCAGAACCGCCTGGGCCGGAAAATCCCGCCGGCGCAGAGTCAACAAACTGACGCAGAGGCGGGCCAGGGGACGGCGCCTGAGAGGTTCGGCGTCGCCCCAGAAAAAGGGGATGCCGTTTTCGGCGAAGGCTTCCGGCAGGGCCGCCCGGTACGGTTTCAAGTCGCGCGCGACGACGCCCACGTCGCGGAAAGGCACGGGGGCGCGGGGATCGTCGCGAAGCGCGCGGATGAGCTTGGCCGTCTTCCAGGCTTCGTCGCGGACTCCGAAGGCGCTGTAGAGGCGCAAGGCGCCGTCCCGCGGCCGCGCGGACTGCCCCGGAACGAAGAGCGCATCCAGGACCGGGCCCAGGGCGCGGGTCTCGGGCGCCGGCGGCAGGTGCGTCGGCGGGCGGCCGCCTTGGTGCAGTTTCAAATTGTAAAAACGGTCGGCGAAGGCGAAGGCCGGGTGGCCCTTACGGTAGGGAAAGAAAAGGGAGGCGGGCGCGGCCTCGGCCACGGCTTGGAAAAAATCCGCCTGGGCTCCGTTCAAATCGTAAAAACCGTAATAGAGAATTTCAGCGCCGGGCGACAGGGCGGAGGCGGGCGCGGCCCGCACGCGGGCGGCGGCGGCCTGGGGCAAGGTTTCCGGCGAGAAAAGGCCCAGATCCGTCAGGGCGCGGAGATAGTCTTCCTCCAGGCTCAACAGGTGCGCCAGAGCCGGCCGGCGCGCCAACTCGTCGCGGAAATGCTCGCGGAACTGCGCCGGGTCCACCAGGCCTTCCGCCAAATCCCGCAGGCTCTCCCTGAGGGCGGGCGCCAGGCCGCGCGACGGCGCGGCGGCGCGGCGAGACGACAGAGTCTCCACCAGCCGGTCGTGGAAAACGTCGTCGGCGGCCAGCGCGCCGGCGGCGCCGGAGCGCCGCAGAACGTCCAGCGCGAAGGCGTGGAACGTGAGGAAGCGGACACCCAAAAGCGCCAACCCCGCCTCCCGCGCGGCCAAGCGCTGGAGCCTGTCGGACATCCGGCTGGACGGAGACACCACCGTTATGGGAGCGGCAGACAGCTCCTTGAGCCGGGCCGTGAAGGCCTCCTCCAAGCAGGGCTGGAAGGGGCCGCAGTAAACCGTTAAGGGCATGGCGAAACGGCGGTGGAGGCGCGGGATGAAAAAACAGGGCCGCTCATTTTAAGCGGCCCGCCGGCGGGTTCCGAAATGAAGACCGCCCTTCCGCGGCAAGTGCGAGGCTCCGGGCGGCCGCCGAAGACATTCTTCCCCCCCCCGCGCCGGCGGAAACCCGAACCAGCCTGAGACGCAACTGCGACCGAACCATCTGGACACCGGCTTTCGCCGGTGTGACGGGAGGGGCGGATGGGTATAAATGGACAACGGCTGGGCCGAGCATGAGGCGGGATGGGTGGACGACAAATTCCTCGGGATGACGGCGGGACCGTTTGGACGCCGGCCTCGGCGGAACAACGGCCGATGGGACCGAAAGTCGAGCTTTGGTAGGCGGGCGCGGCAAAGGCCTGATCTCTCCGCCGGGAAGGGCGGGAGGAACGGCGCGAGAGAGCGGGGGCCGGCGAATCAGACACCGCGGCCGGCGGTTTCCCGAAGCGCGGTCACTTCACGCCCGCCTCGGCGGGCCAGTCGAAAAGGGAAGCGTCCAGGACTTGGTTCAATTTGACGCGCTTAAGGTCGAGGATCAGTTCCACGCGCTGTCCGCCGCTCTCGCAAAGGATGCGGGCGGGAAGAAGGACGCCGTTCACGCGCCGCCAGCCGCGAAATTCCAGGCTCACGCCGTTGTCGCCGTCGGCCCAGTCGAGGCGGGCGGGAACGTCTCGTTTGGGATCCAGCGCGAGCTCGCTCCCCGCGGCCGCGTAAACAACGCCGTCCTTTTCCCGGCGGATTTCGGCCCCGGCTTCCCCGAAGGGCCGCAGGGCCTCGCCCGAAAGAACGTCGCCCAAAAGCTTGAGCCATCTTTCCCGCTCGGGCCCCTGCGCCTCCAGCTCGGGCGGGGCGGCGTGCAGGCCGCGGGGGTTCTGCACCAGGAGGACGCGCGGGAACCACAACGGGCCCGCGAACTCGAAGCGGAAAAGCTGGGGGCGCGCGTAATAGAAGAACCCGCCGGCGGCCAGGCCGCCGCCTTCCGACGGCGATCCGCCCGACACGCTGATGCGCAGGGCGCCGGCGAGGCTGCGCACGCGGGAAAAATTCTCCCGCGCCCGCGCCAGGCGGAGGCGCTCCTGAAAACCGTCGGCGCGGTCGTTCTCCTCCAGGCGGGCGCGCAGGCTGCGGCTGGACGGGTCGAGCAAAAATCCTTCGCGCCAAGCCTCCAGGGCGAGGCCGGTCTTTCCGTTCTTCAAGAGCGCGTCGCCGTAATGCTCCCACACCAAGGCGTCCTCGGCCAGGGCGGCGGCTTTCTTGAGAGTTTCCTCGGCCTCGTCCAGGCGGCCCAGCTTGAAATAGGCCCAGCCCAGGGAATCGAGATAAGCGCCGTTCTCCGGGTCCAGCCGGACGGCCTCCCGCACGAGGGCCAGGGCCTCCTCGAGGCGGACGCCGCGGTCGGCCCAGCTGTAGCCCAAATAGTTGAGGGCGGTGGCGTGGCCGGGATTGAGCTCCACGGCCCGGCGCAGGTGGGTTTCCGCGCGGGGAAACTTTTTCAGCATGTCCCAGTTCACGCCCAGGCGGAAATGGACGTCGGCGCGGGCCGGGTCCAGGGCCAGGGCCTTTTCCAGCCAGCGGACGGCGGCCCGGCGGTCGCCGGCGTCCTCGTAGCCGACGGCGAGGTAATAAACGAAATCGGGGTTGGAGGGATCCAGGCGGTGGAGCCGCTTCAGGGCGTCCAAGGCCTGCCGGGGCCGGCCGGCCTGGCCGTGGTAATACGACAGCCGCAGGAAAACGCCGGGCTCGGGACCGCGCTTGGCGGCGGCTTCCATGCGCCGGGCGGCCTCGGGCCAATCCTTCCGCTCCTCGGCCGCCAAAGCCAGCCAAAAGTTGACGGTGGGGTCTCCGGGAAGAATTTTCGCCGCCCGCCGGAAGGATTCCTCGGCCTCGGTCACGTTCCCTTGCCGGAGATGGTGCTCGCCCAGGCGCAATAGGACGCCGGCGTTTTCGGGGTCGAGAAAGCGGCAGGCCTCGTAGGCGGCCACGGCCGCGGCGGTGTCCTTCTGTATCTCGTAAAGTTGGGCCAGGGCCAGATGCGCGGAAAAATCCGAAGGGTCCATTTCCAGGAGGCCGCGCCACGCCTGCTCGGCGGAGACCAAGTCGCCCGCGCGCTGGTGCAGCTCGGCCATGCGGGCGATGGCTTCCCGGGAATCGGGGTTGTTCTCCAGGAACCGGCCGTAGTATTTCAAGGCGAGCCGGGGGTCCCGCGCGGTGGCCAGGTTCGCGGCGTAGAGGAGGGCCTCGTCGTCGTCGGGGTTCAAGTCCAGGGCCTTCTCGAAAGATCGCGCGGCCTCCTCCGTCTCGCCGCGGGCCAGGTGCACGCGGCCCAGAACCAAATGGGAGTGAGGCTCGGCGGGCTGCAGGCGCGCCACTTCCTGCGCCTCCGACAAAGCGCGGTCCAGGCGACCCATGCGCAGGGCCAGGGACGCCGCGGCCTCCCGCAGATAGACCGAACCCGGATCGAGGGAGAGAAGGCGGTCGTAGTCCTGAAGGGCGGCCCGCGCGTTGCCGGCGCGATCCTGCAGGAGGGCCCTCAGATAAAGCCGGGCCGCGTCCTCCGGCGGCGGGGCGGCGAAAGAGGGCGGAAGGGCGGCCAGGCAAAGGAAAAAAGCGAAGAAGAAAAAACGCGCGGTCCCACCGCCGTTTTCCGCGCCCCGCCTCCGCAAGCGTCCCTCGTTCCGCATGTTCATGCCGTCACTTTCCGTTTTCGCCGGCCGCGATTTTCTTTTCCATCAGGATCGCCGTCTCGCGGCCTTGGTAAAATTTAGGCCGGCGCGAGGTTTCCGCGAAGCCCTCGGATTCGTAGAGCCTCCGGGCGGCGGCGTTGCCTTCGCGGACCTCCAGCGTGAGCCGCGCCGCGCCCAGGCCGGCGGCTTCCCCGGCCACGAAGCGGAGAAGTTCCCGGCCCAGGCCCCTCCGGCGAAGGTCCGCCCGGACCGCGATGTTGGCCAACTGGGCTTCGTCTTCCACCAGCCAGAAACCGGCGTAGCCGGCGGGCGCGCCGTCGGCGCGGGCCGTCCAAAACCGGGAAATCGCCTTTTCCAGCTCCGAGCGGAACTGGGCCTCGCTCCAGGGCGAAGGGGACGCCTCTTTCTCGATCTCCGCCAAAAAGGGGGCGTCGGCGGCCGTCATGGGAGAGAACGTGAAAAGGCTCATGGGCGGCTTCCCGGGACTTCGGGCCCGACCGGCGCGGCCGGGAACATGGGCCGAGGC
>JBQTIM010000196.1:0-4274 GCA_052388135.1 Elusimicrobiota bacterium
GTGAAGCGAAGTCACGCGCGGCCTCCGGGCCGTGTTTTTATTACCCCTCGGGGGATCGCATACAACCCCGCCCGCCAAGAC
This sequence comes from Elusimicrobiota bacterium, assembly GCA_052388135.1. Taxonomy (GTDB): domain Bacteria; phylum Elusimicrobiota; class Elusimicrobia; order FEN-1173; family FEN-1173; genus JBQTIM01. Next base: position 82 of record JBQTIM010000196.1, read on the forward strand.
TTTTCGTACGGGAACACAGGCCGGCCGCCGCGCAGCCGCTCGATGAAAGCCGATCCCACGATGACGCCGTCGGCGTGAGGCGCGCATTTCCGCGCCTGCTCCGGCCCCGAGATGCCGAAGCCCAGCGCCACCGGCACGGGCGAGACGCGGCGGAGGCCCTTGAGGAACCGGAACACGTCCGCGGGAAGGCTGTTCCGGGCCCCCGTCACCCCCGTGACGGACACGGCGTAGAGGAAGCCCCGGCTCAAGCGCGCCACCCGCGCCCGCCGCTCCGGCGGCGTGGTGGGAGCGACCAAATGGATCAAGTCCAAGCCGCGCCGCGCCAAAATCCCGCGCAACGTCCCGGCTTCCTCGGGCACCAGGTCCGGCACGATGAGCCCGTCCACGCCCGCGGCGGCCGCCCGGCGCGAAAATTCATCATATCCCATGCGGTGGACGGGGTTCAAGTAGCTCATCAAGACCAGCGGCATCTCCGACGAGCGGCGGAAGGCCGCCGCCCACCGCAATATCGCCGACAAGGTGGCCCCCGCCTCCAGGGCTTTCTGGGAGGAAAATTGAATGGTGGGCCCGTCCGCGATGGGATCGGAGAACGGCACCCCGACCTCCAAAACATCGACGCCGGCCCTCTCCAAATCGCGGGCGATCCCGTTCAAGGCCTTCAGGGACGGATAGCCTCCCGTCACGTAAGCGATGAGAGCCCTCCGGTTTTCCCGGCGCAGGCGCTGGAACGTCCGTCCGATGCGGCTCATGAAGAAATTTTCCCGACAGGAAGTTTCATCTCTTCGCCCTCTTGGCGGCGGGTTTCACGAGGCTCTGCAGCTGGCCCATGTCCTTGTCGCCGCGGCCCGACAGGCACACCACCACGCTTTGAGAGCGGCGGGTTTTCCGCGCCAGGCGCGGCAGATAGCCCACGGCGTGGGCGCTTTCCAAGGCGGCCGAGAGGCCTTCCGTTTCGTTCAGCAAGCGGAAACCCTCCAGCGCCTCGCGGTCCGTGACGGCCACGTATTCGGCCCTCCCGTCGTCCTTGTAAAAAGCGTGCTCAGGTCCGACGGCGGGGTAATCCAAGCCGGCGGAAATCGAATGGGTGGGCAGGATCTGCCCGTCCTTGTCCTGCATCACGTAGGTGAACGCTCCGTGCAGGACGCCGGGCGAGCCTGTGCACAATGTGGCGGCGTGGCGTCCCGACTTCAAGCCCCGGCCCCCCGCCTCCACGCCCACCATCCGCACGCGGCGCCTGGAGTAAAACGGGGCGAACAGGCCGATGGAGTTGGATCCGCCGCCCACGGCGGCCAAAAGCACGCTCGGATCGCCGGCCTGGTAGTCGCGGATTTGGGCCATGACCTCGCGGCCGATGACGCTCTGAAACTCGCGCACGATCCAGGGATAGGGGTGCGGCCCCACCACGGACCCCAGCACATAAAAGGTGTCGCGGACGTTGGTGACCCAGTCCCGCAGGGCTTCGTTGATGGCGTCCTTGAGCGTGCGGGAGCCGGTGTTGACGGCGAGGACCTCGGCCCCCATGCTCCTCATGCGGAAGACGTTGAGGGACTGCCTCTCCATATCCTCCGCCCCCATATAGACTTCGCAGCGCAAGCCCAGCAAGGCGCAGGCGGTGGCGGTGGCCACCCCGTGCTGTCCGGCGCCCGTCTCGGCGATGACCCGGGTTTTCCCCAATCGCTTGGCCAAAAGGCACTGGCCCAGGGTGTTGTTGATCTTGTGGGCGCCGGTGTGGCAGAGGTCCTCGCGCTTCAAATACACGCGGGGGCCGCCCAGCCTTTTCGTCAAGTTGGCCGCGAAGAAAAGAGGTGTGGGACGGCCGGCGAACCGCCTGAGCATGTCCTTGAGGTCGCGGCGGAAGGCCGGATCGGAGGACGCCTTGCGGAAAGCCCGATCCAGCTCCTCCAAGGGAGCCATCAGCGTCTCCGGAACGAACCGGCCGCCGTAGCGGCCGAAATATCCGCGCCTGTCAGGAAGCGGCATGAATACAGGGCCGCGGGCTCATACGCTCCGCGCCGCCTCGATGAAGCTTTTCATTTTGTCGTAATCTTTCCTTTTGGGCGATTTTTCCACGCCGCCGGCCACGTCCACGCCGAAAGGGCGGATGGTTTCCACGGCCAGGGAGACATTCTCCGGCGTCAGCCCTCCGGCCGCGAAAACGGGCAGGCCGTGGGCCTTCAAGTCCGCGGCCAGCTCCCAGGGAAAACGCTGGCCCGTGCCGCCGGGAGCTTCCTCCACGCGCGCGTCCACCAAAAAATAGGAGCACAGTTCCTTGAACGCCTCGGCCCCGGCCAAGTCGGCGGACTCTTTCACCCGGAACGCTTTGCAAACGAAAACGCCCGGGTCCAGCTTCTCTTTCAGGGCCCGGCAGTCCTCGGGCGATTGGTCGCCGTGCAGTTGAATCCCTTTGACCCCGGTTTTGCTTACAATTTTTAAAATCTCGTCCACGGGATGATCCACGAAAATTCCCACCGGCGAAACGAATGGCGGAATTTTGGCGATGATCTCCGCGGCCAGGGCCGGCGACACTTTTCGCGGGCTGCCGGACCAAAAGTTGAAGCCCAAGAAATCCGCGCCCAGGTTCACCGCCGAGACGGCGTCCTTTTCGTTGGTCAGGCCGCAAATCTTCACTTTGACCGCCATGGTCACACCACCAGTTCCGACCGCAGCCTTTTGACTTTGGCCGCGTAGCGGGGATCGCGGCGCGTCCGGTATTTCCGGGCGTAGGCTTGAAAATTCCACGTCTTGAAAAATTCCTTGGCCGCGTCCACGCCGGACCGGTACAAAGCGTCCCGCTTCTCCGCGGACAGGTTGAACTCCGTCGTGCGCACGCCCATGGTGGGGATCGGGATGGTGCGGACGAAATCCTCGTTCTCCACGTGCATCTTGTCGTGGGCCTCCATCATGGTTTCCAAAATGGCCGCCGTGAACTGCAGGGGGTTGCCGATCTTTTTCGGCTGTCCGTGCCCCGGCTCGATGAGCTTGAAGCCGAAGGTGGGCCAGGCCGGCTTCCCTTTCGAGTCAAAAATCCAAATGGGGAAGTTGCTCAGCAGGCCGCCGTCCACGAAGTAGTTGTCCTTGATCTTCACCGGTTCGAAGAAGAAAGGGATGCTCATGCTCATCCGGACCGCCCTGGCCACCTCCACGTCGTCCGGGTTCAACCCGTATTTTTCCACGCCGGTGGGCAGGGCCACCAAGAGCTGGTTGGTGATGTCGGAGGCGATCACGTAAAGCTTGTATCGGTAACGCGGGTCCTTTTCGCCCGGGATCAGGAGGTCCTTGAAAGTGCGCACGCCCTTGGCGGCCAGCAGGCCTCGGATCCACGTTTCCAGGTAATTCCCCTCGTAGACGCCCTTCTCCGTCAGGAAGCTCACCAGGGGGCCGAAGATGGGAATGCGGTCCACGGCGCCTTTGTCCTTGAACTTGGTGTAATCCAGGCTCGCCATGACGGCTTTCAGCTCCGCGGAATTGTAGCCGGCGGCCAGCAGAGCGGCGACGATGGCTCCCGCGGAAGTGCCGGCCAGGTTCCCCCACTTGTATCCTTCCGCCTCCACCACGGAGACGGCTCCCACCAACCCGATGCCCTTGACGCCTCCGCCTTCAAACACGCCGTCCACCAGCTTTTCCATGTTTTTCTCCCGGGGGCTCACCGGCCGGCCTCCACGAACCGGCGGGCGGCGGATTCCAAGTCCCTCCGCCTCAAGAGGGATTCTCCCACGAGCATGGCGTTGACCTTCAGTTTCTTGAGCTTGGCCGCGTCCTCGGGCTCCCGTAAACCGCTCTCAGCGACGACGACGGCGTTCCGGGGCGCCAGCGGCGCCAGGCGGGCGAACGCGCCCGGATCCATGGACAGGTCCTTTAAATTCCGGCTGTTGATTCCGACCACGTCGGCGCCGGCCGCCGCGACGCGAGAGAGTTCGCCCTGGTCGTGGACCTCCACCAAGGGCGTCATGCCGAGGCGCCGCGCCAGGGCCGCGAGGCTCCTCAGCTCCCAGTCGCGCAGGACGGCGGCGATGAGAAGCACGGCGTCGGCGCCGGCGGCGCGGGATTCGTAAACCTGGTAGGCGTCGAACAAAAAATCCTTCCTCAAAACCGGCAGGGGAACCGCCCGCCGCGCCCGCTCCAGATCGGACAGGCAGCCCAAGAAAAAGTTCTCTTCCGTTAGGACCGAAAGCGCGGCGGCGCCGCCGCGGCAA
>JBQTIM010000197.1:0-3645 GCA_052388135.1 Elusimicrobiota bacterium
CCTTCCCGCTCACCTGAAGCGGCCGGTTCCCTCGGGGGAGCATTTCTTCCATATCAAGGACGAGCTCAAGCGGGCGGGGCTTCCGACGGTGTGCGAGGAGGCGCTCTGCCCCAACCGCACGGAATGCTGGGCGCGGGGAACCCTCACCTTTCAAATCCTCGGTTCCATCTGCACGCGGCGGTGCTCTTTCTGCGCGGAAACCACCGGACGGCCGCTGGGCGTGAACGGGGAGGAGCCCCAACGCCTTTTGGAGGCGGCCTTGAATTTGAAGTTGAAGCATGTGGTCATCACGTCGCCGGCGCGGGACGACCTGTCGGACCAGGGGGCTGGGCAGTTCGCGGCCTGCATACGGGCCCTGCGGGAGGGCGCTCCGTCGGTGACAGTGGAGGTCCTCACGCCGGATTTTCAGGGCCGCGACGATTTGCTAAAGTTGGTTTTTCAGGCGAAGCCCGACGTTTTCAACCACAATTTGGAGACGGTGCGCCGCTTGACGCCCCGGGTGCGGGCCCGGGCCACCTACGACCGCTCTTTATCCGTTTTGGAGGCCGCCGCCCGCGCCGGGCTGGCCGCCAAGTCGGGCCTCATGGTGGGCCTGGGGGAAACGCGGGAAGAGCTGTTGGAGGCGTTTCAGGATTTGAAGGCCCGCGGGACGCGTTTCCTGACGGTGGGCCAATACCTCCCTCCCGGCGCGGATCACCATCCCGTGCAAAAATTCTATTCGCCGGAGGAGTTCGAGGACTTGAATCGCGTCGCGCGGGGTTTGTTCGACCAGGCCATGGTGGGCCCGCTCGTGAGAAGCTCCTACCACGCCGACGAATTTCCGGTGAACAAGTGACTTCTGCTTTCCAGGTCCGCCCTATGCCGAAAGAGGATATGAGAAAATGAACCGCACCCCGTTCCATCAAACCCACGTCGGCCTCGGCGCCAAAATGATCGATTTCGGCGGCTGGGACATGCCCGTCCACTTCAAGGGCATCCTGCAGGAGCACGCGGCGGTGCGCGAGCGCGCCGGCGTCTTCGACATTTCCCACATGGGACAAGTTTGGGTGGCGGGCCCGGGCGCCCGGGCCTATCTCGACGGACTCTTGAGCAACGACCTCTCCGCGTTGGCCGCCGGCAAGGGCCAATACAATTTAATGTGCCGGCAAGACGGCGGGGTGGTGGACGATCTCTATGTCTATTGCCTGGAGCCGGACCGGTTCTTGGTCATCATCAACGCCTCCCGCGTGCCGGTGGACCTGCAGTGGATGGAGGACCACAAAAAAGGCGACGTCCAGCTCATCGAGCAGCCCCAGCGCGCCGCCCTGGCTCTTCAAGGCCCCGCGGCGGCGAAAATCATGGGCGCCTTGTGCGCCCCCGCCGTCAACCTGGCGCGCAACGAGGCGGCGGAGCTTCCCATCCTGGATATGGAATTCGTCGTGGCCCGCACCGGCTACACGGGCGAGGACGGCTTCGAGCTGTTCGCGCCCGCCGGCCATTTGCTCCAGCTTTTTCCCCGGCTCATGAAGGCGGGCGAAGCTCTCGGTCTTGAGCCCTGCGGCCTGGGCGCCCGCGACACCCTGCGGCTGGAGATGGGCTACCGGCTTTACGGAAACGATTTGGATGAACGCCACACCGCCCTGGAATCCGGCCTGGGCTGGGCCGTGAAGCTGGACAAAGCCGCGGATTTCGTCGGCAAAGACGCCCTGCTCCGGGAAAAAAAGCGCGGCTCCGCCCGCAAGTTCATCGCGTTCCGCCTGGCGGGGGCGGGCGTGGCCCGGCACGGCTATCCGCTCCGCGCCGCCGACCGCGTTCTCGGCGAAGTCACCAGCGGCACCTTCTCGCCGTCGCTCAAAGCCGCCATCGGCATGGGCTACGTGGACGCCCGCGCTTACGCGGACGCCGAGGCCGCCGGCGCCGCGCCGTCAGCTCTGGTCCACGGCCGCGAAGTCCCGCTGGAGATCGTCAAGCTTCCCTTTTACCGGAAACCGGCGGCGGTGGTTTAGGAACAGATCGCCGTCTCGGCGCCCTCGCGGAATAAAGGACGGCGGCCGGCGGAGGCTTTTATTTAGGGGAGGCGGCCACCGGAACGGCGTCAATGGGGCCGTCGAAGGCGATGAACAGGACGCAAGGGTCCCCTTTGCCGCAGGTCGCCTTGTGCGGGAGCTTGGCCGGGCCGTAGGCGTACATGCCGGGTTTCAGCGTGGCGGGTTTCTGGCCGTCGTAGGTGACTGTCAGCTCGCCCGAAACCAGGACCATGCGTTCCGCCGACGAGTGCCAATGATGCGGAATGGTGAAGTTCGCCGGCACCTTGAAAAAAATGTCCGCGTTGGGTTTCGCCGGATCGCCGTGCAAGACGGCGATCTCGCAGCCTTGGGGAATGAAGGCGGGACAAGGCCCCCATTTCAACTGCGCGTCTTTGAAGGTGTAGGCCAGCGCGGGTTCGGCCGCCGGCGATTCGGCGCGAGCCAAAGCCGGACCAACGAGCACAAGCAAAGCAAAAACGCCTCGGAACAATTTCATCATGGAATCCCCCTGTGGGTGCGAAAGTTTGCAGATTTTTTCGGATGAGCGGTGATTGAAGACGCGTCTTGATGCTCGCAGCGATGGAAACGACGGCGTGAACGAAGCGTTGCTTCGGTGAAGGAAGGCCGCAAGACCTGGAAAGCCATCCTGTCCCGCCGGCGGAGGTCGGTCGACCTTCCCGGCAAGAACGCACAATTCGGATTCTGTTTGGAGGCCGCCGGTCGTTGTGTGGTTCCGGCGTTCGCGGCCTTTGTCGGCCGCGAAGGTCTACCTAAAGCCTAACACATATAATGCATCCGCACGGGCGCATGAGATCGCGCGCTTCCGCGGCGCTCCCGCCCGCGCCCTTCGCCATGGCCGCGCCCGCCCGCTCTCGCGGGCCGAACCGGGTTTCCGTCGAGCGGTTTTGAAGGTCCTCGCGGGAAAGCTATAATTCCATAAGGCCAACCCAACCCCGGCCTTGGACCCCATGCCCATCCCTCTGGAAAAAATCGACGATTACCGCTGGCGGCTGCCTAAGACGGGCGGCATGCGGGTGGACGGCGTCATTTACGCCGACGAAAAAATGATCGGCAAGATCCTGGACGAGAAAGCGGCGGAGCAGGTGGCCAACGTGGCCCACCTGCCGGGCATCGTGGGGGCGTCCCTGGCCATGCCGGACATCCACTGGGGCTACGGCTTTCCCATCGGCGGCGTGGCGGCGACGGACCTGGACGGCGGCGTGATCTCTCCCGGCGGCATCGGCTACGACATTTCCTGCGGCGTCCGCCTGCTGCGCACGAACCTGGCCGCGGAGGATTTGGAGCGCCGGAAGGACAAGCTTATGGACGCGCTGTTCCACAACGTGCCGTCGGGCGTGGGGACGGGCGGCCGCCGCCGTCTGTCGCCGGAGGACATGCGGAAAATTTTCGCCCGCGGGGCGCGCTGGGCCGTGGAGCAAGGCCTGGGCGAAGGCGAAGACCTGGAGGCCTGCGAGGACGGCGGCGCCCTGTCCACCGCGGACCCGGACGCTCCGAGCCGGCGCGCGGTCGAGAGGGGTTTGGACCAGTTGGGAACCCTGGGCAGCGGCAACCATTTTTTGGAGCTGCAAAGGGTGGAGACGGTGTACGATCCCGCGGCGGCCGCGGCCGTCGGCCGGTT
>JBQTIM010000198.1:0-12080 GCA_052388135.1 Elusimicrobiota bacterium
CCGGGGGAGTCGGGCATCGAAGGGAAGGCGGGATTGTGGAGGCTATCAGAGCCCAAGTCCCGAACGGCGTCATGAGAGATCGTCGGCCGCCCCCTGTGACCGAGAAAGACGTGGAGCAATACAGGGAGGAGCAAGAAAGCAAACTCGTTATACGGGATCGCCGGGCCAGCACGCAGATCGTTGAGGAGGAAGCTCAGGAGAGAAACCGGCTCCAGGCGGAACGGGATCGGAAACAAGCGGAGAAAGATCGGGAGCGGTCTGAGAAGGGTTACGCCACGGAGGACCGCCGGGCGTCTCAGGGCGAGGGCGTTCGCAAGCCTTGGGAAACATCCTCTGACGAGAGCCTCGCCGATGTGGTGCCGCTGGAGAGCGCCCGCAAGAACCGGTTTGTTCGCGGTCTGGCGCGGGCGGCGGCCGTCTTGGCGGTGGTGACGCCTCTGGCGCTGTTCGCCGACGTGCCGTCGATCTTCGCGGCCGGCGCGGCGCTGCAGACCGCGGCGCCGTTGGTGTCCATGGATTTGGCCGCCATCCTGAACCCCGTCCTGGGGGCCATGCTGATCCTGGGCCTGCTGGTTCCTTTCGCGGCTCATGAGGTCCGGATGAAATTCAGCCGGACTTACAGGAACGCCCGGATCCGGCAGGGCCTCAACTCCATGGATTCCACCGCGCTGATCGCCGGCGCCTCGCCCTTGGAAACCGGCGGCCGGCGGTTCGTTGTGGATCGTTGGGGCGCCGCGCAGCAAGCGGCGGAGAAGCTGATCCCCGTGGTTCTGTCCCCGGTGCGCTCTTTGCGCAAGCCGGGCCTGAGAGCGGAACACCGATCTTCCACGGACATTGAAACGGCGGCCGACCGCGGCCATGTTTTCGCGAAACTGGCCCCATTCTTCAGAAATATGAGGGGCATCGGCACGTTCCGCCTGCCGAACAAAATCTACGCTATGGGCGAAGGGCTTAAAGAAATCGCGCGCAACCCCCTGGGCGTGATCGGCCATACCCACGCTGTGGAGGCCGAGCCGGGAACGAGCCGCTCCGAGGCCGTGCGCCGGCTCATCGAATCCCTGAGCCTTCAGGATGTCATCACGACTTTGCAGACGGAGAGCATGATGGGCTTCGTGATGACCCCGGACGGCCTCCATCGCATCTACTATGAAGTGATTAACGAGGGAAAGAACGGCCTCAAAGTGCAAATACACGACCAAGGAGGCCAGGTCGGAGAGAAGAGCTGGGCGGAGCTGGTGGCTAAAGCGATGCGGAAAAATGAAATGATCCATTTGACGATTCGGGACCCGCGAACCGGCGAGCCTGCGGCCATCGAAGTCCCTTCGGACGCACTCATGCTCTTAGCCTATTTTGAGCCTAAAAATCTGGCCGCGTTCTTCGGCGCCTCGTCGCCGGATGAAGTGAGGGAATTCCTGGGCAATGTAAGCAAAAGAACCCGGGCGAATCCGGCCGTTCAGAGAATGCTGGAAAGCGCGGAAGACAGGCCCTCTGGCGCCGGCCTCGTGGCCGCTTATATGCCGAAGTACATCGGCACCCTTGTCACCATGAGCCCCGCGGGCGGGGCCGCCGCCGCCGGCGGGGTCGCCGTATCGGCGAGCCCGAGCGTCTCCATGTCCGCCGGCCTCGGTTCCTCCCTTTCCCTGGGCATCCGGCAAGGTCTGGAAAGGCTCGGAGTTCAGCCGCCGTCCGGCGCCGCCGCAGGCCGCGCGCCCGAGGAGGCTGGGGAGTTCGTATCGGCCAGCGTTTTGGTGGCCGACGCCGATCCCGCGGCGCCGCGCGATGTCTTGGTGTCGCTCATCAACCTCTTGATGTTCAGCAAGGATTCCGGCGGCCATCTGCGCGTGTTGGTTCTGGCGGACCGGCTCAGCCTTGCCCAACGGCTCCGGCTCCTGGCCTCCATCTACCTGCGGGCGGATACGCGCGCCGCGTATCGGCACGGGCGAATCGTGTTGGCGGATGAGGCCGAATTGGCCGGGGTGTTGAAGGATGGGAAAATCGACTTCGCCGGCTTGCTTGGGTCCATCCCGCGCATGTTCAAAATTAAGGGCGAAGTGTCCTTGGGCATTCTCGCCGACGAAAGCAGGTTCATCGTGTCCGACGATCACCGCGCGCTCTTCAGCAGGCTGCTCTTGCGCATCCTGCCCGGCCTGCCTTTGTCCATGGAGAAGCTCTTCCACGCTTTGATCGATGGAACCAGGGTTGTGGATTTGAGCGCGTAGCACCCCCCGCTTCTGCCAACCGGCGTTCCTTCAGGGCCGCCAACGCTGTCCTGCCTTCATCCCAGTCCCATCTCGAAGAATTTATATCTTGCGCGAGGAAATGCCGCAACGTTCCGACGATCTTGCTTGATTAATTGGCCTTAAAGTTGATGATGGGACGGTCCTTCTGGCCGCTCGTGCGCCCAGCGCGTCGCATGTTAAGTTAAGATCAGCGGATGAAAGTTCGGTCGGTGGTGGGGCGAGGCGCTCGGGGGGATGAAGAGGTGCTTCTACGCTCACTGAAAAGACGGAGAAGAATTTTAGGCGGAGCTGTCCAGGGCGCGGGTGATGATATGGATGTGGCGGAAGGCATCCAAGGGAAGCGTAAGCGTTACGCCGGAAAGAACGCGGTTCAATTGCACGACAACGGCGCCGGACAGAGCGCCTCCCTCATGAATATCGGTCAAACGAAGCCCTTCCGGCGCGAACAAGACAGGATTTGAGACCTGTCTTTGGCGCAATAGGTCCTGAAAAAGCGCAGTCCTTTCAAGCGCGCTCAAAGAAACAGCGTGCGCGCCATGCTCCCTCCTAAAAAGCTCTCCGTCAACAATAGGCCGTACGAAGCCCCCGCTCAGCTCCATGACCTTGTCCGCCAAAGCCTGGTCGTCCGTTACGACCACGGAGACGCCTTTCGGTTGCTCGCGACCGACGTCCCAGTGCCAATTCCGGATAAAGTCTACAAACGCCGGCAACTGTTCCCCATCCACCAGTTCTCCATGCAAGAGGTTTATGGAGAATGGCTCGTCGTCCATGGGGCCGGAAGCCGGCCGCTCAACGGCGGAGAGGGCGGCTTCCGGCCGGCCCGCGCGCGCGGCATCGAGCAAAGCTTGCGGCAATCCTCTCATCGTGTCAACACCGAAAGCTTCGGCGGCCTGTCTTAAAACGTGCGCGTAATGTTCATCGCGCTGGAGAGTGTCGGCGACGCTGGCCAAAAGGCCGCGGCCAAGCTTGGACGCGTCGCCGAATCGTTCAAGGCCCAGAGACAGCCTGGAGCCGCGAAGGCCGCGATTGACGAGACGCGCCGTTGCCTCAGGGGAGAGTCCTCTCTTCTCGGCCGCGACGGACATCATGTAGGCGAGGGTGTAGGCTTCTTCTTCGTGCCGGCTCATGCCCACGTTCTTGGCATCAACGGCGATGTGGATCGCATCCGCAGCCAAGAAGGCGAGGCCGATTCCGACGGCGGAAAAGGAGGCCGTGAGGGCAATCGCAGGCAGAAGCGCCGCCACGCCAAGATTCGTCAGCCATGCATAGTAGGCTGAATGGTCCGGATGCCGGGAATCAAAGAGCTGCCGGGAGGCGATCAAAACAGCGGAAAAAATTAAGCCGGCCTCCGCCAATCCGAGATGGAGAAGGTGGGTCGATGCGTATCCCGCCAGCAGGGGGGCCGCGGCGTGACCCGTGGGAACGAAGAGAGAGAGCCAGGGAGCCTTTCGCCAGGCCCATCCGGTCATTTCCTCCATGTGAGGCTGGAAAATTCTCCGGTGAAGCAAAAACGCGCGGCGGACCCCTATTACGTGTGCAAGCTTTAAATAGAAACCCTCGGTGGCCTTCGTCACCGCCGGGACCAGGGCTCCGTTTGAGGGCGATTGGGGGGGCTCTTGCTCGTCCGGATATCTGGGCGCCCTTTCGTTTAAAAACCTTCCCTGTTCGCTGATCGCCCTGATCGCTATCCTTGCCCGTTGGCGGAGATTCGTGGACGAATCGCGCTCCGCGACGTCGCTGAGGTCCTTCAGAAATCGCGTGTCACGCAGATGCCGCATGCCCTCAATCGCATGGTAGCGGACTTGCGCGTCCTCATCCTCAAGGGCTGCGCGAAGCGCTTGCCGTATCTGCCGCGTTCCCCGGCGGCCGGCGTATATGCCCACCCGGCCCAAATGGTTGAGAGCCATGGGCCTGACTTTCGGAATCTGGGAGTGGGACAATTCGAGCAGAGCGGGGATTACAAGAGCGTTGACCCGACGCACCGATATGTCCTGCGACTGGACGATCCGAGAAAGCGCATAGAAGAACATGACGACGGTGGCTCCATCAAGGCTTTCCGCCTCCAATGCATCCAGCAACAACGGAACCGCCGTGGCGCCCGAACGTATGATGGCTTTCCTGTCTTGTCTTGCGATGTGGTAAAGAGCGGCTTCCTCCGGCGTTTGGGGCGTCCAGTTCAAGCGCCCTAAGGCGGCTGCGGCATCGGCTCGGCTTGACAGATCGTGGCCGCGAAGCGCTTGTATAAGAAGAGAGGTGATGAAAGGCCGTATCGGGTCTTCTGTTTCGGCGCGGGCCGCGATTCGGCCGAGATCCGGGATGGAAATCTGTCCCTGCGCCAGCTCCCCGCGGAGGCGGTCTTGCACGGTCTTTTCCAGAGTTCTCGCCTCTCGCTCCAGCTTTTCGGCGACGTGCTGAAGGGCTCCGAGTTCGGGCTGGAGCGGTGGCGCGGGCCTGAAAATGCGGACGAAGGTCCGCGTGCCGGAGGAAAGGGGGTCATGGCCGGCGCTTTGGGATTGATGGCGGCGCACCAGCAAGTAAATCGCCAAGGAGGAGATCGATACGATGCCTAAAACCATCAGGAGGATGGGCCGATGCCAAGAAGGATTGTTTTGGCTCTGAGCCGCCAAGAGAATCGGCATGAACAAGCTGTTGTAAATGCCCCCGGCGCTCGGATCGGCGGCAGCGGCATCGAGGGTCGGCTCGGGGCGTGCATCCTCTTTGAAGGCCGTCACCTCCAGCCGGCGGTAATTTGACTCGGGAATAAGGTGTTGGAGGATCCTCAGCGCCGCGCGCCTCTCCTCTTCAGGTGCGAGGCTGAAAACGATGTGTTCCAAGGCCCGAGCTGTAATGTCCTGGGCGTTCCGGACATCGGCGTCTCCTCCCGCATCCGGCGAAGGCCATGCCTGCTGGACAATAGAAGGGCCCAACAGCGTTTCGAGGATCCGCCGGGCGCGGGGGCGCAAGTCGTCATCGCCGGCGACCAAATGACGAATAAGATCCGGAAGATAATTTGCCAAGCTCATCCTGTAGGCTTCTTTCGTCGCCAGGGTTAAAAGAAGATTGTCGAACGCGGCTCGGACGCCTGGGCGGCTGTACAAATCGAGGATATCAGGGACAATGCCCGAAAATTCAAGCGGCCCGAATTCCCAGTCAGCCATCGCCTGAAGTGTTCTGAGGGCGCTTTCTATCAGCTCCGGATCGTTGCTGCGGACCGCGCTTAGCGTGGGAGAAATAATCCCCGGTAAGAACCTGCCGTTCTGCGTCAGCATCCACGCCGTCGATTGGGCCATTCGGCGGGCAGGCAAGGGCGCGTCGGTCAAAAGATCAGCTATCAGAGTGGCGTCCGATTTTTTCAGCCCTTCAAGAGTCACGGCTTGAACGCTGATGCGGTTGAGCCGGTTTAATACAGCTCTCTGCCGGCCGTATATCCAAGCGGCGTAGAGGGTTCCGCACAAAACCCCGGCCGGACCCGCCCAAGGAAGATACTGTTGGCCCGCTTGGGAAAAGAGGAAGCCGGAGAGGCCGGCGACCGCGATGATTTTCAGCGGCGGTTTCTGCCACGCCGCAAGGACGTTATGCAAGGGGTTTCGTTTAACATGCATCGCGGGCGGCTCGGATGCCTTGTGGCCTCTTCCGACGTAGCCGATCTCCAGGCGGGCTTCGGGAAAGGCGGAATTGAACAGGCGATGAAAGGCCGCTCCCGAGCGGATATCCAAGGGGAAAATCGTGCGAATGGGATTGCCTCGGCCGAAACCCCGGACCGGCGCCTGGGCGGCTTCCAGTACGGCTTGCGCCATCAACTCGATGCCGACATAACGTTTCACGATGTCCGACCATGTCCTGTGGCCCGTGTGCAGGCCCAGAAACCAAAGCCGGTAGGTTTCGTCCACAAGCCTTGAAGATCGCAACAACGGGCTTTCCAGGTAGTGAACAAAGCGCCGGGCGAACGGTAAGCTTTCCAGAAGCCGACTGTAGGGCTTGGCAAGTTTTTGCCAGCCTCGAGGATGGAAAGCCGTTTGTTCAACGACAGCCAGCTCGCCGTTGGCGTTTATTCGGATGGGGATGAGGACTGTCCGGGGATCCTGGCCCGGTTTGTGGAGCGTCACCGCGACGTCGACTCGATCCTTCTGAATCTCGGCTTGGGCCTCCACACGATTCGGTGAGCCGGGAAGCGCAAGTTTTCCGAGAAATTCGTTAACGCGGCTCTCATCGCGCGTTTTCCAGGCCTGATGACCCGCTATCAAGAAGGGAGCCTCAGCGATGCCGGCCAGGGGATCCTGCGCGAGGAACAGTCTCTGTCCTTCAAACAGTGTCTCCAGCGGCTGCTTGTCCTGGGCAAACAAGCTGAGGTGGGCCGCCCCCTGTGGCGTCTCGATCTTGCCGACCTTGGGAACGAAAGAGATGACGGTGACCTCCTCCCGCCGCAGAGCTTCGCGAATGCCTTCGGCATGAAACCCTCCCGCCACGAGGACGGCGGCGGACACGTTTCTGCTTTTCATGCCCGCGATCAGATTTTTCGCCAAAGCGAGATCGCGGATATGCGCCTGTTCGTAGAAGCCTTCGAAAGAGGCCAATGCTTGATTCCAAGCCGCCGGATGCAGGTCCGCTGCATGGGGCCCCGAGTTTCTCAGCGTTTGGTATTCGGCCCATTCTTCGGGCGTTAAAGAAAAGTCCAGCAGCTTGCCGATAAGGTGCGATTTCCTCGACACGGAGACCAAAGCCTCTTCTCCCTTGTTCCTCGTGCGACGCGCGTAGCCGGACCGCTCCAGTTCTCGCATTTCTTTAAAAAGGGTTTCGGCTTTGACCTCGTTTGCCAGGAGGACGTAATGAATGTAAGAGTCCATGGCCTTGAATTGGGACAACGGCAAGCCGGTGTTCCGGCAAAGTGCCGCGAGGCGGCCATAGAAGTCGGCGTATCGAAGCCGGCCGGACCGGTAAGCCAGGCTGTCCTTCACGAGAGATTCCGTCTGCGCTTCGTTCAGCCTCGGCAGCAGCTTTTCGATGAGCAGCGCCCGCTCATGTTCGACCGATTTAAAATCCAAGGTGGATTCGAAGTGCAAAGCACGAAGGAACGTCCGGACGGCTTTGTAGTCGGATTCGGCCGCCGGGGAAGCGAGGGCGGACGCGAGGAAGCGGATGTGTTCCGAAAGAGAAGCCGTCCCTTCGCGGTAGGAGTGCACTTGGTTGTCGAAGGCCAGGAGGCCCGGGTTGAAGACCGCTTTTTTTCGTTGAGTCAATCGGCTTGAATGGAGGAGCCATCTTTCCTTCAGGCCCTCGATGCTGCCGGCGGACTGCCTGTATGCGTCAACGTTCGCCTGGTAGTGATCTCGATGGTCCACGCCGATGAATGGGACGTTTAAGCCGCCGCCGAGGTTCGCGTGAACGGGGCCTGAAATCCTATGTTCCCGGATCAGATAATCGGCGACCTTGTGAACGGAATCTTGATCCGGGAAGGCGTGAAAGCGGCTGAGATCGATCCCGTCCCATGCGCCCTCAAGGCCCACGAGGCCGACGCGGCCGGCCAGCGCCAGCCGCCGAACGGCTTGCCCTATGTTCCTCTGGACTTCATCGTTCCTGTGAACGTCGAGGATGTGAATGACGATTGGGCCCTCGGAATTTTTAGACCAATGCACATCCCGGATTGTCCCGTAAGGCATGACCAGATGGGAAAGCCGGGTGAATAAATCCTCGGCGCCCTGCGCGGCCTGAGCCGGCGGCTCCAAGCCGGTGAGCGGCGCCGGATAAAACCCGCCTGTTTCGACCGATTTTTCAATGGGTGGAAAGGACGCGGTCGTGGGAAGCTTGGCCAGGAGTTGCCGGTTGTTTTCGTAGTGAGATGGATGGTCGTTTGAAAGGGCGCCGCGAAATTCCGCCGCGGCGCGACGCCTTTCCCCCCAAAAATCTTTTTCGGCTGCATGGGAGCCGGCCGTGCTGGCGAAGAAAAAGGTAACGGCTGTGAGCGCGGCGGTTAACTTTCGTGCCTTGCAGGAGGGGTTTTTAAAAAGTCGGAAGGGCTGCGGTGAATTCATATTGCTAGTAAGTATAGATTACAGGGGCGAAAGCCTTCTTAATAATTTGTAAATAATTTGTAAAACTCGAGCCACAAGTTCAACAAGTAAGTGCAACACTCCGAGGAGGGGCGGTAGGCGGTCCGGAAAAATGAGGAGTATGGCCAAGACCTCCGGAAAGTCCTGTTGAACGATACACTGTCCTCCGAAGCCGGAGGCGCTTTTGCGAGCATAGCCCGCGGATGGAGAGCATCCGGGCCGAGTGTGTGCGGGGGTTAAATGTCCGGGTTTTCGGGGGGTGGGGGGAGGGTGAAACGGACGGTGGTGCCTTCGCCCACGCGGCTTTCCATCCAGACTTTTTCGCCGTGGGCTTCGACGTAGCCTTTGACGATGGTGAGGCCCAGGCCGGTGCCTTTGGTTTTGCGGACGAAGCCTTCCGTGGGTTTGACCTGCTCGAACTTGTCGAAGACCTTGTCCACGGCGTCGGCGGGAATGCCGGCGCCGGTGTCGGACACGGAGATCAAAATCTTGCCGTCTTTTTCCCGGGCGGACAGGGCCACCTGGCCGCCCTCCGGTGTGAACTTGAACGCGTTGCTGAGGAGGTTGGTGAGGATTTCGGCCAGGAGGTCCGCGTCGGCCCAGGCGGGAGGCAGCGTCTCCGGCACGTCCTGCGTGAAGCGGACGCCCTTTTCCTGGGCCTCGGGGCGGAACAGGACGGCCATCTCTCCGGCGGCCGTGCGCAAGGACACGGGCTCCCGGTGGAGGACGACTTTGCGGGCCTCGATTTTGGCCACGTCGAGGAGCGTGTCTATGAACTTGGCCAGGCGGGCCGCGTTGTTCTTGACGACGATGAGCTGTTCCCGCTGCTCCTCGCTCAAGGGGCCGCAGTCGCCGCGCAAAAGGAATTCCACGTAGCCGCGCAGGGAGGTGAGGGGGGACCTCAGCTCGTGCGTGACGTTGGACACGAAATCCTGCTTCAGGCGGTCGAGCTCATGGAGCTTTTCCGCCATGACGTTGAATTCCCGCGCCAGGTCGTTGAGCTCGTCGCGGGAGGCGATGTCCAGGCGGTGCTTCAGGTCCCCTTCGCCGATCCTCTTGGCGCCGTCGCGGAGCTGCTCGATGGGGCGGGTGATGTAGCGCGCCAGGAGAAGCGCTCCCAACAGGCCGGCGGCCAGGGAGGCCACGGCGGCCAGGCCGATGCGGCGGCGGGCGGCCCGCAGGGCGTCGTTGGCGGTCTCGTCGGCCCAGCTTTGCGTGTAGCCGACGCGGGCCGTGCCCAAACGGCGGCCTTCGGCGTAGATCGGGACGGACAGGTCCACCACCGGCCCGTCGGGTCCGTCCACGAGCCGTCGCACGGGTTCCGCCGCGGCCGGCGCGGCGGAGGCGGCTTCGCCTTCGGCCTTGCGTCCCACCAGCGTGACGTCGCTGTGGGCGCGGATCCGGTTTTCTTCGTCGATGATCATGGCGTAGGCGAGGCCCCGCGTTCCGCGGATCAGGTCCAGGTAGGCCGACAGCAGGAGGTCGCTCCGGCGGATCAGGGCTTCCCGGGCGACTTGGGCCATGGCCTGCAGGCCTTCCGCCTGGCTTTCCTGCAGGCGGGCGGCCAGCCATCGTTTCTCGGAAATGTACACGCCCAGGCCGGCGGCTCCGACGGAGACCAGGACGAGGAGCGCCGAGAAGGCGCCGATTTTTACGCGAAGGGAGATTTTTTTCACGAGGCAACTCTCAGAATATTCCCGAGAGTATAACACTTTCGGCCCGCTCTCGGACGCGGGCGACGGGGGCGGGAAATATCCTAAGATCAAGAGAGTGTGCGTCGGTCGGCGCTGCGGGAGGAGTGGATCGGCGCGGGGCGGCTCCCTTGAATCGCCGAGGAGGTGCCCGTGAAGGAGCGGTTAAGTTCAAAAATGGATTTCCCACGCCCTGCCGACACCCTTGCCCCGGAAAGCCAAAGCCGCGTGATTAATGATGAATCCGCCGTCTCCGATGACCGGCGGGCCGCGCGGCGGAGCCTTCGCCCGTGACCGCCGTCCGCATCGGCGTTTCCGCCTGCTTGTTGGGGCAAAAGGTCCGCTACGACGGCGGGCACAAGAAAGACGATTTCATCACGGGCGCGCTGCGGCCCTTCGTGCGGTTCGTGTCCGTCTGCCCGGAGCTGGAGTTGGGTCTCGGCGTTCCCCGGGAGCCCATCCGCCTGGAGGGGGGCGCCCGTGGAACCCGCCTCATGGCCGTCAAGTCCGGCCGGGACCTGACGGACGCCATGACGGATTTTTCCCGCGACCGAGCGGCCGGGCTGGCGGACGAAGACCTTTGCGGCTTTATCTTCAAGCGGGATTCTCCCAGCTGCGGCATGGAGCGCGTCAAGGTGCATCGTCCGCGGGGCGGGTATGAAAAGTCGGGGCGGGGACTCTTCGCCGGGGCGCTCATGGCCCGCTTCCCCGATCTTCCCGTGGAGGAGGAGGGCCGCCTGCGGGACGCCCGGCTCCGGGAGAATTTTTTGGAGCGCGTTTTCGCTTATCGGCGGCTTAAAACCTTTTTCTCGACCCGCTGGAGCCTGGGCGGCCTGGTGGCGCTCCATGCGCGGGAGAAGTATCTGTTGATGGCCCACGACGACAGGGCCTGCCGGGCGCTGGGCCGCCTGGTGGCCGCCGCCAAGCCCCGCTGGAGGGCGGCCGGCGAGGAATACCGGGTCCTGTTCATGGAGGCCATGAAAAAAGCGCCCGGCCCAGGCCGCCACGCCGACGTGCTCCAGCATATGGCGGGCCACCTGAAATCGCTTTTGGACGCCGAAGACAACCGAGAGTTGGCGGGGGCCATCGAGGATTACCGCCGCGGCCTCACGCCTCTCATCACCCCGGTCACGCTGCTCCGGCACCACGTCCGGCGGCGGCGCGTCGCCTACCTGCGCGACCAAACGTACCTGATGCCGCGGCCCAAGGAACTCATGCTCCGCAGCCACGTCTGAGCCGGCGGGCCGAAGCATATCCGCCGCGCGCCGGCGGATATGGTAAAATAAGAAGATAGGCGCCTGCACGCCCGTTCTTGGGCCCGTAGCTCAGTTGGATAGAGCACCCGCCTTCTAAGCGGGGGGTCGGCGGTTCAAATCCGCCCGGGCCTGCTTTCTCAAAAAGGAGTCCTCATGGAAACCATCGTGACCGCGGGAATCATCGTTTTCCTGGCCATCATCGGCTTGGCGACGGGGTTCCTCATCAAGGCCCTCATCCAGTTGAGAATCACCCTGCGCTCCGTCGAGCTTCTGACCGACAACCTGAACGCCGAGGTCATACAATTCCAAAAGATCAGCGGCGCGGCGGCCAACGTGGCGTCGGCGCTGTCGGGCTCCATGGGACGCACGGCGTCGCTGGCGTTCAGCGTGGTGAACTCGCTTCTGAAGGGCCGGCGCAGCCGCCGGCGGAGCGAAGAGGACGGCGGCTCGGGAAACGGCCGTTAAGGTCCGCGGCGATCCAACGACGATATCAAGGAGGCTTTATGAGCGATAGAGAAGATTCGGGCGGCGGGTTGTGGGCGTTCGTTTTGGGCGGGGCTCTGGGCGCGGCGGCGGCTTTGCTGTTGGCTCCGCGGTCGGGCAAGGAAACGCGCCGCCGCCTCCAAGGCTGGCTGGACGACTGGCAGGACAAAAGCGAGGACCTGCTGGAGGAGGGCCGCGACATCCTGGAGCAGGGCAAGGAAATCCTGGACGAGAAAATGGACCAGGTGAAGCGCTCCGGCAATATGGCGCGCAAGATTTTCAACCGGGAGAACGATAAGGCTTAGAGCCTATCTCAACAACCCCATTCGGGGCTGCAACTTCGGCTTTCGGCCTGCGCCTTCG
>JBQTIM010000199.1:0-11543 GCA_052388135.1 Elusimicrobiota bacterium
GGTTACAGAGCGACAGCTCTGCGCCCTCCTCGCGCCTCGAAATCGCCTCAAATCTGGGCCTCCCAAATAGGACATAATTTATGCAGGCATCAAATAAGCCGGCCAAGAGCCTATCCCGACAACCCTCTTTGAGGGGCGAAGCCTTGGATTCGAGCCGAGCCGAAGCGAAATTTCCCGAGAATGCTGGACGAGGTTTATAAGGGAAATCTTTCGAGGGCGCAGGCCGAAAGCCGAAGTTGCAGCCCCCGATGGGGTTGAGGCGGGCTTTAAATCTTTCCCTGCCAGGCGAGACCCAGGGAGAACGTTCGGGCCGCCGCCGTGTTGCCGCCGGAGATGACAGCGTCGTAGCCGGCCTCCAGGGCCAGGCCGTTCCCGAAGAAATAGATCAGCGACGGGCCTGCCTTGCGGTGCTCCTGGTCGAAAATGTGGGCGGGCAATCCGGACTTTTTTCCGGCGTCGTCGTTGGCCCGGTTTTCCAGGCCGTCCGCCGAGAGCTTGAGGAGAAGCGACTTCGCCAGAAAGGCTCCGGCCTCCAGCCGATAGGGAATTTCATCGGAAAACGGCCCGTTGCGGCGGCGGTAGCCCAGCTCCGCCCCGAGGTAGAACGGCCGGGGGTAAAAAGACTTGCCCGCCAAAAAACGGGCCTCCAGGTCCA
This sequence comes from Elusimicrobiota bacterium, assembly GCA_052388135.1. Lineage (GTDB taxonomy): Bacteria > Elusimicrobiota > Elusimicrobia > FEN-1173 > FEN-1173 > JBQTIM01. The sequence goes on from JBQTIM010000199.1 coordinate 656, forward strand.
CTTGGCCCTGACCCAGGGGCGGATTTTCGTCGGGGTCGTAGCCCAAAGGGAGCTTGGCCCCGGCTTGAACCGCCAGCGCCAGAGGCCGCTCCGCCAGGCCGCGCTTAAGGTGGAACCAGGCGTCCGCCGGCCCCGATTCCGTTTTCTTCACGCCCCCCGATTCCGAAGACATTCCCTTGAACGCCCATTGCGAAATTCCGGTCCAGCGGCCGGTGAACCCGTATTCTCCGTAAAGGGAAAACGCCGACTCCTTAAACTTCGGGCCGGGAAGCTTTTTGTTTCCCTTGGGTCCGTAGACCTTGTCCGCGTCGGTCGCCGACAATCCCGCCTTGCCGTAAAACTCTCCCGCGGCCCGGGTCCAGGCGCCGGCGTGAAGCGCCGCCGGCGCGCCCAGCAAAAGGGCCGCCGCCAAGGCCTTCAACGTTTCTTGAATATGTCTTTCAGGTCCGGCGAGGCGGGCTTTTTATCGTCGGAAGAGCCGGAGGAAGGCAGGGGCAGGGACTCGCGGCCCTTGGATTTTAAATCGTCCAGCGCTTTGTCCAGCTGGGATTGGGCGGAGGACAGGGACTGGTCTTTCTTGCCGAGCTTTTCGGCCACGCCGCCCGTCCGGGCGTTCACCAGGTCGGTCAGCTTCTTTTTCTCGGCGGCCGTGAGCTCCTCCACGCGGGCCGATACCCGGGCGCGCACCTCGTCCAGCTCCTTTTGCACGGCCTGCTTCACCGCGTCGCCGATCTGCTTGTCCAGGCTGGAGCGCAGGCTGATGTCGGGCGATTCCAGATCGCCGGAGACGGCGAAGGTCGCGTCCAGGCGCGTGATTTTCTGCAAGGTTTGATGGAGGAGGCCGTAGAGCTTGTCGGCCGCCTGCTCGGGAGACAATTCGTGGTTCAGGTTCACGGGCGCGGCGACGAACTCGATCTTGCCCTGAAGGCTCGGGCCCCGCGCCTCGAGGTCCGCCGATACGGTCCCCACGCCGTCCCGCACGCTGATGGGCCCCGCCACGTCGCCCAATTTCTTTCCCGCCAAAGCCAAACCCTCGTAGCGCAGGGACACCTTTTCCCGCGGCGTCTCGCCGGTGTAGTCCAGCTCGCCGCGGAACATGAGGGCTTCCGCGCCGCGCCGCCCCTGCACGTCCAGCGCCACGGGCCGGCCCACCTTCTTGGGGTCTGAGCTGACGTCCTTGAGCGTTCCCTCGTAGCCCAAAGGATTCTCGCCGGAGGTCGTCCCGCTGACGGCCGCGCGCCGCAAATGGAACGCGGGCCAATTGTGTTTAAAGGGGAAATGGATATCGCGGCCTGTGCGCGGGGGAGGCGGCGGCGCGGCGTCCTCTTTTTTTTGGGGGATCAGCCGGCGCGCCTTGTGGAACCAGCCCAAGGCGGTCTGAATCTTTCCGAACCACACGGGCCCGATGACGCCCTGGGCTATGCCCTCGACGGAAAAAGCGTTCTTGAGGCCGCCCAGCGCGTTGTCCACGTCCTGCCGGCGCAGCTTTTCGATCTCCTGGATGGTGTTTTTGGCCTGCGCCATTTGGCCGCCGATGTCGCTCTTCAAAGCGGCAAAATCCTTTTGCGCCTGCTGCAATTCGTCCTTGATCTTCCGTCCCTGCTCCAAGTCCTGCTTGGCTTTCTGAAGACCTTCCAGGCCTGAATATTTCTCCGTCTTCACCCGCTCGAAAAAGGCCTGGGCCTCCCGGGCTTTCTCCTCCGCCTTCAGGGCCTCCACGCGGGACTCCCATTCCTGCGCCAGGGCGGGCAGGCGCTCCTGCTCCTCTTTGATTTTTCTGTAGGACGCCAGGTCCTCGGGCTTGAGCTTGCGCGGGTCGTATTGGTCCTTCAGGTTCCCCAACGCCGCCCCCGCCAGCTCCTTGCCTTTGTCCAAAGCGGAGGGTCCCGTCTTTTCGTCCTTTTTCTTTTCCTTTTTCGGCAGGGCGCCGCTGGTTTTGCGCGGGGTGCCGGTGCGGATGCCGGCGATCTCGGCGTTTTCGATGATGATCTTTTTCCAGGTCAGCGGCTTGGCGTCCAGGCCGAAACGCAGGGCGTCCACTTCCACGGCGTTGGTCATGGGGTTGTGCTCGTCGGCCACCTGCAGGCGCTTGAAGGCCACGTCCAGACGAAGGAGGCTGATGTCCACGTCGTCCAGCTCCACCTTGGCGCCGTTGATCTTGGAGCCGACGCTCTCCACGGCGCGCTCCACCATTTCGTCCAGGAACAGGCGCGTGAGAGCGGCCGCCAGCGCGACGACGAGGACCGTGGGAAGGAAGGCTTTCCAGCGCATGTCAGGAATAGCTCTGGTAAAGGGAATACAGCTTGGAGGCCTTGAGGACTTGCACGATCTTCAGACGGGCGACGCGGGCCATGATTTTTTCCCGATACTGCTTCACGCCCCACGCGAGGAAAAAGTAGAGAGGCCAGAAGAACGCCAGGGCGAACACCAGGCTGCCCAGCGTCAGCGTGTTGTTGAATTTCGTCCAGGGGACCACGGGGGTGTTGTAGAGGGCCGTCCAGAGGGGCTTCAGGCTCGTGGCGTAGACCAAAAGGAGGTAGCCGATTTTGTTGAACAGCGGATCGAAGAACCAGGAGAAGATCGCAAACACGCCCCAGGAGAAGAACGCCGAGGTGACGTTGACCCGGACCATGAAAATGAGGATGAGCACCAGCAAGTTGTGCAGGCTCAGCGCCGGCGTGATGCCGATGATGGACCCCAGGGCCATGCCCCCCGCGATGGCCCGCGGGCTGGCGTCCTTGTTAAGAATGTTGAGGAGCTTCAAAACCAGCTTCAGGGTCAGCATCACGATATTCTAGGTAAGTCCGAATGGGGCGTCAATCGCGTTGTCTCCCCCCGCCGCAATTATTAGAATAACGGCAGCACGGAGGCCTTATATGAAAACGCGCCAAGAAAAAGATTCGCTGGGAACCCGCGACGTTCCCGCCGACGCCTACTACGGCATCCAGACCCTGCGGGCCGTGGAGAACTTCCCGGTCAGCGGCCTGCGGTTCCCCCGGGCCTTCTTGCGCGCCCTGGCCCTCATCAAAAGGTCCGCCGCCCAGGTGAACATGGAGCTGGGCCTGCTGGATAAGAAAATCGGCGAAGCCGTCGTCCAGGCCGCCACGGAAGTCATGGACGGAAAGTGGGACGATCAGTTCCCCCTGGACATTTTCCAGACCGGCTCGGGCACCTCCACCAACATGAACGCCAACGAGGTCATCGCCAACCGGGCCATTGAAATTTTGGGCGGAGCCAAGGGCTCCAAGTCGCCGGCGCATCCCAACGACCACGTGAACATGGGGCAGTCCTCCAACGACGTCATCCCCACCGCCCTGCACGTGGCGGCCCTGGAATCCCTGACGGCGGATCTGATCCCGGCCCTGGAGATTTTGCGGAAGGCGCTGGCGGAGAAGGCCCGCGAATTCGACGACGTGGTGAAGATCGGCCGCACCCATTTGCAGGACGCCGTGCCCGTGCGACTGGGCCAGGAGTTCGGCGGCTACGAGAGCCAGGTCGCCCACGCCATCCAGCGTCTAAAAAACTGCGAACCCCACTTGGCCGAGCTGGCCCTGGGCGGCACCGCCGTGGGCACGGGCCTGAACGCGGACCCGAAGTTCATCGACGGCGTCATACGGCGCCTGGCCCGGGAAACCAAGCTTCCCTTCGTCGGCGCGCCCAACCGGTTCGAAGCTTTGGCCGCCCGCGACGCCGCCGTGGAAACCGCCGGCGCCTTGAAAACCGCCGCCGTGAGCCTCATGAAAATCGCCAACGACCTGCGCTGGCTGTCCTCCGGCCCCCGGGCCGGCATCGGCGAGATCGAGCTTCCCTCCCTCCAGCCCGGCAGCTCCATCATGCCCGGCAAGGTGAACCCGGTGATCCCCGAGGCCGTCTGCATGGCCTGCGCCCACGTCATAGGCGCCGACGCCGCCGTCACCGTGGGCGGCCTGTCCGGCAAAATCGAGCTCAACGACATGAAGCCCCTCATCGCCTACCATCTTTTGTCCTCCATCTCCATCCTGGCCAACGTTTCGCGGCTCTTCGCCGAAAAGTGCGTTCAGGGCGTCCAAGCCAATCGGGAGGCCTGCGAGGGCTACATAGAAAAAAGCCTGGCCATGTGCACGGCTCTCGCTCCCCGCATCGGCTACGACGCCGCCGCCGACATCGCCAAGGAATCCCACAAAACCGGCAAGACCGTGCGGCAGATCGCCCTGGAAAGAAAAATCCTTCCCGAAGCCGAGCTCGCCCGCCTCCTCGACGCCCGGAAAATGACCGAGCCCGGGGGGCGAGGTCCCTCGTAGAACTCCGGACACCTGGGGCGGCGGAGCCGCTGATCCGGCCGTCGCCAGGGGCTCCGGCACCTGGGGCGGCGGAGCCGCTGATCCGGGAATGGTTGAAGGGCGCCCGCGTAGTGCGTCTATCGCTTCACTGCATTTGTCATTGCGAGGAGCGTTGTATGCGACGAAGCAATCCCGGCTTTTGGAGCGCGAAGTCTCGTCTCAGCGCCGGCGAAACCTGGGATGGCTTCGCCTTCGGCTCGCCATGACAGTCGGACGAACCAAGGGACTTATGACGCACCACCCTAGCCCGGAAAATGACCGAGCCCGGGGGGCGAGGTCCCTCGTAGGCCGACCCGCGGGAGGGCCGGGCGACTGAACCGGCGGCTCCCGGAAAGCCCTTCGCTGCCGGACGCTCCGCCGAAGCCGCCGCGGCGCCTTTTCCCCCTTGACAGTCCCGGGAGTCCTTGCTAAGATTCGGCCAGCACGACGACGTGCGCCGATTCACATTTCCATAGATTTTCCACCGGGACAACGATGTCCTCCCCGCCCGCGGGGGGGATATTTTTTTACCCGGCGGCCAGGACGGACCCAAGGGGGATAAACCCATGGCAGCCAAATCGGGGAGTCGCACTCTCTCAACAAAAAAGGAGTCAGGTATGGACGCGGTGAAAGCGAAGGGAAGCATCAAAGGCGCCTCCTCCAACGGCGCACGGGCCCCCCGGCCCAAAAACGCGGCGGAAGCCATCGAGTTCGCCCGCAAATCCGGCGCGAAGATCGTGGACTACAAGTTCACGGACCTCGTCGGCACCCTGCAGCACATCTCCTATTCCATCGACAAACTGAAGGAAGACGTGTTCGAGGAAGGCATCGGCTTCGACGGCTCCAGCATCCGGGGCTTCCAGGCCATCAACGAGTCGGACATGCTCCTGGTGCCCGACCCGACCACCGCCTTCGTGGACCCGGTCCTGAAAATCCCCACCGTCTCCTTCCTCTGCAACGTCAAGGACCCCGTCACCGGCAAGGGCTACCGCAAAGACCCCCGCAGCATCGCCATGGCGGCCGAGGAATACCTCATGAAATCGGGCATCGCCACCGAATCCTGGTGGGGCCCCGAAGCCGAGTTCTTCGTCTTCGACAACGTCCGCTTCGACCTGACCCAAAGGTCCGCGTACTACGAAGTGGACTCCGAGGAAGGCATCTGGAACGCCGGCAAGAACGGCGGCGAGGCGGCCAACCTCGGCTACAAGATCCGCAACAAGGAAGGCTACTTCCCCACCCCGCCCATGGACACTCTGCAGGACTTCCGCTCCGAGGCCATCCTCCGCATGATCGAGGCCGGCCTGGACATAGACCTGCACCACCACGAGGTGGCCACCGCGGGCCAGGGCGAAATCGGCGTGGGCGTGCGCACCCTCACCTCCGCCGCCGACCAGATGGCCCTCTACAAATACATCCTGAAGAACGTGGGCCGCGAGCACGGCAAGACCGTGACCTTCATGCCCAAGCCCCTCTACGGCGACAACGGCACGGGCATGCACACCCACCAGTCCCTCTGGAAGAGCGGCAAGCCCCTGTTCCACGACGCCAAGGGCTACGGCTGCATCTCCCAGCTGGCCCTGTGGTACATCGGCGGCCTGCTGAAGCACGCGCCGGCCCTCTGCGCCATCTGCAACTCCACCACGAACTCCTACCGGCGCCTGGTGCCCGGCTACGAGGCCCCCACGAACCTGGCCTACTCGGCCCGGAACCGGTCGGCCGCCGTGCGCATCCCCATGTACTCCAACGAGCCCAAGCAGAAGCGCATCGAGTACCGCCCGCCGGACGCGGCCTCGAACCCCTACCTGGCCTTCGCCGCGCTCCTCATGGCCGGCCTGGACGGCATCCAGAACAAGATCGACCCGGGCAAGCCCTTCGAAGCCGACATCTTCGAGCTCCACGGCGACGAAGCCAAGTCCATCCCCCAGGTGCCCGCCTCCCTGGACAAGGCCCTGGACAACTTGGAAAAAGACCACGACTTCCTCACCAAGGGCGGCGTGTTCTCCAAGGAGTTCATCGAGACCTGGATCGACTACAAGCGCAAGAAGGAATTCGACTTCGTCCGCCTGCGCCCGCACCCGGCCGAGTTCTACCTGTATTACGATTGCTGAGACGCAAGCAGCCGGTTTGGCGAGCGACGGAGGCGTCCGGACGGGAAGCGATTCCCGGCGGACGCCTCCGTTTTTTTCACAAAGTCCTTGCCGAAACGCCTCGCGGAGTGTATATTTTCCGCAAGGCCCCGGCCTCAGAGCCGGCGGCGTAGGCATCGACCGATGGAACAACTCCAAGGAGGAATCATAATGTCAATCAGAAACATGCGGAGCGCCTTCGGGGCCCTGCTCGCCGTAGCGATGATGGCGGGCCAGACCCGGGCGGCGGAGGGGCCGGACGTCAGCGGCTTCGTGGACTTCGGCTACAACTACAACCTGGACGGCCTGCAGACCAACGCTCTGCGGAGCTTCGACACGAACGCCAACAGCTTCACGCTCCAGAACGCGGAGATCGTCGTCGGCGGCAAGTCCGACTCGGACGTTTCCTATCGCGTGGACGTGAACTACGGCTTCGACGCGACCATCACCCAATCGGCCGGCGCGGCCGGCGCGGCCAGCTTCGGCGGCAACCAGATCGACCTCCAGCAGGCCTATCTGTCCAAGCCCTGCCCCTGGACCGGCGGCACCATCACCGCGGGCAAGTTCGTCACGCCCTTCGGCGCCGAAGTCATCGAAGCCAAGGACAACTTCAACACGTCCCGCGGCCTGCTCTTCAACTTCGCCATCCCCTTCACCCACACCGGCATCAAGTACGACAAGGGCTTCGGCGACATGCTGTCCCTCGCGGCCGGCGTCGTGAACGGCTGGGACAACCTTCAAGACAACAACAAAGGCAAGTCCGTTTTCGCCCAGGTCGGCGTGAAGCCTTCGGACACGATCTCCCTGCTGGTCGGCGGCATCCACGGGCCTGAGCAGTCCACCGTGGCGCCCCCGCTTCCCAGCATCGAGAAGAACGGCCGCGGCTTGGTGGACACCGTCTTGACGGTGAAACCCATGGACAACCTCACCTTGGTGGCCAACCACGACTGGGGCGTTGAGGAAGGCCTCGCCTTTGACCCTGTCACCGGCGGAGTGAAAGCCGCCACTTGGCAAGGCCTGGGGCTACACGGCAAATACGCCTTCTCGGAAACCTTCGCCGGCGCCCTGCGCTGGGAAACCCTGGACGACAACGGCCTCTCCCGTACGGGTGTGGGCTTTGCGGCTCCTCTTCCGGCCGGCACCGACCCCAACGTGACGCTGAACTCCATCACGGCCACTCTCGAGTGCAGCATGAACGACGTCATCACCCGCCTGGAATACCGCCAGGACGGCGCGTCCAAGAAAGTCTTCCTGGACGACAAAGGCAAGGCGCAGGACAGCCAGAGCACCGTGGGCGTGCAGTGGATCTACGCCTTCGGAGGCTGATGGCTTAAACCGTAAATTCATAGGCCGCCCGTCCCGCAAGGGACGGCGCGGCCGGCAGATCAACTCCCCGGGCCCCTTCCAGCTTGACTTCCATAGCCCGGGGAGTTTTTTTGCCCATAGGGGCGGTAAAACACCTGCCCTTCACCGTTGAACTTCCGTCAGGCGACGGGCCGGTTTTTTAAACCGCCCCGACAAGCTATAATGGAAACGTGGATTTCATCGCGGTCATCCAATTTCTGGCGGAGTCCTTCCGAAGGGAAAAGATAGACTTCGCTTTCATCGGCGGGTTCGCTTTGCAAGCGGCGGGGGTGACGCGCAGCACCCGGGACGTGGATTTGCTGGTCTTGGCCGGGGACGGAACCAAGGTCCGGCGCCTCATGGAAGAGAAGGGATACGAGGTCATCCATGAAAGCCCGGACGTCATGAACTTCGTCGGCAAAAAACCTGAACTGGGAAGGGTTGATTTCCTCCTGGCCCACCGCAAATACGCGCGAGGCATGTTGGAGCGAGCGAAGGAAGGCCAAGGTCTCGGCGGTCTGAAATTGAAGTTCGTCGGTCCGGAAGACCTGATAGGCCTCAAAGTTCAAGCGTTGATGAATGATCCGGGGCGGAAAGACCAGGACATGTCGGATATCCGGTCGCTGTTGAAAGCCCGCCGGAACGCCATGGACATGGAGCTCGTCCGGGAATACTTTAAGGTTTTTGAATCGGAGCCCTTGCTGGATAAAATTCTGAAAGAGGACACGGATGCTCCTCAGCCCTGAAGAGAAAGAGGAACTTCGCCGGGACGGCCTTGATCCAAAACGGGCCGCCGCTTTTCGCGCGGCCCATAAGACTCACGATCCCATCCCGCTCGACGAATACCTGCGTTTTCTACGAGACCTTCAAATTTTATTTTCGCCTTTCACCCCCAGCCGCCGCCCGACCCCCACCCGCTTAAACAAGCTCTAGCGAAGTGAGTCATAAGTTCCCTGTCATTGCGAGCGTAGCGAAGCAATCCCAGGTTTCGCGTTAAGAGGTAATATTTTCAGTACTTGACTAATGGAATTGCTTCGTCACAAACAGCGTTTCTCGCAATGACAGAAGTGAAGAACGTTACAATCACTGCGCCAGCGGAACACAGCCTCCCTTGATGAGTCGTCATACCGGCGAAAGCCGGTATCCAGGAAGTGAAACAGCCGCTTAGAACCCGTTTTACAACCTGGACCCCGGTTTCCACCGGGGTGACCGAAGGAAAAACGTATGACGCGCCCCCGGGCGCGTCGGTATAAGTCAGGAAGTTGCGCGGGCAGGCTGCCGGACCTTTGCAATCCCCAGCGTTTTAGTTTTGGCAGGTGAAGAGGATCGGCGCCCGGAAAGGGGAAGTCAACGTCGTTGCTCAGGTCGTCCGCGTATCCAGGACGGAACTAAGGACAAGCCGCCCGCAAGGCAGGAGGCCGGCACGATGCGTTTTTCGCAAAAGCGCTTATGTCATCTCGTCCGTGAGCGGAAGGGCTTCCGCCAAACGGTTGAATTCTTCCAACGTCAGGGTTTGCGGGCGGCGGGCGGGATCCAGGCCGGCCCGCTGGAGGGCCGGGAGGACGGCGGATTTTTCGAGGTCGAGGCCGCCGGCCAAGGAATTGAGGAGCATTTTTCGCCGCTGGGAAAAGGCGGCGCGGGCGGTTTTAAAGAATTTTTCTTCATGGACGATGAGCGGCCGGGGCAACGGCTCCAACCGCAGCACCGTGGAGGTCACCTTGGGCGGCGGGCGGAAGGCCCGCGGGGAGACGTCGAAAAGCTTTTGCACCCGCGCCTTGCCCTGCACCGCCAAACTTAAAAGGCCGTAGGCCGGCGTGTCCGGTCCGGCCACGATCCTGTCCGCCACTTCCCTTTGAACCATCACCACGGCCCGCTTCCAGGCGGGCCAGTCCAGCAGCCTTCGGAGAATGGCGTTGGCGGCCGAGTAAGGGAGGTTGCTGATGACGGCGACGGACCGCTCCGGCCAATCCGGCAAGGGCCATTTCAGGAAATCCTGGCGGATCAGGTCGAACTGGTTCAGCCCGCCCCAGCGGGATTGCAGAACCCGGGCCAGCTCCGCGTCCAACTCCACCAGCGTGAGGCCGGCGCTTTTGCCCATGAGCCATTGGGTGAGGGCGCCCTTGCCGGGCCCGATTTCCAGGACGCGCTCCGTGTTTTCCGGCCCCAGCGCTTCCACGATGCGCCGGGCCGCGTCGGCGTCGGCCAGAAAGTTCTGGCCCCATTTTTGCCGCATCAGCGGAGAAGCGCTTTTCGAAGCAGGTCCAGGGCGGCCAGGGCGGCGCGCTCCCGGATTTGTTCCCGGTCGCCGGAAAATCGGTGTTCTTCGCAGGCGATCCCGCGGGGGCCGGCCAGAGCGATGTAGACCAGACCCACTGGTTTTTCGCCGGTGCCCCCCGCCGGGCCGGCGATGCCGGTGACGGCCAGGGCGAAATCGGCTCCCGCCCGGCGCCGGCAGCCGCCGGCCATCTCGCGCGCGCAGGCTTCGGACACGGCCCCGTGTTTCTTGAGCGATTCGGGCTTCACGCCCAAAAGCCGGATTTTGGCCGCGTTGGAATAGGTGACCAAGCCTTGAAGGAAGTAGGCCGAACTGCCGGGCACGCGGGTGATTTTTTGGGCGATAAGGCCCCCGGTGCAGGATTCCGCCGCGGCCAGTCTCAGGCGCCGACGCGCCATCAACCGGCCGACGATCTCCTCCAGCGTGTCGCGCCCCTCGCCGAAAATGTCTTTCCCGAACCGCCGCCGGACGGCCGCGTCCAAGCGGTCCAGTTTGTCCCGCGCCGGGGCTTCCGGCCCCGCCACCGTCACCTTGATGTCCACCATGGATTTTTGCGCCAGTATCCCCCACGTCACCCGGACGCGCCCTCGCGACTTTTCCATCAGGCCGCGGAGCTTCTCATCCACCGCGGATTCGGCGACGCCGAAAAGTCGGTAGACGCGGGTTTGGCGGAAACCAGGGCTGTAAAGGCGGCGCAGCAGAGGAAAGAGATGTCTTTCCGCCATGGGATGAAGCTCGCGGGCCGGTCCCGGCAGCAGGGAGAGAAGTTTCCGGTCCGCCTGGAGTGTTTGGCCCGGAGCGGTGCCGTGGGGGTTGTCCAGCGGGCGGGCGCCCGCCAGAAGTAA